>CAMVRT010000004.1 GCA_947169975.1 uncultured Oscillospiraceae bacterium
TGTGATCCGGATCGTTCTTGCAGATGATCACAGCCGTCACGGTGCTGTTGTCCTCGGCCCAGGTGTACACGGCAGCGCCCCAGCTGTGGCCGGAGGCGGGAACAGTCACGGTCTCGCGGCTGATTTCCTCACCGCACTCGGAGCAGTACACGACCAGATCGTAGCTGCCGGGCTCGGTACAGGTAGGAGCAACCTCGTTCTCCTTCACAGCCTCGCCGGGAGTGTGCTCGTGGGCAGGTTCTCCGATGACGGTGGTGTAGTAAGGCGTGCCGGCAGCGGTCTCCTTCCAGATGTACATATTGGCAACACTGGAGTCGGTGGAGCGGACCATAGCGAAGCGTCCGCTGCCGTTGAGGCCGATGGTATTCCAGGTCGTACCGCCGTTGGGATTGTTCAGCACGGCGTTGCCGCTGGCGTTGATGCTGGGATTCCATTTCGCGGTGCTTGAGTAGGCAGCACTGGAATAGAGGGAAGAGCTGATGTAATCCAGATAGGATCCGGTGGAGGCATTCTTAAAGGAGTAAACGCTTCCCTGTGCCTCAACCTCAAAGATGTACAGCTCACTGACGTCGGTAAGCTTGGTGCCGTCCTGACTGATCCCGGTTTCAGTGAACTTGGTTGCGCCGCCCTGGCCAGCGGAGCTCTCGTAGTTGATGCCTGCGTTCAGACCGGTGAGCACGTAATAGGTGTTGGAGGTTTCCTTCTTGTGGGTCACCACGTAGCGGCCGGTCCAGTCGTCGGGGGTGGAGGTGACCAATTCAAAGGCCGTGGCGCCGCTGCCGCCCACGGAGTAGGTGTACAGGGCGCGGAGGGTAATGTTCTCGGCGGGGGCGTATTCTCCCTTGAGGATCTCGGCGGGCTTTTCCTCCACGTTGTCATATTCGTCCACGACCCATCCCAGGAAGGTGTAGCCCTCGGGAGCCTCGGCGGTGGGAAGGGTGATGCTGCCGCCGTTCTGGCAGGTCATGGGCGCCACAGCGGCCACGCCGGCAGGCACCAGGAAGGTGACGGTAAGGGTCTGGCCGATGGGAGCGGTGTAGCTGTCCACAAAGCTGTAGCCGCAGTAGATGCAGGTATGTACGGTGTAGCCTTGGGCCGTCTCGGTGGGCTCGATCACCGTATCCTCATAATTGCAGTCCTCGGTCTCCACGGTACCGCAAACCGTGCAGGTATGGGTGTGGGTGCCGTCGTTGTTGGAGGTGCAGGCGCCGAAGGTGTGATTGCCGGTGGCGGGGATCACAGTATCGGCCAGGGTGATCTCGTTCTCACCGGCGGCGTCGGAGAAGTATTTGCCGCACAGCTCACAGTGGTAATAGGCACTGTGGCCCTCGGCGCCGCAGGTGGGCTCCACAGCGGGAACGAAGGTCATCTCATGGTCGTGATCGTCGCTAACGGGATTGGTGGTGAAGTAATCCAGGCCGGCAGGCTGCTCTCTCCAGAGATTGACGCCCGTGCTGCTGCTGGTGCGCTGGGTGCCAAAATAGGGATCGGAGTAGTAGGGCTTGATCAGAGCCAGGTTCATGTAGTCGTAGGAATCCGAGGAGATATAGAATCTGCCATCGGTGCAGGAGAAGCGCCACTGGGTGCTGTCGTTGTCGTAGGTGTTGACGCCGAGGCCGGTGGACTTATCCGCCAGATAGGTGCCGTTGATGGTGTAGGGCAGGATGTTGTACTTGCCGGGATCGGCGTTGCTGGCCTGAACGGTAAAGACCGCGTCGCTCTGAACGTTGGTCAGGGTCGTGCCGGTCAGCGTCGCGCCGGAGGAGGAGAGCAGAACCATGGCGCTGGAATTGTAGTTATAGCCGCCGTTGTAGTTCAGCATCATGTAGCCGCTGGTGTCCGCTGCGGAGGTGATGACGTAGTTGCCGATCAGCTCCTCGGGCAGAGCGGTGCAAAGCTCATAGGTCACGCCCTCGGCGCCCTCGTGGCGGGTGTAGAGCGCGTACAGCGTCACATCGCCGGGAACGGTGTAGGCGGCGCCGGGCGCGTAATAGGAGGGAGTCTCGGTGGTCTCACCGAAGGTGGAGCTCACCCAGCCGGCGAAGGTGTAGCCGGCGGCGGTGTTGGCGATGGAATCCTTCAGTGTGATGGTATCCTGGATGTAGCAGGTGACGGTCTCTTCCTCCACGCCGTTTGCCACATAGCGCACGGTCACAATCGGCTTGGGGCTGAAGGTGACCCGGATGGTGCAGTCGCTGGTGGGATTGACGGAGATGACGTTGCCGTTGATCTCACAGGTGGCCGTGCCGGAGATGACCTCCGCGCCGGAGACGTAATAGCCCTCGATGGGCTGGGCCAGTACGGTGTAACCGCTGACGGAAACCGTACCCAGGCTCTCGTCGGAGGAAACTGCGGTGACGGTATGCTGCAGCGTGGTGGGCTGGACCAGGGTCTGATTGCAGGCGTAGTCGCCGGCGAAGACGTAGAAGTCACCGGTCACGCTGCTGACGTCGAAGGTGTAAACGATGGCCTGACCCTCTTCCGTCTGCTCGGGAATGATCTGCTGATAGAAGGTCTTGCCCGTGGAGTTGGACAGGCCCAGGCAGGCAATGTAGTGGTCGTCCCGGACGGTGACGGTGACCTGGTTGCCGTTGCGATAGGCGCCGACGATCTCGGGCGCCTGGTCGTCCACGGTGAGATCATAGCCGATCATGGCACCCTTGCCCAGGGTGTTCTGGAGCAGCAGATTCTTGAAGGTGCCGGCGGTGAGCTGACCTGCCCCGGAGGCGGTAATGTCGCTGTTCACCTGCATGGCGTTGTACTCGGGGATGGCGTAGAAGCCGATCCGGAAGCGGTCGCCTGCAGCCAGGCCGCAGGAGGCAAGGGTCTGGTTCAGCGTATAGGTGCTGGTGGCGGTGTTCTGCCAGGCGGAGCTGCTTTGGTAGTACCACATACCCAGCACGTTGGTGCCGGTGACGTTGGCCTTCAGGACGCTGGAGACCCGGCCGTTGGTGTCCAGCTTGGACACGGCAAAGCCGGTGGCGCCGGCAGAGCGGATCAGGTTATAGGTGAAGCTGTTGACGTAGTCCGCGGAATTCATGGCCAGACGGTCGGTGGGGAAGGGCGTCTCCACCATGTAGGGGTTGCCCTGGAACTTCCTGGTGGTGCCGTGGGTCTGGTAGGTCATGTAGTTGGTGTCGGACTTGCCGGAATAGGGGGTGCGGTTCTCGCCGTACAGGCCGTCCACGTAGGACATGTTGTCGAACATGGAGGGATCCGTCCAGGAACCGTAGAAGCCCAGGATGGGGATGGAGTGGCGGACGTCCAGCCTGGCGCCGTCCGTTGTGGTGGCTGTGCTCTCCACGAAGGTATATCCCTCCACGTAAGCGCCGTTGGGATACAGGACGTCGAAGGCCGTCATATCAGCGGGGATGGAGATGGTCACGGTAACGGTCTGGGAGCCGCCGGCAGGGACCGTCACGGAGCTGCCGGTGGAATAGCTCACGTTCCAGTTCAGCGCCGTGGTGGAGGGGGACATGAAGGCGTGACCGTCCTCCTCGTAGCGATCCTGGGTGAACAGGTCGGTGGTGAGGTTGTAGGTCTGGGCCTGGGCGGCCATGTTCCGGATCTCGAAGCTGTAGGTATAGTCGCCGGAGCGGGCGGGCTTGTCGCCCAGCTCGGCCTTGACCTTGCCGTCAGCATAAGCGCCGGTGGCGTCGGGACCCATGAAGATAGCGGACGTGGCGTGAATGGCCTGGTGGACGTTCACAAGGCCGGCGCCCTGCCGCAGGATGGGATAATAGGGGCCGTCCGCGCTGCCCTCGTGCATGGGAACAGCGGTGGACATCAGCAGGCTCTGGACCAACTGACGGGTGGTGTGGCCGGAGACGGAGACGTTGTTCTCACGCATGTACTGTGCCAGCGTGCCGGTTAGGCCTGCCACGTGGGGGGCGGCCATGGAGGTGCCGGACATCAGCTCATACTGGTCCGAGCCGCCGGCGGTTCCGCCGGAGGTGGTCTTGTTGGTGCCGAAGATGGAGTAGATGTTGCCGCCGGGAGCGGTGATCTCGGGCTTCATGATCAGCGCGCCGGGAACACCCCAGGAGGAGAAGCTGCTCATCTCGGCGTTGTCGGTCTCCTTCTCGGAGATCATGGTCGCGGTGACCTGCACGGTGCCGGTGTAATACGTGATGGAACCGGCGGTGTGGGCGGTGGAGCCCGCCTTGATGGTGTTGGCGTCCGCCTGGGTGATGGCCACCATGGGGAAGGTGCCGGTGTAGTCGTCCAGGGCCATATTCACCGTGCCGGTATCGTTATTGGCCACCACCAGCGCCTTGGGGTTATAGGACTTCAGGTTGTTGCCCTTGTCCGCAAAGCTGATGGAGCCGCGATTCACGATCACGACCTTGCCGCTCAAAGAGGCAGCGGAATTGACAGCGCTGTAATCATCGGCATTGCCCACAGCGTCGATATAGACGTAGCTGTAGGAGCCGGCAACGGTGATCAGCTTGGCGCCGGTGGAATCGGTCTCGGTGTAGAAGACCCGCTGCCCTGCGTTGAACACCATGGGCGTGCCGGTGACGCCCACGTTGTCGGCGGAGGCCACGCACAGGCTGTTGATAAAGGAACCGGGATTGCCGCCGGTGTGCATGCTCACGTCCTCAATGTAGAGGTCGGTGGTCAGCTCATCGGTAAAAGCGCCGGCATTGCCTGCGGAGATGGACACCACCAGCTTGGTGTTGGCAGAGGCGTTGGCCAGCTTGTTCATAATGGCCTGATAGGTGTCGGAGTAGACGAATCCGGGCGAGGCAGAGCCGAGAGACAGGTTCACCACGTCGCAGCCCAGAAGGATGGCGTCCTCGATGGCGACCATGTAGTCGGAGTCGTAAGCGCCGCCTGCTGCGCCAAACACCTTCATGATGAAGAGCTGGGCGTCGGGAGCCATGCCCACGGCATGGACCGCGGAGGCGGCGTCCACGTAGGAGCTGCCGCTCTTGATGTAGCGGTTGGCGGCGGCGATACCGGCCACGTGGGAGCCGTGCTCGCCCTGGGTGTCGTTCGTGTGGTCGATCTGAGTGTAGTAAGCGCTGTCAATGTAGTTGAAGCCGTAGGGGATCTTGACGGAGCGGTAGAGCTGTGCTGCTGTGGGCTTGGTGGACTGCTCGGTGTAGGCGTTGAGCTGAGTCAGCACGGCGGAAAGATCGCTCTGCTGAAAGAGGGACACGGTTTTCCCGGTCTGAGAGATGGCGTAGTTGAAGGCGTCCTCATTCACAGACTGGTGGGTGGTATCCAGACCGGTGTCGATGATGGCGATCCGGGAGCCTGCGCCAGTATAGCCCTCAGCCCAGCTCTCGGCAGCGCCTACCATGTAGACGGAGGAATTGGAGGTGTTGGGCTCCGCAGCTTCGTTCTTTTCCACAACGGGCGCGTCATAGTGGTTCTCAAGGAACACGCTCTTGACGCCGGGCACGCTGCGAATGGCGTCCAGATCGCCGTAGCGCACCTCGGCGGAAATGATATTGGCTGCCAGGGTGATGTTCCACTTGACGTTCAGCTTGCCGCTGACAGCGGAACTGATGCGGGAGGCAACGGCCTGCTGATTTGCCATGAGATTCTCACGGTATGTAACGGCGGTGCCGTTTTTGGCAATACCGTCCATGGCGAAGCCCGCGTCAAGCGTGCCGGGATCTTCCAGTTCGATGGAAACACGAACATTGTCCGTCAATGCATGATCAACGGGCTCAAAATCCACTGGATCCGATTCCGGTGTAATAACCGTACCGGAAGGAGCGGATTCCTCATACAGAACCTGTGTTTCCCGGTTGGAGGACAGGTTGACTGCGTAGGCAGGAGGGGCGATCAAAGAGCAGATCAGCGCAACAATCAGTGCGATGCTGAACGCTCTTCGGCAGGATGACACTTTTCGCATTCTGAATATCTCCTTTTGTCATTGTTTTGCGGGGGACAATCTACTTTATTAAAGCACAAAATTGGACGGAAATCAATCTGTAACTCACACTGTTCCAGCACGGTGAAGAAATTAACAATGTAGCGGATTGATACTTGCAAAGCTGGGAATATAATACTTTAATTAGATAGCTTGATACAGTAAATGCGGTCGGGTTATGAGAAGAGAGATTAGGAGGGACGAATTATGAAAAAGCTGATCAGTATTCTGTGTGTGCTTGCATTGCTGTTTTCCCTATCCGTCACGGCGATGGCCGAGGAAGGAGCTCCTGCCGCACCTGAGATCGAGAAACCGATTCAGATTTCTGTGGTCGACGAGTCCGGCGCTCCGGTGAACAGTGCTGTTGTGCAGCTCTCTGACGCAGAGAACGGCGTTCTGGATACATGGAACACCGACTCGTCAGATCACACGGTTTTCTTAAAGGAAGGCTCCTATTTTGTTGAGAACATCCAACTGCCCGAGGGCTACACGGCCGACAGAAATGAGATCGGCATCAGAGTCATTCCCAATGAGGCGGAACAGGCAACCGATTACGTCGGAACGGTCACCTACGATCACGATCATACCAATATCTGCAGCAACCCCCAACCACGTCGGTTTGTAGCTTTATAACCTCAGCGACGGCACGGTGGCCTACTGCTTCAACCACGGCCTGAAGAACCCCACGGCGGACAGCCGGTATAAGATGCTGGTGACCACGCCCGAGCTGCTCTACACTTATGCGCTGAACAAGAGCGATGATATTAGCGAACAGGATCTGTACGATCATGTGCTGGCTGCCATTTATCACAGCGAAGAGTGCGGAGCCCTGTTTGGCCTGGATGAGGTTGAGACGCGTTATATCACATACATTGCGATCAAGAGCTACACGGATCCCATGTGTTTTCGATCGTTTGATGATGATGGCAATGCGGCATATCCCAACGGTACTGTTTGGGGTTCCGTCATTAATCATGCGAAAAGATCGCACGAAAAAAATAACCTCAATACCGAATACCCCGCTTACAGAGAGGCGTACTACAAACTGATCGGTAAAACCGAATGTGAAAGTCACCCGGCTGATTATTATCTGTATATTTACTACCCCGAGAACTGGGCACCCAACAATACAGATGTAGACCAGTGCCTGCTTTCTGCATTTACCGCGCCTCCCGTTCGTGCAACTGTATCTGTGCGTCAGACAACCGAGATTGAGATCCATAAGACTTGGGACGATGCCGACAATAAGGACAGACTGCGTCCCGAAAGTATTACGGTTCATCTGTTTGCCGACGGAACAGAAATCGACAGTGCGACTGTCGAGCCTGATGTAAACGGTAACTGGAGTTATACGTTCAACCACCATCCCAAGTTCAACGACGATGGACAGGAGATCGTATATACCGTTACTGAGGATCCTGTAACAAAGTATGATACAGAAATCAATGGCTACAGCATTATCAACCATCAATTGATCGATATTCCTGTCACTAAGACTTGGGATGATGATAATGACCGCGATGGCGTCCGTCCCGACCAGATTGTCATCCACCTGTTTGCCGACGGTAAGGAGATCGACACCGCAACGGTAACGCCCGACGAAAACGGTGACTGGAGCTACACCTTCGCGAATCTGCAAAAGTATCGTGACGGCGGCGTCGAAATCGTCTACACTGTCACCGAGGACGCAGTGGACGAATACGGCACCGAGATCGAGGGATACGGCATCACCAACACCCACGAGCCGGAAACCACGGAAATAGAGATCCGCAAGGTTTGGGATGGCGCCGACAATCAGGACGGTCTGCGTCCCGAGAGCATCACCGTGAATCTGCTGGCTGACGGCGAAACCGTGCAGACCGTCAGCGTGACGCCGGATGAGAACGGCGACTGGAGCTACACTTTTACCGATCTGCCCAAATACCGCGACGGAGGCATTGAGATCGTCTATACCGTCACCGAGGAGACGGTCGCCTCCTACAGAACGGAGATCAACGGCTTCACTATTACAAACCGGCATGTACCCGGCACGGTGGACATTCCGGTTGCCAAGACCTGGGACGATGATGATAACCGCGATGGGCTGCGCCCCGACAGGATCACGGTGAACCTGCTGGCTGACGGTGTGATTGCTCGGTCGGTTGAGATCACGCCGGATGAGGGCGGCAACTGGGCGTATACCTTTACCGATCTGCCGATCTATCAGGACGGCATAAAGATTGTCTACTCCATTGCGGAAGAGCCGGTAGCGGAATACGAAACGGATGTCACGGCATTTGACATTCTCAACACCCATGAGCCGGAGACCACGGAAATAGAGATCCGCAAGGTTTGGGACGACGCCGACAATCAGGACGGTCTGCGTCCCGAGAGCATCACCGTGAATCTGCTGGCTGACGGTGAAACCGTGCAGACCGTCAGCGTCAGACCCGATGAGAACGGCGAATGGAGCTACACCTTCACCGGCCTGCCCAAATATCGTGACGGCGGCATTGAGATCGTCTATACCGTCACCGAGGATGCGGTGGAGGCATACATGACCGAGATCGATGGTTATTCACTGACCAACCGTCATGTTCCCGGTGCTGTCGACATCAAGGTTGAAAAAATCTGGGTTGACTCCGACAACAAGTACAACAGCAGGCCGGACAGCATCACCGTGAATCTGCTGGCAGACGGCGAGATCATCCGCACAGTTATAATCACCCCGGACAAAGACGGCAATTGGACACATGTGTTCAAGGATTTACCAAAGTATAAGGGTGGCGCCGAGATCAGTTATACCGTTACGGAGGAGCCGGTGAGCGGCTACAGCTCTTCCGTTGACGGGTATTGCATCACAAACATCTATACGCCTCCTACGGGCGACAGCTTTAACCCCACGCTTTTGTTCGTGCTGGCGGGAGCATCTCTGGCTGCTCTGGCCGCAGTAATCATTATCATGCGCAGACGCAAACCCACAAAATGACCGCCGCTGAGATAATTGAATAGGATCGCAAAATGATTGAGGATCCGCGGAGGATTACTTCCGCGGATCTTCTTTTGCAGGCGGGAATCAGCTGGATCAAAAGAGGACGAAATCGAGAGAGACTCTTTATTTTTTTCACATCTTGTAGTACAATCTGAACAAAAGAAGAGGCGATGTGATGGAACAGAGAATTTGGATCCGTGAAAGTTCACGTCGCCGGACGGCCGCTTTGAGATGGATCATATCCCTGCGCCGGATCGCTGCGCCAAGCTGCCGGTATCCGATCAGCACCGGGTCTTCGGCAGAATGTGCGGTAAGGCCGTTCCGGACGACGGCGCACAGCCTGCCGTCAGGGACGTCATGTGCCTTGCGGAGAAAGTACAAAACCGGTATTGATAATTATTACAGGAAAAGGAGCAGTCCATGTTTCGAGTGATCAAAAAGCAGGGAAGGGCACGCAGAGGCGTTTTCCGCTGCGCACACGGCGGGGAAGTGCAGACCCCTGTCTTTATGAATGTCGGCACCCAGGGCGCCATCAAAGGCGCTGTAAGCGCCTTTGATCTGAAGGAGCTGGGATGTCAGATCGAATTGAGCAACACCTATCATCTCCACCTGCGGCCCGGCGACGATGTGATCCGCGCGCTGGGCGGACTGCACCGCTTTATGCGCTGGGATGGCCCGATCCTCACGGACAGCGGAGGATTTCAGGTGTTTTCTCTGGCCGGACTTCGCAAGATCAAGGAGGAGGGCGTCACCTTTGCCTCTCATCTCGACGGACGCCGGATCTTCATGGGACCGGAGGAGAGCATGCGCATCCAGTCCAATTTGGGATCGGATATTGCCATGGCCTTTGATGAGTGCGTGGAGAACCCTGCACCCTATGAATACGCTAAGGCCTCCTGCGAGCGCACATTGCGATGGCTGGAGCGGTGCAAGGCGGAGCATGACCGGCTCAACGCGCTGCCGGATACGGTGAATCCCGGACAGATGCTGTTCGGTATCAACCAGGGCGCCACATATGCGGATCTGCGTGTCTGGCACATGCAGGAGATTGCCAGGCTGGACTGCGACGGCTATGCTATCGGCGGCCTGGCGGTCGGCGAGCCCACAGAGGTGATGTATGAGATCATCGACGCCGTGGAGCCCTATATGCCGGAGGACAAACCCCGGTATCTTATGGGAGTGGGAACGCCGTCCAATATTATTGAGGCGGTGGCAAGAGGCGTTGACTTCTTTGACTGCGTCATGCCTGCCCGCAACGCAAGGCATGGAAAGCTCTTTACCTGGCAGGGAACACTGAACATCAAAAACGCAAAATATAAGCTGGACGACGGCCCCATCGATCCGTCGTGCGACTGCCCGGTATGCCACAGCTTCAGCAGGGCTTATGTCCGCCATCTGTTCGCGGCGGAGGAAATGCTGGGCATGCGCCTTGCCGTAATGCACAACCTGTATTTCTACAACGAGCTGGCCCGCCGGATCCGCGAGAGTCTGGACAACGACGCGTTTGACAAATTCCGCGAGATGTACAGCGAGCGACTGTCCCGGAAGATTTGACGCCAATGTAAAAAACCTTGCCAAACCGTACAAGTGCGTGTATAATAACACCATCAATTTACAAAAGGAGTTTTCTTATGCTGCAGAACTTCACTCAAATTTATCTGGCTGCTGGCGGAAACATGCTGACCATGCTGCTGCCGTTTGCCTTCATCATCCTCATCATGTATTTCCTGGTGATGCGCCCTGAAAGCAAGCGCAGAAAACAGGCGGAGGAGATGCGCAATAACCTGAAGAAGGGCGACTGGATCACCACCATCGGCGGTGTGTACGGCCGCGTCGTCGCCATCACCGACCGTACCGTTGTCATTGAAACCAGCGAGGATCGCGTCCGCGTGGAATTCGTGAAGTCCGCCATCGGCAACGTAGGCACGCTGGATGATCAGGCGGCAGCCGCCCAGCGTTCCGGCCGGAAGAACGCGGCAAAGGAGCCCTCTGAAGACGATCTGCCCGAGAGCGGCGAAAACATTGTGGAGTAAAAGAGAATAGAGACAAGCCTCTCCGAATATGCTCTGATGAGCAAATTCGGGGAGGTTTCTTTATGTCTGTTGTTGACATACTTCGGAAAAGGAAGTTTTGGATTTCGATGGCCGTATCAATGGTAATTCTGCTGATTCTATGGGTGATCGGAGCGTGGCTGCTGGTGAAGGGAACGATGACGCAGGAATCGATGACGGGATGGGTCTGCGGCACCTACCTGGTCTCGGGATTAACAGGAGGAATCCTGGCCGGCAGAAAAGAGAACGGCGGAATGAAAATTGCCCTGATTTTAGCGGCAATCATGGTCTGCCTTTCAATCCTTGCGGCGTGGATCATGTACGGAGGTGTAAGCTTGGCTGACGGAGGATGGAAAACCATGCTGTTTACGTTGCTGGGCGCGTCGGTTGCAGGCATGATCACAGCGCGGAAAAAGACGGCAGGCGTAAAGAGAAGGCCGATGAAGCGTCGGTGACATAAAAATGATATGGTTAAAATAACGAAATTTGTATTTTTGCACAAATAAGTATTTTTGAAACAGAAAGGCAGAGCCTTTCCGGCATTTATTCCGGAAACAGCTCTGCCTATTCTATATCTTGTTGCCGTCATTTTTTGCGCGGCCTATATCTTGGCAGGGAAGAAGCGGTAATGCACATCGGTTAGCGCAGTTGACATAACATAATTAACATAACGTTTTGACATAATTGACAAAAATGTGGTTTTTTTTAGAAAAAACTTGCGATTTGGGGTAGTTTGGCCTATATTATTTGATACCGACCTTTGGATATCACGTCTATTCGCCTTGTAATAATCATATGGTTTTACGAGGTGAGTGTATTGAAAAGTCCACGGCGCTTGATGTTCATGATGCATCCGTTGAAAAGAATACGGGCGGATAACCTGTTTTTCGGTGCTGTATTCTTATTCGGCGCGGTACTTGGTTATATTGCCGGAGCGCTTGTTTCGGATAATCAGCATGTTGAGCTCTCTGATTATCTTCTTTCTTATTCCCGGGTGGCTTCTGCCGGGTATCCTGCTTCTGCCACTGGTGTTGCTTTTGCGTATTTTCGTCTTCCGGTAGCTGTTTGTCTTGTAAGCTTTGCTGCTTTTGGCATTTGGTTGATCCCGGTTCTTGTCGCCGGTCAGGGCTTTCTTCTTGCTTTCAGCATTCGCTGCTTTACAGAAGCGCTTGGCCGGGGCGGTGCGCTGCTTTCCCTGGTTTCGATGGGGATCCGCTGCCTGTTTGTCCTGCCCTGCGTGTTCTATCTCTCCGGCCGTGGTCTCAAAGAGATCATGTATCGCCGCAAAGACCTGCATGTCCGCGAGAGGGCAGAACGCCCGCCTGTTTATCCGCTGCTCATCTGCTTTGTTGTTTTGCTGATCGGGTGCATTCTTGACGCCACGTTTTCGCCCCGTTTATTTACGCTGATTCTGAATCATCACTTTTAGAAAGGAGTGTTTGCCGGTTATGACAGATTATGTCGAGGCCTACCGTTTGTATCTGGAAAATGAAAAGCATGCGTCTGCCAATACCAGCAGCTCCTATCTGCGGGATATTCACCAGTTCCGCGACTGGCTGCTGGAGCGCGGCGTCGCAGATCTGCGCAAGGTGAAAAAGGATCACATTACCACGTACCAGATTCACCTGAACGGCCTCGGAAAATCCCCCGCCACCATCACCCGCGCTACGGCGTCCATCAAGTCCTTCTACGGTTATCTTGTGAGCAGCGGCGCAATGAAAACAAACCCTGCCAAGACCGTCGCTTCTGTGAAGGTGGAGCGGAAATACCCCGAGATTCTCACCAACAGGGAAGTGGAGCTGTTCCTGGATCAGCCCAAGTGTGTGGATGAGAAGGGCTACCGGGATCACGCCATGCTGGAGATTCTGTACGCTACCGGCATCCGCGTTTCGGAGCTGATCGGCCTGGATCTCCATGACGTCAACCTGGACGCCGGCTTTATTCGCTGCACCAGCAAGGGCAAAGAGCGGATCATTCCGCTTTATCCCACTGCGGTGCGCGCCCTGCAGGATTACATCCGTGATATCCGTCCGAGGATCATTGCCGATCCCGATGAGCAGGCACTGTTCGTCAATATGAACGGCGAACGGATGAGCCGCCAGGGCTTCTGGAAAATCATCAAGTATTATCAGGAGCAGGCGGAGATCAAAAAGGATATCACGCCTCACATGCTTCGGCACTCCTTTGCGGTTCATCTGCTGGAAAACGGTGCCGATTTGCGTTCCATCCAGGAGATGCTGGGCCATGCGGATATTTCCTCTACCCAGATTTACGCGCATGTTGTGAAGAAGCAGCTTAAGGACGTCTATATCAAAGCGCATCCCCGCGCATAAGCAAAAAAGAAAGGCCCGTCGGTTGATAAACCGACGGGCCTGAGACTATCAAAAAAGTCCGTAAAGCGTTGGATCTCGGAAAGGAAGATAGTCTGAAAGAAACCCATCAGGGGTGTCTTTCAGCTTTTTAATCCCCGTTTTCCGAACTTTTTTGAAAGTTCGGAAAACGCTGCAGCTTGTCCAAAAAGCGGCAGAGCCGCTTTTTTGACAAGCTGAGGCCCGTCGGTGAATGAACCGACGGGCCTTATCTATTATTGCGTTCGGATTATTCCTGGATGCTGTGCTTCAGCGTCTGATAGAGCTCTGCGTCTGTGCAGCTCTTGTAGGGCGCTACGTAGAAGATACCCAGAATCCCCAGTGTAAGCGCGGAGAGGAGATACCATCCGATGAAGGAGAGATCCAGCACAAAGGTGCGCCACTTGCTGCCGTTCATCATCTGACGGGACATGGTGATGACCTCGGTGCCGCTCATTTCCGGGTGATCGGCAAGAATGTAGGGAACCATCCGGTAGGAGTAGCCTTTAATAATGGCCGGAATGAAAAACAGCAAGCCCCAGAGGAACAGGAACAGATCCTTCAGGAACATGGTTTTGACGTTTCCGCGCCAGTTGGGCTTGAAAGCCCGGCCGAGATCGCCCATGGCACCCTGTCCCTCGCTGTTTCGCACAAAGAAGGACTGACAACCCACCTGAATGGGATTGAGCAGAAGGATCTGAAGCACCAGGGATGCTGCCGCGGCAACGGCCACCACGCCGACAACGACGGCGATAATGGCAGCAAGTGCGCCCCCATCGATTTCCGATTTTGCCGATTCTTTGATTTCGTTGAAAACGGCGGTGGGATCCTCGGTGATGTCAGAGATGGACTCGCCAAGCTGGATGGCGTCCTTCTCGTCAGCGTCGTTCTGGCCGAAATTGTAATTGACATTGAATCCGGCAGATCCGGCCGATCCTGCCAATCCTGTTCCGCCGCCTGCAACCGCCATAAGGATAACGGCCATCAGCACAGCCAGCCAGTAGTTGGCCTTGAAAGCGGATTTGCCGCGGGCTTTCAGTTCCTTACGATTCCACATAACGAATTCCTCCTGATTCCCCAAATTGGATTTTCACTGATGAGATTATATAGTCTGTTTGTCAATCCGTCAATCCACTTGTTTTGATCTGCAGGGAGGGGGGAGATGACCGTGACAGTTTTGTGTTGCTATTTTACCCTGCATTTGGTATACTGTGAACAAGTATTAGGTGGAGGATGCCCATTCATGCGGATTTTAGGGATTGACCCCGGTGTGGCCATTGTGGGCTTCGGCGTCATCGACGTGGAGGCAGGCCGTCAGCAGCTTGTCCAGTACGGCGCTATCAACACGGAGGCGGGATTGCCGCTGGCTACCCGGCTGGTGCAGATCGGCAAAGATTTGGAACAGCTCATTGAGTTGTTCCGACCGGATGAGATGGCCATTGAGGAGCTGTTTTTCAGCAAAAACATCACCACCGGCATCGCTGTCGCCCACGGCCGCGGCGTGATCCTCTACACAGCAGAGCGGCTGCATATCCCCATCTATGAGTACACACCCATGCAGGTCAAGCAAGCTGTTGTCGGGTATGGTTTGGCCGAGAAGAAACAGGTCATGGACATGGTACGCCGCCTGCTGAAGCTAAAGTCGGTGCCCCGTCCGGACGACGCCGCCGACGCCCTGGCCATTGCCATTTGTCACGCCCGCAGCGCCACAAGCCTGCTGCGGCATCACGATCCCAACGTAAAGGAGACCGTCTGATATGTTCTACTATCTGTCCGGCACGGTGGCCGAGATCGACGCCAATCTTGCCGTTATCGACTGCGGCGGCGTGGGCTATGCCTGCGCCACCACCAACTATACCCTTTCCCAGCTGAAAAAGGGGGAGAAGGCCAGGCTCTATACATACATGAACATCAACACCAACGCCAAGGACGATGTGGTGGAGCTGTTCGGCTTTGCCAGCCAGAGTGAGCTGAAGAGCTTTAAGATGTTGCTGGGCGTCAACGGCGTGGGCCCGCGTGCCGCGCTGTCCATCCTGTCATCTACAACACCCTCCGGCCTGGCTGCCAGCATCATCACGGAGGATGAGAAGGCATTGACGGCGGCGCCCGGCATCGGCAAGAAGATCGCCCAGCGCATTATTCTCGAACTGAAGGATAAGCTGGCCAAGGAGCAGAGCATCGGCGGCATCACTGTCGTTCCGGGCATGGACACGACCGTACCGCGCACTGGCACCAAGGCGTCGGAGGCTGCTGCGGCATTGCAGGTGCTGGGATACGGCAGTCAGGAGATTACCGCGGCGCTGCGGGGCATTGACATGGAGAAGCTGTCCTTGGAGGAGATCATCCGCCAGGCGCTCAAACAGATGGTGAGATAAGGAGGGATCGGCTTGAGCATCGACTTCGGCAACGACATCTACGAAGAACCCATTGTAGCCAAGACCTTCCTGTCCGAGGACGCCAACGAAGGCTCCCTGCGCCCTCATACGCTGAAGGAATACATCGGCCAGGAGAAGGCCAAGGAGAACCTCTCTGTCTTCATAGAAGCCGCCAGAAGGCGCACAGAGAGCCTTGACCACGTGCTGCTCCATGGACCCCCGGGTCTGGGAAAAACCACGCTGGCGGGCATTATCGCCCAGGAAATGGGTGTCAACATCCGCATCACCTCCGGCCCTGCCATTGAGAAGCCGGGCGACCTGGCTGCTCTGCTGACCAACCTGAATGAAAACGACATTCTGTTTGTTGATGAGATCCACCGGCTCAATCGCGCGGTGGAGGAGATCCTCTATCCCGCCATGGAGGATTATGCCATCGACATCATCATCGGCAAGGGACCGTCCGCCAACTCTATCCGGCTGGATCTGCCCAAATTCACGCTGATCGGCGCCACTACCCGTGCCGGCTCGCTTTCCGCGCCGCTGCGGGATCGCTTTGGCGTCACGCTGCGGCTGGAGCTGTACACACCGCAGGAGCTTGCACAGATCGTGCGGCGCAGCGCCGGGATTCTCCGTGTGGATATCGAGGACGACGGCGCCATGGAGATCGCACGCCGCTCCCGGGGAACACCCCGTATTGCCAACCGCATGCTTCGCCGCGTGCGCGATTTTGCTCAGGTCAAAGCGGACGGCGTCATTACCCGCGACGTGGCAGACGCCGCGCTGAAGGCGCTGGAGATCGACTACCTCGGTCTGGACCCCGTTGACAGGCGTATGCTGCGCGCTATTATCGAAAACTACGGCGGCGGCCCTGTCGGTCTCGATACGCTGGCCGCTACCATCGGCGAGGAGTCCGTGACACTGGAGGACGTGTACGAGCCGTATCTGATGCAGATCGGTTTTCTGACCCGCACGCCCCGTGGCCGCTGTGTGACGCGCAAAGCCTATGAGCATCTGCACATGGACTATCTCGGACAGGAACAACTGGAACTGTAAGCAGGGAAGAGGAGAAATACTTATGGGTAAACTATTTGGAACCGACGGCATCCGCGGTGTGGTCGGCGAGACACTGACAGCTGAGCTTGCCTATCACGTAGGACGTGCCGTTACCGCTGTATTGACTGATAAACTGGGGCACAAGCCTGTGATCACGCTGGGCAAGGACACCCGCATCTCCTCCGATATGCTGGAATCGGCGCTGATGGCCGGCATCTGCTCCGCCGGCGGCGACGTGATGCCCTTTGGCACCATTCCCACGCCTGCCGTGGCGTTTCTCACCGTGCAGGAGCATGCCGACGCCGGTATCGTGATCTCCGCCTCCCACAATCCCTATGAGCACAACGGCATCAAGGTGTTCAACGGCCAGGGCTATAAGCTCTCCGACGAGATGGAGGCGGCAGTGGAGGATCTGATCCTTTTCCACGCCAACCTACCCGTCAAGACGAGAGGGGAGATCGGTACGCGCTTTCACGGCATGCGCCAGATGAAAAAGGACTATATCCACCACCTTTACTCCACTGTGGACTGCGACCTCAGCGGCCTGCGTGTGGTGGTGGACTGCGCCAACGGCGCTGCCTCCGCCACGGCACCTCAGCTTTTCGGCATGCTGCCGCTGCAGGCAGACTTTATCCACGCCGAGCCTGACGGCATCAATATCAACACCAACTGCGGCTCCACACATTTGAGCTCGCTGGCCGAGCATGTGGTCTCCGGCGGATATGATCTGGGCATCGCCTTTGACGGTGACGCCGACCGCTGCCTTCTGGTGGATGAAAAGGGCGGAACCATCGACGGCGACAAGATTATGGCGGTCTGTGCCACGGAGCTGCGCCGTCAGGGCAAGCTCACCGGCAGCACCATGGTGGGTACCGTCATGTCCAACCTGGGCCTTCACGAGTTCTGCCAGAAGAACGGCATGGTGCTGATCTGCACCGACGTGGGTGACCGCCATGTGCTGGAGGAGATGGTAGAGCACAACTACGCCATCGGCGGCGAGCAATCCGGCCACATGATCTTCCGCCAGTTTGCCACCACAGGCGACGGCGAGCTGACGGCGCTGCAGTTCCTGCAGGCGCTGAAAAAGTCCGGGCAGAAGGCATCCGAGCTTGCCTCCTGCTGCCTGCAGTACCCGCAGATTCTGGTGAATGTTGCCGTTCCGACTGACGCAAAACAGCGGATCATGGCGGATGAATCCATGTGGGAGCAGGTGCATAACAGGGAAGAGGAGCTTGGTGACAACGGCCGGATTTTGATTCGCCCTTCCGGCACGGAGTCTCTGATCCGGGTCATGGTGGAGGCCAAAACCACGGAAACGGCGTCCCAGGTGGCAAATGATCTGGCTGATTTCATAAAAGGCCTTACAAATCCGCAATAATTTCCAGAAAAATGCATTATTTTATTTGATAAATGCTTGACAAATTATTTTTTGTGTAGGTATAATGATAATGTTGAACGCAGAATGTTTTGATGGCACCGGATTGGAGAGTTTGGCCGATGAGGAGCTCTGCCGGCTTGCCCGCGAAGGGAGCAGTCAGGCTGAGCATTTTCTGGTGATCCGATATCTCCGCCTTGTTCGCTCCTGCACGCGGCCGTTTTTTCTGGCCGGGGGCGACAACGATGACCTTATTCAGGAGGGTATGCTTGGCCTTCTGAAAGCCATCCGGGAGTATGATTCCGACAGGTACGCATCCTTTCTCACCTTTGCGGATCTTTGTATCCATCGCTGGATTTATACTGCGTTGAAAACAGCCAACAGCGAAAAACACTCACCCTTGAATGAATCGGTCCCCTTGAATCCCTCTCTCTTTGACGCAAATGCCTCTTTCGCACAGGTTGACCCGGAAGAGCTGATGATCGAACGGGAAAAAGCCGCCGCTATGCTGGAAGAAGTCCGAAAGCAGTTGTCCGACTTTGAGGTTAAGATTTTGGGGTATTATTTGGACGGACTTACCTGCCGTGAAATCTCGGAAACTGTGAACAAGCCGCCGAAATCGGTGGATAACGCCATTCAGAGGATTCGCCGAAAAGTGGCAATGCAATTAGGCGACATCAGCAAGTAGCTGACGCAATATATTTATCTCAAAGAGAGGGTAACATCATGTACGAAGACAAGACTTTAGTTTGCAAGGAGTGCGGCAAGGAGTTCGTGTTTACCGCCGGTGAGCAGGAGTTCTACGCTGAGCGCGGCTTCCAGAATGAGCCCCAGCGCTGCAAGGCCTGCCGCGACGCTCGCAAGAACGCTGCCCGCGGTCCCCGGGAGTATTTCACCGCTGTTTGCGCCAACTGCGGCGGCGAGGCCAAGGTTCCCTTCGAGCCCAAGACCGATCGTCCCGTGTACTGCAGCGACTGCTTCGCCAAGATGCGCGAGAACGGCTGATCTCCTGCAATCCGGTAATATGTGACTGATGAGGCGGCGCGTTCAAACAATGCGCCGCCTTTTCAATGACGAACTGGGGGAGGTTTCGTGGAAAAGAAGGTTTATCGAAGCAAACAGAACAGAATGATCGCAGGCGTCTGCGGCGGAATTGCCGCGTATTTGGATACGGATCCTACACTGGTCCGAATTGCTTGGGCCATCCTTTGCGCAAGCTTAACGGGGATCGTCGCCTATGTGATTTGTGCGCTTCTCATCCCCAGTGAGCCTTAATATGTTTTTTCTGTTGAAATAGCTGATATTACAGGTTAAACTGTTATAGATAATCAAAATATGGAGGTAATTTCCCATGATTGAAATCAAGAAGGATACCATTATCGGCGATATTCTGGATGTCGCTCCTCAGACTGCTCCCATCTTCCTGTCCATCGGCATGCACTGCCTGGGCTGCCCCTCTTCCCGCGGCGAGACTGTGGAAGAGGCCTGCGCGGTCCACGGTGTGGACTGCGAGAAGCTGCTGGAGATCGTCAACGAGGAAGCCAACAAAGCCGCAAAGTAACCACACAGGAACGCATACGGCTTTTGCCGTATGCGTTCTCTTTTGCCCCGTTAGTGGAGGTATAACCCATGGAGCACAGAGAATTGACGCTGCAGCCGAGACTCCGGATGCTGGCAGATCTTGTCCCACCGGGGGCGGTTGTTGCCGATGTTGGCACCGATCACGGATATCTGCCTGTCTGGCTGCTGCAACATGGCAAAATCCCGCGTGCTATTGCATCGGACATCAATGCAAAGCCGTTGGAACATGCACGTCGTACTGCTGCTGAATGCGGTATGTCTAATCGAATGGAGTTTCGGCTTTGCGCCGGCCTGGACGGTTTTTGCCCCGGTGAGGCAGATGTGATCGTGATTGCCGGCATGGGCGGTGAGACCATCGCCGCCATATTGGAAGCCGCACCCTGGACGGCCAGTGGTAATACTGCACTGCTGCTTCAGCCGATGACAAAGGCAGAATATCTGCGTATATGGCTGACTGACAAGGGATATAGCTTTACAGGAGAACATCTTGTTTTCGACAAGGATTTTCTTTACCCGATCTTTATTGTAACGGGCGGCAATACCGTAAAGCTGACGGATGAGGAGGCATATGCCGGCGTGATGCTGGAGGGGGATCCTCTATACGGAATGTATTTGTCGCAGCAGATGAGCAGGCTTCGCACCCGCATCGATGGTTTGACTCGATCGGGAAATGAATCGGCCATAGAGGAGATCCGGCGTCTGGAGACTTTATACGGTGCGCTCGCCGCGCGAAAGGAGAAACTGCATGATCACAGCTCGTGAGATTGAGAAGGTGCTCTTTGACTGGGCACCTCGTGAATTGGCTATGGAATATGACAATGTGGGGCTTCTTGTGGGCGATCCCGATGCCGTTATCACGCGCGCCTTGGTGACGCTGGACATTACGGAGCCGGTGGTGGAGGAGGCAATCCGCCTCGGCGCGCAGCTGATCGTGTCACACCATCCGGTGATGAACTGTGCATGGCATCCGGTGCAGTCCCTGCGGACAGATGACAGACAGGGCCGTATTCTCACCGGACTCATTCGTAACAACATCGCTGCCATCTGTATGCACACCAACCTTGACGCGGCAGAGGGCGGCGTCAACGATGTTTTGGCCGATAAACTGGGCCTTTCCGTTGTTTTGCCTCTCTCACCGGAAAAAATTGGTCGATATGGGGTATTAAAATGTGAAATACCTCTTGTGGATTTCGTTGGTTCTGTGGTAAAATCACTTGGATGCAGCGGCGCGCGCTATACGGACCGGGGAAAGCCCGTTCACCGCGTTGCCGTCGGCGGCGGTGCGTGTGCCGAGTATATCGGTCACGCGATCGCACTGGGGTGTGATACGTTTGTCACATCGGATCTGAAATACCATGAGTTCCTGGATACCACGGAGATCAACTTGATTGACGCGGGACATTTCCCCACGGAGGATGTGGTGTGTCAGGCCGTGATTGAACGTCTCTCCGCTGCGTTTCCCGGGGTTGAGTTTGTTAAAACGACCTCCCATTGTCACGAGGTCATTCAATACTGCATGAAGGAGAACTGATACTATGTCCGGACATTCCAAATGGCACAATATTCAAAAGACTAAGGGAGCGGCTGACGCCAAGCGTTCCGCGACCTTTACCAAGATCGCCAAGGAGATCATCGTTGCTGTCAAGCAGGGCGGCAGCGGCGATCCCGCCAACAACTCCCGTCTGGCTACCGTCGTCGCCAAGGCGAAGGCCGCCAACATGCCCAACGACAACATCAAGCGCACCATCGACAAGGCGCTGGGTGCCGGCAACACCGATAACTATGAGTCCGTCACCTACGAGGGCTACGGTCCCTGCGGCGTGGCTGTCATCGTGGAGGCGCTGACCGACAACCGCCAGCGCACCGCTCCCGAAGTTCGCCATTATTTCGATAAGTTCGGCAAAGGTATGGGCGCTCAGGGCTGCGTCAGCTGGTCCTTTGACCGCAAGGGCGTTATCGTCATCAGCAACGAGGACGAGGAACTGGATGAGGACGCTGTGATGATGGACGCTTTGGAGGCCGGCGCCGCCGACTTCGAGGCAGACGGTCCTGTATTTGAGGTCACCACCGATCCCGACAGCTTCAACGAGGTTGTTGCTGCGCTGGAAGGGAAGGGCTATACCTTTGTCAGCGCCGATATTGAGATGGTTCCCCAGAACTATGTTACCATGACCGATCCCGACGATGTGAAGAACATGGAAAAGCTTCTGGATATGCTGGAGGAAAACGAGGACGTGCAGAACGTCTGGCATAACTGGGACAACGAGTAATCATGCATGAAAAGGAAAAGGATGGCAGGCCGCGTGGCCTGCCATCCTTTTCAGACTGTCAAAAAAGTCCCAAAGGCGTTGTGCGACGGAAAGGAAGATAGTCTGAAAGAAACCCATCAGGGGTGTCTTTCAGCTTTTTAATCCCCGTTTTCCGAACTTTTTAGAAAGTTCGGAAAACGCCTCAGCTTGTCAAAAAAGCGGCAAAGCCGCTTTTTTGACAAGCTGAAAGGATGGCAGGCCGCGTGGCCTGCCATCCTTTTTGCCTGTGACCGTTTCAGGTGCATTCTCATAGAATGGGATGACCGCGAGAGCGGCGAGCAATTCGAAGGAGGAACGCACATTGTACTCAGAAAACACACGGATGATGAGGGGCAATTCCATGGCTTCGCTTGCCGCGGATATGAACGATGCCATGCTGGATCTGAATGACAACGATTCCCGGCGGATGAACGGTATGAACGGCAATGATAACGGCCAGAACGGCTGTGACAACGGCAATGGTTGTCTGCCCGGCCGCTGCGCCGCCATGGTCTTTCCCTTTATCGCCATGCAGCCGGAAAACACACGGCGCTACGGGCAGCAGGAGGCTCTGCGGGAGGGCACGCTGTTCCCGGGACTGAATCTTCCGTTCCACCGGGATCTGGAGACCCGTTTCCCGTCCACCAGTACCGCCCTGTCTGAGCTGATGGCTCTGGATTTTGCCATCAAGGAGCTGGGCCTCTATCTGGATACCCACAGGGACGACGAGGATGCGCTGCAGCTGTTCCGGTCCTACGTGAAGCTGGCCAGGGAAGGCCGGCAGAAATATGTGGAGAACTACGGTCCGCTGAAGATGACGGATTGCACCGAGGGCGGATTCCGTTGGCTGGATGATCCGTGGCCCTGGGAAAGAGGAGGCAATGACTGATGTTTATTTATGAGAAAAAGCTGCAGTACCCGGTCAACATTGCCACCCCCAACCCCAAGCTGGCGGCTGTGATCATCAGTCAGTACGGCGGGCCTGACGGGGAGCTTGGCGCGTCGCTGCGCTATCTGAGCCAGCGTTATTCCATGCCCTATCCGGAGCTGAAAGGCCTGCTTACCGACATCGGCACCGAGGAGCTGGGTCATCTGGAGATGATCGGCGCCATCGTGCATCAGTTGACGCGGAATCTTTCCGAGGACGACATCCGCACCGCCGGTTTTGACGCCTACTTCGTAGATCATACCGCAGGCGTCTATCCCACTGCCGCCTCCGGCTTCCCCTGGAGCGCAGCGTCCATGCAGGTCAAGGGTGACTTGATCGCGGATCTGACGGAGGACCTGGCAGCTGAGCAGAAGGCCCGTGTTACCTACGACAACATTCTGCGGCTCAGTGATGATCCGGACGTAAATGACGCCATTAAGTTCCTACGTGCCCGTGAGATCGTCCATTTCCAGCGATTTGGAGAAGGCCTGCGCCTTGCCAAGGAACGGATGGATCAAAAGAACATCTATTTCATCAACCCGTCCTTCGACCGGTAAAGTGTCAAAAAGACCTCCGAATTTCCTCGGAGGTCTTTTTTTTGCCTGTTCGATATGCTATAATCATAGTGGATATAAAGGCAGCATAGGCTGACCCGAGGAGGGGAGTGTCCTATGCGTATTCGATCGAAACTGATGCTGGTTCTGTGCGTATTCCTGGCGGTTTCCAGCTGCCCTGTATCTGCAGAGGCAATGCAACATGACCCGACGGTGATCATTGACGCCGGGCACGGCGGAGAGGACGGCGGAGCCGTATCGGCGGACGGTGTCCCCGAGAGCGGAATCAATCTGCAGATCACGAGGAAGCTGGACGACCTGATGGTATTCCTGGGGTATGACGTATTATTGACGAGGGAAGGGGAGGACGCCGTCTACTCACCGGATGCTGCGACGCTCCGGGAAAAGAAGGTGTCCGATCTCAAAAACCGGGTCGCACTGATCAATGAGCAGGAGAATGCCTTTGTGATCAGCATACACCAGAACAGCTTGCCCAATCATCCGCGCGTCCACGGTGCAAAGGTGTTTTACAACACCGTTCTTCCGTCACGTCAGGCAGCAGAATCGGTGCAGAAGACCATGAATCTGGCTGTAAATGGCGGTGAGGAACGTCCGGTTACCCCCATTGACAGCACCATCTACCTGATGAAAGAATCAAAACACCCGGCCATTCTGGTGGAGTGCGGTTTTATGAGCAATCCGGAGGAGAGCCGACAGCTGCAGCAGAGCGCCTATCAAACGCGCCTGGCGGTGGCCATTGCTGCCGGTATCGGTCAATTCTCAAAAGATGAAAGAGGAACGGTACATGAAGGCTAAAACTGTTTTCTTCTGCACAGAGTGCGGAAATGAAACACCCCGTTGGGCGGGACGCTGTCCCAGCTGCGGCGCCTGGAACTCCATAGTGGAGCAGGCGGCGGAGCGTCCTGCAAAGGGAGGCAGCCGTCCGGCTCGGATAAAGACTGTAAAGGCTAACAGCATTACAGAACTTGATACATCAGATGAAATCCGCTTTTCTACCGGCATGGGAGAGCTGGATCGCGTGCTGGGCGGCGGTGCGGTAAAGGGATCGCTGGTGCTGGTGGGCGGCGCCCCCGGTATCGGCAAATCCACCTTGATGCTGCAAATCTGCAAGCAGCTGGGAGAATTTGCCAAGGTGCTGTATGTATCCGGCGAGGAGTCTGCCCATCAGCTGAAAATGCGCGCACAGCGACTTCACGTGGAGAACAACAATCTATATGTGCTGTCCGAAACATGTCTGGGTGATATTCTGGCCTGCGTGGAAGAGGAAAAGCCCGACGTGCTGATTATTGACTCCATACAAACGCTTTATAACGAGGAACTCGATTCGCCTGCAGGCGGCGTGGGACAGGTAAAGGACTGCACCATGGCACTGATGCATCTGGCAAAAGGGCAGGGGATCACTGTTTTTGTCATCGGCCATGTGAATAAGGAAGGTTCCATTGCCGGTCCCAAGGTTCTGGAGCACATGGTGGACTGCGTGCTTTACTTTGAGGGCGACCAGCACATGTCGTACCGTATCCTGCGCGCCGCCAAAAACAGGTTTGGCGCCACCAATGAGATCGGCGTATTTGAGATGCTGGATCAGGGTCTCAAGGAGGTGGAAAACCCCTCGGAGATGCTGCTCTCCGGCCGTCCCAAGGACGCGCCCGGCACCTGTGTGACCTGTGTGATGGAAGGCGCCCGGCCAATTCTGGCAGAGGTGCAGGCGCTGATTGCTCCCGCCAGTGGGGTAAGACCTCTGCGCAGCAGCAATGGCTTTGACTACAACAGAGCCGCCATGCTGCTGGCCGTGCTGGAGAAACGGGGGAGTCTGAAGGTCTCCCAGTGTGACGCCTACTTGAATATCATTGGCGGACTGACGTTGGAGGAGCCTGCCGCCGATCTGGCGGCAGTGGTAGCCATTGCCTCCAGCTATCTGGACAAGCCCGTACCCGGTGATATGGCGGCGATAGGGGAGGTGGGCCTCTCCGGAGAGGTGCGAAGCATCAGCCATCTGGAGCAGCGTCTGTCGGAGATCGAGCGGCTTGGCTTCACCAAGTGCATCGTCCCGGCCAATCGCGCCCGTGAGATCAAGGAGATGTCCCATCTGGCGTTGCTGCCGGTGCACAATATCGCGCAAGCTCTGCAGCTCCTGGCGAAGAGCTGACGGGCTGATAATGGACGCAGGGATGCGCCTGACTGGGTTGACCCGGCGCGGCGCAGTGATCCAACGTACACATGCCGTCCACCTGAAATTGACAGTTGTCCGTACAGGGGATATAATTCACGATTCTCACGCTCCTTGCCGTTTATTATGCGCAGTTCATCGGTATTCATGAAATAGAATATATAAGAGGTAGTAAGTATTCGAAGGAGATGTGTCAAATGAACACATACATTGAAATACAGATCAGAAACATGATTCTATATCTGAATACGTTTCAAAGATCATGTGAGTTGGCTGCGCAGAAGGATGACGGCAAAATTGATAAAACAGAACAAAAACAGCTCGCAAAAATCAAGGCTGCTGTGGAGCGATTTCAAAAAGACTTGGAGAAAATCTGAGATCAGTTTTGACCAGATCGTTCTAAATAGGTTCCCAAATTGTGTACTGCGAGATTATATTAATTCTCTATCTTCTTCATGAGAGAGGAGGTTTTCCGGAGATATACAAAATTCAACAAAATAAAAATTTTGTTGAAATAGGAGCAGGGGGAAACGGTATATTTGGGCTTGAAAACCCCTTTTGTGCTAATTTCAGCAAACGCAAAAGATCCGTCCGGCTCGGTGAATTGATCATACCCGGCGGGTCCTTTGCTGAAGCGCTGCAGCTGTTACTGATTGTGTCATTTGATCTTTTCACAAATCTCTCTCCAGTGTATTTCCTGATACAGTACTATGGCTACAAATTATCGTACAGAGTCACCCCAACTTCTGCTGGACTTTCTTTCTTATCATGAGACCATCAAGGCACACTCCAGCCGTACCGTGGATGAGTATTTTCTGGATTTGCGCAATTTCTTTCGCTATATCAAATGGATCCGGGATCCGTCGCTGGCGGACAAGCCACTGAACGAGATTTCTATTCTGGACGTTGATCTGCCGCTGATCTCTTCCATCACCATGACTGATATCTACAGTTATATGACCTATCTCAGCCGGGATCGTATCACTCATCATAATAGTGAAAATATTAACAAGGGTCTGAATTCTGCGTCCAGAGCGCGTAAACTTGCCACTATACGCTCTTTTTTTAACTATATTTGCAACAAACGGCACTTATTGGAGGAAAATCCCTGTAAAGATATCGATACACCGAAGACAAGGAAGTCACTTCCCCGCTATCTGACGCTGGATGAGTCCCTTTCCCTTCTGGAGTCCGTGGATGGGCCTCATCGAGAACGGGATTACTGCATTCTAACACTGTTTTTGAACTGCGGCCTGCGTATCTCGGAGCTGATCGGCCTCAATAAAGGAGATATTCACGGCGATGCAGTGCGTGTGCTGGGCAAAGGAAATAAAGAGCGCACTGTATATCTTAACCAGGCCTGCCAGGAGGCGCTGACAGCGTATCTGGCCGTCCGGCGTCCCATTTCCGGCCGCGATCAGGAGGCACTGTTCCTGTCCGGTCAGAACAGGCGAATCAGCCGCGCTACTGTCCACTCCCTTGTCAAGAAGTATCTCTCTGCCGCCGGTCTGGACAGCAGCCAGTATTCTGCCCATAAGCTGCGGCACACCGCCGCAACGCTGATGCTGCAAAACGGCGTAGACGTCAAAGCCGTACAGGAGGTATTGGGACACGAGCATTTAAACACCACGGAGATCTACACACACATTGACAATGAGGCGCTGCGGGTCGCCGCAAGAGCCAATCCCCTCTCCCATGTCCGGCAGAAGAACCAGCCGAAGGATCCGGAGCGCCATGATTGACATTCCACATTAGTTGCTTTATCTTTATATATAGAATACAAAGGAGCGGAGGACAATATGAACACCATTGAGCTTACCAAGATTTGCAGGCAGGTGCGCCGTGACATCATCGAGATGACGGCCAATGCCGGCAGCGGTCACCCCGGCGGATCTCTGTCCGCGGTGGAGCTTCTCACCAGCGTTTTCTTCAACCACATGCGGGTGGATCCCAGGAATCCGGATGATCCGAACCGCGATCGCTTCGTACTGAGCAAGGGTCATGCTGCACCCTGCTATTACGGCGTGCTGGCGGAGATGGGCTTTATCAGCCGGGATGAATTCACCAATTTCCGGCAGCTCCACTCCATCCTGCAGGGCCATCCCGACTGCAAGAAGGTGCCCGGTGTGGACGCCTCTACCGGCTCCCTGGGCCAGGGTTGCTCCATCGCCGTGGGCATGGCGCTGGGCGCCAGAATCCAGGGCAAGGACACCAAGGTCTACGCTTTGCTGGGCGACGGCGAGTGCCAGGAGGGTCAGATCTGGGAGGCCTTTATGGCGGCCGCTCACCATAAGCTGGACAACCTGACGGTCATCATCGACAACAACGGTCTGCAGATCGACGGCACCAACGACGAGGTCATGTCTCTGGGCGACCTGCCCGCTAAGCTGCGCGCCTTCGGCTTCGAGGTCTTTGAGATCGACGGCCACGATCTGGACGCCATCGAGGAGGCTTTGAGCACACCGGTGTCCGGCAAGCCCAAGTGCATTTTGGCCCACACGGTCAAGGGCAAGGGCGTATCGTTTATGGAGAATCAGGTGGGCTGGCATGGCAAGGCGCCAAACGCCGAGCAGCGTGAGCAGGCCCTGAAGGAATTGGAGGACTGAGCCATGAGTGAGAAGATTGCAACCCGTGAAGCCTACGGCAAGGCTCTGGTAGAGCTGGGCGCCGCTAACGAGAAGGTCGTCGTGCTGGACGCCGATCTGGCCGGTGCCACCATGACCAAGCATTTCAAGGCGGCCTATCCCGACCGCTTCTTCGACTGCGGCATTGCCGAGGCCAACATGATGAATATCGGCGCAGGTCTGTCCACTATGGGCCTTGTTCCCTTCTGCTCCACTTTCGCCCTGTTTGGCGCAGGCCGTGCCTATGAGCAGATCCGCAATTCCATCGCCTACCCCAAATTCAACGTAAAGATCTGCTGTTCCCACGCCGGCGTTTCCGTTGGCGAGGACGGCGGCAGCCACCAGGCGATCGAGGATATCGGCCTGATGCGTCTGATTCCCGGCATGACCGTCATCGTCCCCGCCGACGCCAAGGAGGCCCGGAAGGCCACGCTGGCGCTGGCGGAGTTCAAGGGTCCCGCCTATATGCGTCTGGCCCGTCTGGCTACCCCGGTGTTTGAGGAGGACTACCCCTTCGAGATCGGCAAGGCCAACGTGCTGCGCCAGGGCAAGGACGCCGCCGTGTTTGCCTGCGGTCTGATGGTCAACGAGACGCTGGAGGCGGCAAAGCTGCTTGCCGCAGAAGGCATTGAAATCAGCGTCATCAACGTCCACACCATCAAGCCCATTGACGCGGCCTGTGTGACCGAATTTGCCACCAAGTGCGGCAATGTCATTACCGTGGAAGAGCACAGCGTCATCGGCGGCCTGGGAGACGCCGTGGCCGACGTGCTCATGGGCAAGGTCAGCTGCAAGTTCCGCAAGATCGGCGTCAACGATCAGTTCGGCCAGTCCGGCAAGGCGGCTGACGTCCTGCGGGAGTACGGCCTCACAGCGGATCAGATCGCCGCGAAGATCAAGGAAACGCTTTGATATACCCCTTCCCTGTCTTGATTTGTTGCAAAATGAAGGAGCCTGAAATCATCGATTTCAGGCTCCTTTGATGCTAAATTCACTTGTTATGCTGCGGGATCCACGTCTGTGTCAGAGTTTTGCTCGGTCGGAGTCTCATTTTCCACCACATTTTCACCGACATCTCTATCATCGGTTACAACGCCGGTGATATCGTCGCGCTTGGCGCAGAAGGAGCAAAGACGGGTGCGGCCGGCGGCAATGGCCTGCTCAACACTGCCCTCAGTCAGGGTATCGGTGTGGTTCAGCGCACCGCAATCCTCGTGGGTGTGATAGACCTTGCCGAAGGGAGCCCAATACACGTTGCCGTCAATGGCCTGGATGGCGGCCTGCTGCTGTTCCTCAGACACGGGATTCCAGTCATAGCTGGCCAGTCCGCCGATCAGGAGAGCGATGACCGCTACCACGGTGGCAATTGCCTTCGTCTTCTTGTCAAGATCCTTATTGGTCAGCAGGATGATAATAATGGGCAGGAAAGCAACAACGCACACGATGACGCCCATGTTGTTCCAGAGCCAGAAGGTCAGCGGATTCTTCTCCGATGCCGGCTTGATGTGATTGGCTTTTTTCCAGAGCTGCGCGCCGATGATGACGCAGGCCAGATCCAGAACAAGCAGAATGATGAGCTGCCAGATGCTGGGGATAAAGCTGAAGTTTACCTTACCAAGTACAACCAGAATCGCCAGCACCTCAAAGGCGATAGCCAGTACCCAGAGAACGATGGCACCGATCCGCAGGCCGGTGGCATTGCCAACGGGAGCCGCCTGCTGTACAGTGGGCTTCTTTCCGGCGGCGGGCTTGGCAGCCTGACCGGAGCTGGCGGAGACGATATTGTGTTTCTTCTTTTCTGCCATGTGAATACCTCCCTATTAACACACGATTTTGTGGGTTCCTTGGCTTCATTATACAACATTTTCGCCTATATACAATACTTTTTTCTGCACCGCATTGACATTTTTCACCAAAGTGTCCTATAATCAATGTGGTACGAGCGCCACCGTTTCAGGAAATGGAGTGAATGTATATGGATATGAATTCTCTCGTCAGTACGCTGCTGAGCAGCGCCACAGTCAGCGGTATCAGTCAGAGCACCAACACCAGCCAGAAGGAAGCCTCCAGCGTTCTCAACGCCGCCCTTCCCCTCCTGCTCAACGGCGCCAAAGAGCAGAGCCAGAACAGCGCTACCTCCGCCGGTTTTGCCAACGCATTGCTGAACCACGGCAAGGCAGACGCCAGTAACATCGGTATCTTTCTGCAGGGTGTGGATCTGACCGATGGCGGCAAAATAGTGAGCCACCTTCTGGGCACCAATGCTGTAGCCGGTATTGCCAAGGAAGCCGGCGTCAGCAAGAAGAAAACGAACAACATCCTCTCCGCTGTCGCTCCCCTGTTGATGACTCTGCTGGGCCAGCAGCTGGGGTCCGGAAATGGGGGTACGAACGCGGCACTGATCGGAACCATGGCAGCGTCGCTTCTGGGCAATATGGATGTAGGCAGTCTGCTGGGCGGCCTGCTGGGAGCCGAGACGAACCAGACTGCGACCACTACGGCCAGCGGCAAAAAGAAAAAGAAGAAAAAGCCTGCAAACGGACAGAACAGCAACAGCGGCGGCGGTATTCTGAATGCGCTGCTGAATCTGTTGAGAGGCTGAATTGAATAAAAGGAGCTGTTGCAAAACGGCCATTCTTGTCATTGCGAGGCCCCAACTGGGCCGTGGCAATCCGCAATTTCCTGCTGAAAAGGACGGATTCCGAAGAAAATGCCGCCTGACAGGCGGCATTTTCTTCGGAATGACGGGGGGCATTTTGCAACAGCCCCTTTTGCTGTTTATATCTTTTTAGAAAGCCTTGCCGTCGCAGCCCAGCACGTCCACGATCTTATGGGCCACCATGGCCTTGATGGCGGCGCGTGCGGGCTTGAGATACTGACGGGGATCAAAGTGATCCGGATGCTCCACAAAGTACTTGCGAATGGTGGCGGTCATAGCCAGGCGCAGATCGGAGTCGATGTTGATCTTGCAGACGGACATGGAGGCCGCCTTGCGCAGCTGCTCTTCGGGGATGCCCACGGCGTCAGGCATGTTGCCGCCGTTCTCGTTGATCATCTTCACGAACTCCTGGGGCACGGAGGAAGAGCCGTGCAGCACGATGGGGAAGCCGGGCAGGCGCTTGGAGACCTCCTCCAGCACGTCAAAACGCAGGGGAGGCGGCACCAGGATGCCCTTTTCATTGCGGGTGCACTGGGCGGCGGTGAACTTATAAGCGCCGTGGCTGGTGCCGATGGCAATGGCCAGAGAGTCGCAGCCCGTGCGGGAGACAAACTCCTCCACCTCTTCCGGGCGGGTGTAGGAGGAATCCGCAGCGGAGACCTTCACCTCGTCCTCCACGCCGGCCAGCGTGCCCAGCTCTGCCTCGACGACGACGCCGCGGTCGTGGGCGTACTCCACCACTTGACGGGTGATGGCAATGTTCTCCTCGAAAGGCTTGGAGGAGGCGTCGATCATAACGGAGGTAAAACCGCCGTCGATGCAGCTCTTGCAGGTCTCAAAGCTGTCGCCGTGATCCAGATGCAGCACGATGGGCAGACCGGTCTCGATGACGGCAGCCTCCACCAGCTTCATAAGATAGGTGTGGTTGGCATAGGCCCGTGCGCCCTTGGATACCTGCAGGATCAGCGGCGCCTTCAAATCGGCGGCGGCCTCGGTGATGCCCTGCACGATCTCCATGTTGTTGACATTGAAGGCACCAATGGCGTAACCGCCGTTGTAGGCCTTCTCGAACATTTCCTTGGATGTTACCAGTGGCATAGTCATTCTCCTTCACAATATATTTTGTACGGAATGATTGGTACAAGTTTTTTCTATCCTCTATTGTATCATATTTTTCCCGCTTTGCAAGTAGAAAGCGGTTTACAGAGGAAAAAACTCATGGTAAAATATCGGGTAGAGCATATCGGCGCCATCGGCGCGTCACCAAATCCGTTGGGAGGTAAAACCTATGAGAGAACTGAGAGGCGCTTGCATCATTGGCCAGTCCGGCGGCCCCACTTCCGTCATCAACGCCAGCGCGTACGGCGTCATCGACACGGCACTGAAATCCGGCGTCATCACCCAGGTGCTGGGTGCCGAGCACGGCATCAAGGGCGTGCTCAACGACCGTTTGTTTGACATGGGTCTGGAGGATCCCGAGGAGCTGCGGCTGATGAAGTACACCCCCTCCTCTGCCCTGGGCTCCTGCCGCTACAAGATCGCAGATCCTGCCAAGGACGACACCGATTATAAGCGGATTCTGGAGGTCTTCAAGAAACACAACGTCCGTTATTTCTTCTACAACGGCGGTAACGACTCCATGGATACCTGCAACAAGATCAACACCTACATGCAGTCCGTGGGCTATGAGTGCCGCGTTATGGGTGTGCCCAAGACCATCGACAATGATCTGTTCGGCACCGATCACTGCCCCGGCTTCGGCTCTGCCGCCAAGTATATCGCCACCTCCATGATGGAGGTCTATCAGGACGCCCGGGTCTATGATACCGGCATGATCGTTGTCATGGAAATCATGGGCCGCCACGCCGGCTGGCTGGCCGCCTCCGCCGCTCTGGCCAGCGAGTACGGCGCCGGACCCGACCTCATCTATCTGCCGGAAACCAACTTCAGCATGCCCGCCTTCATTGAAGACGTGAAGCGGATCTACGCCGAGAAGGGAAACTGCCTGGTGGCCGTGTCCGAGGGTATCCACTACGAGGACGGCGACTTCGTCTCCGAAGCCAAGGTGGCCGCTACGGATGGCTTCGGCCATGCCCAGCTGGGCGGTCTGGCTGCCATTCTGGCCCAGGTTCTCAAGGAGGAGACCGGCGCCAAGGTACGCGGCATTGAGCTCAACCTGCTGCAGCGCTGCGGCGCACATCTGGCCTCTCTGACCGACATTGAGGAGTCCTTCATGGCGGGCAAGGCCGCTGTGGAGAACGCCATCAACGGCATCAACGGCCGCATGATCGGCTTTGAGCGCGTCATGCAGGACGGCAAATACCGCTGCAAGACCAAGCTGATCCCCCTGATGGAGGTTGCCAACGTGGAGAAGAAGATCCCCCGCGAGTGGATCAACGAGGCCGGCAACGGGGTGAACCATCAGTTTATCGAATACGCTCTGCCCCTGATCCAGGGAGAGCCCGATCTGCCGAAGGTGGACTCCCTCCCCCGCTTCTGCCATCTGAAGAAGATCCTGGCAAAGTAAGCTCAATGAACAATAAAACCGCCGCAGGAGTTGCCCTGCGGCGGTTTTCATCATTTGTTGCGCTGATAGATTTCCCAGAGCCCCTCCATCAGCAGGAATTTGTCGTAGATGATCTCATTGCGGCAATAGCGGACGATGACAGGCGCCGGTGTGCCGGTGGCCACAACTGTGGGCGATTCATCGGGCGGCAGTGTGTCGCGAATGCGGTCGATGATCCCATCCAGCATGCCGGCCATACCGTACACGATACCGTTTTTCATGCAGTCCTCGGTGTTCTTTCCGATGAGGTTCTTGGGGTGCTGCAGTGAGACGTGGGGAAGCTGCGCAGCGTTGGCGGAAAGAGCATCCAGCGAGAGATAGACGCCAGGAAACATCAAGCCGCCCTCGTAGGTCTTTTTGGATGAGATATAAGAGACGGTGGTGGCGGTGCCCATGTCGATGAGAACAATAGGAGCAGGATACTTCACCAGAGCGGACACGGCATCCGCCACCAGATCGGCTCCCAAACGGTTGTGGGTCTCCATGCGAATGTTCAAGCCTGTGCGAATGCCGGGACCTACCTCCATGGGTGTCTTTCCCAGCAGACGGGTCAGCGCCTTGGACATCATAAAATTCATGGCGGGAACCACGCTGGAAAAGATTGCTCCGGTAACGTCGGAGAGGTCGTAGTGATAGAGCGAAAAGATATTCATCAGATCGATGCTGATCTGATCCGCCGTCTTTCGGCCGTCCGTGTCAATGGATGAAAGAAACTTCAGTTCCCGATTTTCTCCGAACAGGCCGACAGAAATATTGGAGTTACCCACATCGATAGCCAGCAGCACAGGTGATCCCCTCCCCTTTCCGTTTCAAAAATTGTATCAAAGGCAGGCGCGGTTGGCAAGAGTATTATTTCAGCAGCTCCAGGAATTCCTCCTCCGTCAGCACAGGAATTCCCAACTCCTTCGCCTTGCGCAGCTTGCTGCCGGCATTTTCACCGGCCACCACGTAGGTGGTCTTTTTAGAGACAGAACCGGAGATTTTGCCGCCTCTCTTCTCGATCATCTCCCCTGCCTCGTCGCGGGTGAATCGTTCCAGCGCGCCGGTCAGAACAAAAGTCATTCCGGCAAGACGGCTGTCAAGGACTTCCTCTTTACACGTCATATTGACCCCGACCGCGCGCAGACGTTCGATCAGATCCTTCGACTGGGGATCGTCCATCCACTGCCGGATATAGTCAGCCGTGATTGGCCCAACATCGTCAATGGCGGTCAGTTCGTCAATAGATGCTTGAGAGAGCGCATCAAAGGTCCTGAAATGACTGGCCAGTACCTTGGCGGCCTTATCGCCTACCTGCCGGATGCCAAGAGCGTTGATAAGACGCCAGAGGTCGCTCTCCCTGGACGCTGCGATGGCGTCCACCGCGTTTTGGGCGGATTTTTCACCCATACGATCCAGTTGGGCGATGTCCTGTGCCTGGAGCGTATAGAGATCTGCGGCAGTTTTGACCAGTCCGGCCTCAATCAATTGATTCAGCACAGCCGGACCGAGGCCATCGATATCCATAGCGTTGCGGGAGGCAAAGTGGGTCAGATTCCGCAGACGCTGGGCGGGACACTCGGCGCCGGTGCACCGGATCGCCGCACCGTCCGGGTCGCGGGAAACCGGCGCGCCGCACACGGGACAGTGATCCGGCAGCCGGAACGGTACGGTGCCATCAGGACGTTTGTCCGCAACGACCTCCACGATCTCCGGGATGATCTCTCCGGCCTTCTGGACGATGACAGTGTCGCCGATGCGAATATCCTTCTCTGATATGAAATCCTGATTGTGAAGTGTCGCATAGGTGACGGTAGTGCCTGCCAGACGGACAGGCTCCAGAACAGCCTTGGGCGTCAAAACACCCGTGCGGCCCACCTGAACGACGATATCCTTCAGCACGGAAGCCTTTTGCTCCGGCGGATATTTGTAGGCTATGGCCCACTTGGGACATTTGGCCGTGCTGCCCAGTACGGTGCGGTCCTGAAGATTGTTTACCTTGATGACTGCGCCGTCGATATCGAAGGGAAATGCCATCCGCTCGTCTCCAAGGCGGTCGATCTCGCGCTGAATCTCATCCGGCGCGGAGAGACGGGCACAGGGAATGACTTTGAAATTCTGGGAGGCCAGATAGTCTATGGTCTCGGTGTGTGTGGTGAATGCCCTGCCCTCGGCCAGTTGGAGGTTAAACACGGCAATGTCCAGCCGCCGCTGCGAGGCGATCTTCGGGTCCAGCTGCCGCAGGGAACCGGCGGCAGCGTTGCGGGGATTGGCCATCAGTGGTTTTCCCTCGATCTCCCGTTGGGCGTTGATCTCCTCAAACACCTTGCGTGACATATAAACCTCACCCCGGACGATAAGGCGAGGCAGCTTTTCCGGCAGCACCATAGGGATGGAGCGGATAGTGCGCAGATTTTCCGTGACGTCCTCCCCTACCCTGCCGTCGCCCCGGGTGGCGCCGCGGACGAATACGCCGTCCCGGTACTCCAGCGCCACGGAGAGACCGTCCACCTTGGGCTCTACACTGTACTCCGCGCGGGGCAGCGTATCGTGGAGCCGATCCAGAAATTCCCGCACCTCGTCGGCGTTGAACACGTCCTGCAGGCTCTCCAGCGGAACAGGGTGCTCCACCGGCTCAAACTGGCTTAAAGCCGGGCCGCCTACCCGCTGGGTGGGAGAATCGGTTGTGATCTCCTCGGGATGCTCCCGCTCCAGATCCTCCAACCGGCGCAACATATGATCATATTCGTAATCCGAAATGGTAGGCGCGTCCTGCACGTAGTAGCGGTAGCCGTGTTCGTTGAGCTCGTCGCGCAAACGCTTCATTTCCTCTTGATAAGTCATGTTATCACCCGTTATTCATGATGTAATCCTGTGCGTATTTTTCCAAATCGGAAGGAAGTGTGCTGAAACTGGTGTAATTCTGGGGAACGCTGCCTACGATCACCGTTTCCGCAACAGAAATCTCGTTGGAGACCCGGGTGGACGTGGTAAAACCCGGCAGCAGGACGCCCATATAGACGTCAATTCGAAGTACGATAAGGTGCTTTGTTTGATTGATGCCGGCGGCGCTGAAATCGTTGCGAAAGGCAGCGGAAGTGGAACCTGCGGCCTGCATCCGGATGCCGATACCGGGGCCGCGTCCGGCCAGCAGCGCAGAGCCCGTCAGCGAGCCGATGGGAATGGACAGCTCCGATGTGGAAACCTCCCCCAGACGGCGCAGGATGTCATCCGTGATGATGGACTGGAGACGGTTGACTTCACTCATGTTGCTGCGCAGCGCCGTTACGCGGCCATCCGAATCCTTTTCCAGCGTCACAAGGGCGTCGTAGTTGATCAGCCCGCTGTTGACGGCGTCGGTCACAGCGGCCACGACGATGCGGTTGACGATGTTGTTGACACGCGCTACAGCCAGGCTTGTGAGAATCGGCTTCATATGAACCACGGCGATCAGACAAAACACAATAATGATAGCTGTGACCGCAATGAGCCAGGCGAGGATCCGTTTTCGCAGTGAAAGGCGCATATAGCGCAGTCTGCTCATGGCATACACCCCCATGGAGCATATGCCGGAACGGTTGATTTATTCCTCCCAGCTGTTGACGATGGCCTTGAAGGTCTTGCCGCGCTCCATGAAGTTCTTGAACTGATCGAAGGCGGCGCAGGCGGGTGACAGCGTGACCACATCGCCAGGCAAAGCCTTGCCGCGGGCGGCCAGTACAGCCGTCTCAAAGGGCGCTGCATGGATGATCTCCGGACAGCCGTCGGTGTAACCGGGAGCGGCTTTGACAGCGGCTTCGATCTTGTCCTCTGTGGCGCCGCAGAGCACCAGCAGCTTCACGTGCTCCACGATCTCCGGGCCGAGCACATCAAAGGGGATGTGCTTATCGTAGCCGCCGGCGATGAGGATCACCTTCTCCGGGAAGGAACGAAGACCGGCAATGGTGCGGCTGGGACTGGAAGCGATGGAATCGTTGTAGAACCGGACGCCGTGCCAGGTGCGTACCAGCTCGATCCGGTGCTCCACGCCGCCGAAATTGCGGGCGAAGTCCACGATCACCTCGTCGGGCACCAGACCGTCCACCGCAGCGATGGCAGCCATATAGTTTTCCACGTTGTGTACGCCGGGGAGCTTGATATCAGCAGTGGACATGATGCGGCGTTCCTGCCCGTCATGGCGGCTGATAATATCCTCACCGCGCAGGAACACGCCGTCAGACAGTTCCTCCCTGCGGCTGAAATAGCGGGCGCGGCCGTTGGCGCGCTGCGCCTGCTCGCGGGTAATGGCATTATCGCGGTTGAATACGGCGATATCCTCCTCGTTTTGGTAGCGGAAAATATTTTCCTTGGCGGCGACATACTCCGACATATCGCGGTGAACGTCCAGATGATTGGGCGCAAGATTGGTAATGACAGCGATGTGGGGGCTGCAGGTCATGGTCATCAGCTGGAAGGAGCTGAGCTCCAGCACTGCGTAGTCCGTAGAACGCATGTCTCCTGCCTCGCAGAGCAGCGGGTGGCCGATGTTGCCGCCCACATGAACGATATTGCCGGCGGCCTTCAACAGCTCGGCAATAATGGTAGTGGTTGTGGTCTTACCGTCAGAACCGGTCACGGCGATAATGGGACAGGGACAGACACGGAAGAATATCTCCATCTCCGAGGTCAGCTCACTTCCCTGCTCCACGGCGCGCAGCAGCTGCGGTACGTCGGGACGAAGGCCCGGCGTACGGAAAATCACATCGTGGTGCAGGTGATCGAGATAGTCATTTCCCAACTGCAGCTTGACGCCCATGGCCTCCAGGGCGGCGGCCTGATCGCCCAATGCGGCACGGTCTCTGCGGTCGCAGGCCGTCACGTCGATGCCGCTTCGCGCCAGCAGCTCAATAAGCGGTGTGTTGCTGACGCCGATGCCGATGACGGCTACGGTGCGGTTTTTGATCGTATCCAAGTATTCACGCAATGTCACGAGGAATCCCTCCGAATCATATTTTTGCCTATATATTATACCGCAATCTGCCGCGCAGTTCAATGATTTCCGGCGAAAACTCCGCCCATTCCCATTGACTTTCCCTCCCAAATTGGATAGAATAAACGCTGCAAGTGGATCAGACAGTCGCGGGGGTAAGGCGAAAGCCTGCCCATGAGGAAAGTCCGGGCTCCACAGGGCAAGGATAACGGGTAACGCCCGCCGAAGGCGACTTCAGGACAAGTGCAACAGAGAGATACCGCCGGCTTTGGACCGGTAAGGGTGGAAAGGTGAGGTAAGAGCTCACCCGTCGACTGGAGACAGTCCGACGCTGTAAACTCTATCCGGAGCAACACCGCAATGGGAGCAACAGGCTGGCCCGGCCGCTCCCGAGGTGGCTTGATCGCATCGGCAACGGTGCGGCTAGATAGATGACTGTCAAGACAGAACCCGGCTTACAGATCCGCTTGCGTAAATATGACAGCACCGGCGTACAAACGCCGGTGCTGTGTTTTTTTGATTATCGGATCTTCGGGATCAACAGCATCTGGTCAGAGATGTCGCTCTCCTGCTCCAATCCATTGGCAGCCAGAATGGCCTGCTCCTCTGTGCGGCACTGTTTCGCCAGATCCCACAGGGTCTCCCCCTCCCCCATTCGACGCAGAATCAACGAGGGCGTTGCCGATCTGTCGATTTCCCCAAGTAGCTGTGCCGAAGTGACAGCTGTCATGTTTTCTGTGCTTTCCTGATGCAGCCGGAAGGAGACCGGGATGCGCACCTCGTAGCCGCTTCCCATGCGCTGCATCGTTTCAGGCTCAACGCTCACGCGGTATGAGGTGGGGATCTGCCCCAGCTCTGCGCTGACTTCGGCGCTGCGCTCGGCGATCACAGGAGTGCCGGATTCGTCCAGATAGAGGATCTTCATATGTACTGTGGTGTGCAATGCGGGACGATCTCCCTCTGCAGTGCCCAGTTCAGCCTGTGTGCAGTCCGCATCAGTCAGATAAACAAAGGCTCCTGCGCCTTCCAGCCGCTGCGTCACATCACGGCGCAATTCCTCCGGCTGCCTGGCCACAGTTATGACTGCTTCTTCCTGGCACGTCTGCATTTCACAGCGGGTGCTGTAGAGATCGGTAACAAAGTCCGCCGGAAATTGCGTATAGGTCTGGAAAAACAGCATCATGCGCACTGTGACGCCGAATCCGTTTCCCGCCTCCGTTCGCACCGGATGGATCTCATGCTCCATGATCTGGGCTGTGCAGCAGAATTCCGCACCGTCGGGCAGTTCCTCGCCATCGATGATCTGTGAAAACGGCAGTGTCATCTGGCGGCACTCCAACGTATCTGAACGACAAAGCAGCGACAAAATGGCATCTCCTTTGACCACCAGCTTGTTGCCGAACTGCTGACAGCTGTTTATCCGAAGAAATGTGCGATCCAGCAGCAGGTCGCATGATTCACTTTGCCCGTTTTCCGGCGGGATCTCCTGAGCAAAGCTGCATTCACGTTCCCAAACATCCGTCATCAGCGGGAGGGTAATCTGACGGCGGCGGACCTGCAGGCCCTCACACTCCCCTGCTCCCACACAAATGCGATGTGATACCTTGCGCCAGCCGCGTACCCGGAATTCCGGCAGCGCACGGGCATACAGCTTACGGGAGCCCAGCATTTTCACCTCCAGCAGCAATAATCTGCTGTCCACTGCAATCATTTGGCAGCCGCGCTTGTCATCCACCTTGCAGGAAAACGGCAGCGTCAGAGACAACGTGCGAAGGCCCGCGCTCTCCTCGGAGGTATAGAGCACACTTACGCGGATGCTGCCGCTGACGGTCAGCTTCCCGTCGTTGACCGACTTATCCCGGATCCGGATCTGGCCTGCCGTGTCTACAATACGGGCCAGATCCGGACAGTATTCCGGAATGGCTGTTTCCGTGGATTCCTCGTGGGTTACCACCAGGTCTTCCGCTGCTTCGCAGCTGCTGATATCCCGAAACTTCAAATCAAGCTCATCCATTGTTTTGCCCTCTCATTCTTCCAGTACTTGCTGGGAGCATATGAGAGAGAAAGGGTAATTATTCCTTTATTCCAAAGAGTCTGCGCAGCAATCCGCGCAAAAATTTCGGCGCCTTATATACGACGATCTTCATGGTTACCTCCTGTCACACAGGCAGATCAGCCCGCAGCCGATCAGCAGAAATGATACAAGAAACAGCAGAAATCCCGTCGGGAAAATGGCCGCGATCAGGATCCCAAGCCCCAACCCCAGCGCGCAGATCCCGAGAGTTTTCCCAAAGCCTCCCCTACGCATTTAAGACCCTCCTCTGCTCCCATTATATGAAAAACCAGCGGGAGCGTCACCTTGCTCCCACTGGTTTCGTATTCCATTCCTTCAGATCTTTCAGTTCCTCGCTGAGCCTGACATAGCTTTCATGTCGGCGACGTGGGATCTTACCCTCCGCTACAGCCGCCAGAACTGCGCAGCCCTTCTCCTTCACGTGTCGGCAGCCCTGGAACCGGCATTGCCCCAGATATGGCGCAAATTCCGGGAAGGTCTCCGGCAGCCGTTCCTTCAGCTCCAGGTTCAGTTCTGCCGTGTCAAAAGAGGAAAAGCCGGGCGTGTCGATGACGTAGGTGTCATTCCCCAGCGGGTACAGCTCCACATGTCTTGTGGTATGTCTGCCGCGCCCCAGCGCCTTGCTGACCTCTCCCACCGGAAGAGCCAGCTCCGGCAGCAGCGCATTGAGAATACTGGACTTGCCAACGCCGGAATTGCCTGTAAAGGCATTCAACTTGCCATCTATTGCAGCGCGAAGAGTATCGATCCCCTCCCCTGTCTCTGCGCTGACGCGCAGCACGGGGATGGCAGAGGCGCTGTAGATCCCGTAAAGGTCATCCGCCCGATCCAGATCGGACTTGTTCAGTACCAGCAGTACACGGCAGCCTTTCAGCGCGGCAATGGCAGAGATCCGGTCGATCAGGTAGGGATCCGTTACCGGGATGGCGCCGGAGGCAATGATAACCAACTGATCCACGTTGGCAACGGCAGGCCTTGTAAATTCATTGCGCCGTTCCTCCAGAAGCTCGATCACTCCCTCCCCGGGGCTGCTGGAAGTGATCTGCGCCCAGTCACCCACCAGCGGAGTGATTCCCCGGTGGCGGAATTTACCTCTTGCACGGCACTGCAGCATCTCGTCGCCGTTTCGGACGTAGTAGAAGCCGCTGAGCGCCTTTTCAATACGGCCGCGGATCAATTGCCTTCCTCCCCGCCGGGTTCCGGCTCCGGTTCGGGTTCCGGCTCGGAATTCGCCTCCCACTGGGCCGTATAGATATCATTTCCGTTTACCGTGGGCGTGACGTCGGGTGACCAGCCGACAAATGTGTACCCATCTTTTGGTGGTGGCTGATACCCCGGAGTCTTTTCACCGATATGCAAGTTATCAATAACTGTGTAGATCGTGCCGTCCCCGTCCATATATGTAACGGAATATGTCTTTTCCACGGCCTTGCTGATGGTAAAGACGATGATCGTCCCCTCGGCAACCTGCGAATCGACCTCCAGGCTTTGCTGAATGACCGTGTTGGGTTCCTCTTCGCTCTCCTCGAACACAAAGCCTGTGACAAGGCCGGCATCCTTGGCGGCAGACGCTGCAGCATTCATCTCCATGCCGGTATAATCCGTTACAGTGACAACGCGGCTGACGGTGAAATAGATCGTCGTGCCCTCTTCAACCTCTTCGCTGACATTGATGCTCTGGCCGATGACGGTGCCGTCCGGTTTGTCGCTGAATTCATAGATGGGATCGCCTACCTCAAGACCGAGCTGCTCCGCCTGACTGACAGCGTCGGTCAGAGGCTGATCCAGGAAGGAGATGACCTGTACCATTTTCTTTTCAGGGCCCTTGCTGGTGATCAGCAGCACATAGGCGCCGCGCTGGAGCTCCTCGCCCTCGCCTGGCGTGGTGCGGATGACCTGTCCGGCGGGGACGGTATCGGAAAACTCCTTTTCCTCGTTGATGTCCAGATCCCAGTTCATATTCAGAAGCCTTGCTTTGGCCTCCTGATATCCCGTGCCTGTCAGATTTGGCATGATCTGGCGATCCTCATCCATGCATACGATGACCTGTATGACAAGATCGCCTTTTGCGCTGCGCTTAAGCCCCTTCGCGGGATCCTGCTCAAGAATTTGGCCGGGCGTATAGTTGGGATCGGGCTTTGAGCCGCTGATGCGTACCTCGAAGATGCCCTTTACCTCCGAAAGCTCGTTTGCCTGCTCTACCGTGAGACCGATGAGATTGGGGACGGTATAATACTCAGGCGTTTTTTCCGAATTATTCCCGCTCTTTGTAATGCCCAAAATGCCATTTGGGTTCTTTAGCCCCTTGCTGATACCAAAGAAGAGAAATACGATGCCAAGAATTGCGAGCAATACGGCGACCGCAATCAGCGCAATCCTTTTCCAGTTGGGCCCGTCCTCCTGCTCTTCTTCGGCAAGACGGCTCCGACGTGTTGAAAACGAACCGTCCTCATCCACGGAAATAGGCATGGTGGGTTCATCCACAGGCCCGGGATCGTTGAGCTGGGAACGGATATACTCCATATCCACGTTGGGATCCTTGCGGAAGCGCTCCAGATCCTCCAGCATGGCGTCTGCAGAGGGATAACGCTTATCCAGGCTGGGGTTCATGGCCTTCATGGTAATCAGTTCCAGCGCTTCAGGCACATCTGGGTTAAGATCGCGGGGGGAGAGCGGAACAGAGCTGAGGTGCTGGATGGCAATAGAGACGGCGCTGTCTCCCTCAAAGGGCAGACGTCCGGTGAGCATTTCATAGAGTACCACGCCGGCGGAATAGATGTCGGAACGCGCGTCTGTCCGGTCGCCGCGTGCCTGCTCGGGCGAGATATAATGTACGCTGCCCAGCGCCTCCTGAGTAAGCGTTTGGCTGTTGGCAAGACAGGCAATGCCAAAATCAGCCACCTTCACACTGCCGTCGCGCAGCACCATGATGTTCTGGGGCTTGATGTCGCGGTGGATGATGCCTCTGCTGTGGGCATGGCTGAGACCGCGCATGATCTGGATGATGAAATGCAGGGCCTCGCGCCAGTCCATCTTGCCGCGGCGCTCCATGTACTGTTTGAGGGTGATGCCGTCAATAAGCTCCATGACGATATAGTCCAGATCCTCGCTGCGGGATACATCGTATACAGACACGATATTGACATGAGACAGCTGCGCGACGGCCAGAGACTCATCGTGGAACCGACGGCGGAACTCGGCGCTGTCCGCCAGGTCGCTTTTGAGGATCTTAATGGCAACAAGACGGTTCAGGCGATGACATTTCGCCTTATATACGTTCGCCATGCCGCCCCGGCCGATGAGCTCCAGAAGCTCATACCGATTATCCAGCATTTTTCCAATGTATTGATCCATAGTATTCGATCCTTTCACATGCTTCCGGGGTTCTGTCAGATGTTCATCAGCAGAACAACCGTGACATTGTCCGGCGCTCCGCGCTGATGCGACAGTTCCAGAAGGCGGTTCAAACAATCGCCGGGTTCCCCGTTGTGGATCACCTCAAAGAGAATTTCCTGATCGGAAACCGTGTTGACAAGGCCGTCGGAACAGAGCAGCAGAAAATCTCCCTGCTTCCATTCCACCGGGAACGTATCGGCCTGAGCAATATGTTCCGGGCCAAGGGCACGGGTGATGAGATTGCGCTTTGGATGATGACGGGCGGCCTCCGGCGTGATCTCGCCGTTGTCGATCATGTTTTCCACCACGGAGTGATCTTTGGAGATCCGCGTGATGCCCCCGCGGGTAATGAGATAAGCCCGACTGTCACCGATATTGGTGACGAGCGCCTCCTCATCCCAGGCAACGGCAGATACCAACGTGGTGCCCATACGCTCATACCCGGGCAGCTCTGCGCCCTTCTGACGGATCGCGTCATTTGCCAGTGAGACACAGTAAGCGGAAGCCTGTGCAATCTGTTGTGCGGTCATGCTGTCGCTCAGCGCATGCGCCAGCTGATCCTGATAGGTTTGCACGGCAATGCTGCTGGCCAGCCGTCCGCCATTGGTGCCGCCCATTCCGTCACAGACAATAGCGACAGTAAACTTACCAACTTCATTCACCGAATAGGCGTCCTGGTTTTCTTCGCGCACCAGTCCGGTGTCAGTGATTCCCCAGAATCTCATGCGCTCCCCCCTTTTCTTCCATGGCCTTGCGGCGCAGCTGGCCGCAGGATGCGTCTATATCTCCGCCCAGGCTTCGCCGCACTGTGGCGGTGATGCCGTGGGACTCCAGTCTTTTTTGGAATGCTGCGATACGCTTGCTGGGCTTGAACGGACTCTCGACAACATCGTTCAGCGGGATCAAATTGACGTGTCCGGGCATCCCACGGATGCGTTTTGCAATCAGATCGGCCTGCCAGTCGTGGTCGTTGACCCCATCGATCATGGCGTATTCGAAGGATATCCGCCTGCCCGTGGCCGCAAAATAACGGTGACAGGCGTCAAATAGCTGCTCCACATCATAGGCTCGGTTTACCGGCATGATCCGGCTGCGCGTCTCGCTGTCCGGCGCGTGGAGCGACACCGAAAGGGTCAGCTGCAGCCGAAGCTCCGCCAGACGGTGGATCCCGGGGATCACACCGCAGGTGGACAGGCTGATATGGCGCATGCCGATATTCAGTCCGTCCGGGTGGTTGACAAGTTCCAGAAATTTCAGAACGTTGTCAAAATTATCCAGCGGCTCACCGATGCCCATGAGAACGATGTTGGAAATCTGCTCCGAGGCATCGAGGCTGGTGAACAGAACCTGATCCAGCATTTCAGAAGGCGTCAGATCCCGCACCTTCCCGGCAATCGTGGATGCACAGAAGGCACACCCCATCCGGCAGCCCACCTGGGAGGAGATGCACACGGTGTTCCCGTGGTGATAGCGCATCAGGACGGTCTCAATGCAGTTGCCGTCCCGCAGCTGCCAGAGGTATTTGACGGTGCCGTCCAAAGCGGATACCTGCTTGCGGGCAATCGTCGGCGCCGTGATATAGCAGTTTTCGTTCAGCTTGCGACGCAGATCCTTTGACAGATTGCTCATATCATCAAAGGACGTTGCGCCGCGATGGAGCCAGGAGAATACCTGCTTGGCACGAAAGGCCGGCTCACCCAGTTCGAGAAAATAGGCGGCAAGCTCCTCCCGGTTCATGGATTTCAAATCTATCATGCTGTTTCCTCGGTTTTTCGCCGCATGCGGCAAATATAGAAACCGTCCGTACCGTGTCGCTGCGGCCAGAGGGTGATCTGGCCGTCCACATGGCCGATGGGCTTGGGCAGCTCAAAGCTTTCCCGTTCAAAATCAGGATGTTGTGCCAGAAATGCGTCGGTGACTGCCTCGTTCTCCTCCGGCAGCACCGTACAGGTAGAGTAGATCAGCACGCCGCCGGGACGGACATAGCGCGAGGCGTTGGATAGGATCTGACGCTGTATCTCCGGCAGACCGGTCAACTCATCGGCCTTTTTGTACCGCATATCCGGCTTCTTCCGGATAATACCCAACCCGCTGCACGGCACATCGGCCACGACCAGATCGGCCTGTTTCTCCCACGACGCATGGAACTCCCGTCCGTCGGCAAGGGCCGTGCGGACAGAGGCAATGCCCAGGCGCTGTGCGCTGCGATCCATAAGCTTCAGCTTGTGGGGATAGACATCACAAGACAGAATATCACCGCGATCGCCCATATCAACGGCGAGACCGAAGGATTTGCCGCCGGGAGCGGCGCACATATCCAGCACACGCCAATCGGCAGATGGCGCAGCCGCCAGAGAAACCAGTCGGGCCGCGGCGTCCTGAACGAAAAAGTGCCCGCGGGAGAAAGACGAGAGCTGCTCCATATCGCCTGTGCCGGATACCAGAAAGCACCCGGCCAGCCAGGGATGACGCTCTGCTGTAACGCCTTCCTGATGCAACTCCTTTTCAAGCTCATCCGTCGAGAGCTTCAAAAAATTGGTTTGGATCGTAGTCGGTGCGATCTCATTGTCCATTTGGAGAAATTGCTCGGCCTCGTCCTCACTCAACAGGCCCAGCAGCCTCTGCACAAGCCATTTCGGGTGGCTGTAACGAATAGAAAGAGAATCGGCGGCTGTAGCGTTAGGCAGAGCAGGCATGTCCGCCTGGTTGGTGACAATCTTCCGCAGCACGGCGTTTACCATACCGGCAGCCTTTGGCCTGCCGTGGCGCTTGACCATTTCCACGGCCTCATTCACCGCGGCGCGGTGGGGAATCTTGTCCATAAAGAGGATCTGATAAGCGCCGATGCGCAGGATATTCAAAATAACCGGCTCCAGATGACCGGGACGCTGGGTACAGTAGCAGCCAATATAATAATCCAGCAGCATCCGGTTCTGGATCACGCCGTAGGCGATGCGTGAGGCCAGGGCGGCATCGCGGCTTGTCAACTCATTCTTCGCAATGGTACGCTTCAAGCTGCCGTCCGACCATGCGTTAGCCCCGGAAACCTGCATTAGCACTTCCAGCGCGGTATCCCGCGCGGATCCTTTCTGCAGCGCACTCATGACCGCTTCCCCACAGGATGACCGGCGAGAAATGCCTCGGCGGACATTCGCTTTCCGCCGTCCGGCTGCAATTCATGGATCATAATGCTGCGTTGATCTCCGCAGGCAAGCTCAATTCCCTGCTTCCCTGCCGAGAGGATCGTTCCGGGCTCGGCATGAGTGACACCCCCCACGGATGTGCGGTAAAGCTTTACAGAGCAGCCGCAAAGAGTCGTTTTGGCGCAGGGCCAGGGAATCAGGCCGCGCACCTGATCGTGGATCTGCTGCGCGGTGCGAGTCCAGTCGATCTCGGACAGTTCACGCTTCAGCATGGGGGCGTAGGTGGCCTTTTCACCGTCCTGCGGGGTACGGACAGCGGTGCCTTCCGAAATGCGCTCTATGGCCTCGTGGAGGGCGTCTGCGCCTAGCTCGGCAAGGCGGACAGTCAGAGTCAGAGCATCTTCATTCGGGTCAATGGGCGTCTCTTTGCAGAGGATCACGTCTCCCGCGTCAAGCTCTCTGGCCATATACATAATTGAGACGCCGGTCACGGTGTCGCCGTTGAGGATCGCCCAGTTGATGGGCGCGGCGCCCCGGTATTTCGGCAAAATAGAGGAATGAACGTTGATTGCGCCAAGACGCGGTGTGTTCAAAATCTCATCCGGCAGAATCCTGCCGTAGGCCGCCACAACGATGAGCTCCGGATCCAACGTGCGGATCAGCGCAAGAGCCGTGCCGTCACGCATTTTCGTGGGCTGATATACGTTCAGCCCTTGCGACAAGGCATATTCCTTTACAGGTGTTGGCAGCAGCTTGTGGCCTCTGTTCTTCGGCTTGTCCGGCTGGGTGAAAACACCGCAGATCTCATGCCTGTCCTCCACCAGACGCTTCAGGGAGGCAACGGCGAAATCCGGCGTGCCCATGAATAGGATCCTCATTCGTCCTCGCCCTCTTCTTCCTCCTGCCGGCGGATATACTCCTGAAGCTCCTCGTCGGTAAGAAGGTGATCGGTATGCTCCACGAACAGGTGGCCGTCCAGATGTTCGATCTCATGGCAGAAGCAGCGGGCGGTAAGGCCTTCGTCCTCTACCTCAAAGTAATCACCGTTCCGATCCTGGGCACGGACACGAACGATATAGGGACGCGTGACAACGCCGTATTTCCCGGGGACGCTCAGGCAGCCTTCCAGGCCGGTCTGCTCGCCTTCGGTGGCAATGATCTCGGGGTTGATCAGCTCAATGATCTCGTCGTCCTCGTTCATCACAACACACACGCGCCGCAATATGCCGACCTGGGGTGCGGCAAGGCCCACGCCGCCGCTGTCCTCCAGTGTTTCGGCCATATCATCCAGCAGTGTGTGGAGCCGTGTGTTGAAATCTGTTACCGCACGGCATCTTTTTTTCAGGCATTCGTCGCCCTGAATTGCGATCTTTCTCAAAGCCATAGTTACCCCTCAATCCATTCGATTGCAATCTGTATATATTGTCAGACCCTTGTTTTCTTTACGCCTGGCAAATTCCTTCATATACGCCGCGATCAGCTCGCGCAGTGATTTATCGTTTCGACCGATCACAGTGATACGGTAACGATACCGGTCGTTGACCTTCACCACAGGCGCCGGCGCCGGGCCGAGAATTTCCAGTTCCAGCGCATCATATGGCGTCCTGGATGCCGCCTGCCGGAGACTCTCCTGCAGTCCGGCGCAGGCCGAGCGCACTTGCTGCTCCTCCCTGCCCACCACGGTGATCATAAACTGATCGGCGAAGGGCGGATCCCGCCGGATGCGGCGCATCCGGATCTCCCGCTCATAAAACCGCTCATAATCCTGGTCGGCAGCTGCCTGGATCACGTCATTCTCCGGAGTCAAGGTCTGGATCACGGCTCGTCCTGTTTTTGTTCCGCGACCGGCTCGTCCAACTACTTGAGTCAACAGGCTGAATGTGCGTTCCGAAGCGCGAAAATGATCCACATACAGGCTCAAATCCGCCGCCAGGACGCCCACCAGCGTCACATTTTCAAAATCCAGTCCCTTGGCAACCATCTGTGTTCCCAGCAGGATCGGTATTTTCTTTTCTTCAAATTCCTTCAGCAGCTTCTCGTGGCCTTCCCCAACGGTATCTGCATCCATTCGCATGACCTCGACGCCGGGAAAAAGACGGTGCAGCTCCTCCTCCACCTTCTGTGTGCCAATGCCCACATGCTTCAAGGCGCCGCCGCAGTCGGGACACTCATGGGGGGCCTTGACAGAGTAGCCGCAGTAGTGACACATCATCCTTCCGTTGGCAGAGTGATATGTAAGATAGACGCTGCAGCGGGGACATTGCGGTACAAATCCGCAGGTGGGACAAATCAACTGTCTGCTGTTGCCGCGGCGGTTGAGGAACAGGATGCTCTGCTCACCGGCCGCAATATTCTTTTCAAGCTCCTCAGCCAACACGCGGCTGATGTCGCCTGTGTACCCATCCCGGATCTCGCGGCGCATATCCGCCAGGATCACCTGTGGCAGCTTCTGCTCATTGTAGCGCCGGCGCAGTCGGGCCAGCTGATAGATACCCTGCCGGGCGTAGTACGCCGTTTCTACCGTAGGTGTGGCAGAGCCGAGAACCAGCCTTGCACCTTCCTGTACGCAGCGGTATTTGGCGATGTCACGGGCGTGATAACATGGGGCGTTTTCCGACTCGTAGGAGCTCTCCTGCTCCTCATCCAGCACAATAAGCCCAATATTGTCCAACGGAGCAAATACAGCGGAGCGGGTGCCAAGAACGATGCGGGCCTCTCCCCTGCGGATGCGCTTATACTGATCGTAGCGCTCTGCCAGACGGAGACCGCTGTGCAAAAGAGCCACGTCGTCTCCAAAGTACGCGGAGAAACGGGCCATCATCTGCGGCGTCAGAGCAATTTCCGGCACAAGGATCATTACCGTCTTGCCCTGCTGCAAAAGCTCCTGGGCCAGACGGATATAAATCAGCGTTTTTCCGCTTCCCGTGATGCCCTCCAGCGCTGTGACACCGGGCTTACCGGAGAGTGCCTGTGTCAGAATCGTGTCATACACCTGCTGCTGTTCATCATTCAGTGTGATGGGTATAGCCTTTACATTGTAGTCACCAGAAGAGATCCTGTACTCCTCCTGCTCCCGAAGGGCAATGATGCCGCGCTTTGCCAGCCGATCCACCGCAACACGGGAAATCCCGGTAAAATACATGAGATCGTGAAGTGAGACCTCCCCCGACTGTGAAAGCATATGGAGAGCATCCACCTGCCGCGGCGCATGCCGGATGGTGTCACGCATCCATTCCATCGCCGTTTCAAGGGATACGGCAAGGGAGACAAGGGTCACTGTCTTATCATGGATCCTCCGTGCGCTCCGGGTTTGAGCGGACACGATGCCGCGCTTTGCCAGTTGCCTGAGGAGCGGGACGACAGGCTCTCCAAACTGTTTTTTCAGTTTTTCGGTCTCAACGGGTTTGCTTCGAAGAAAAGCGATCAGCTCCTGTTCACGCGGCGTGAGCGACGCACAGTCATCCATATCTGCCATCACGCTCCACAGCTCCTTGTGGCTGTACCAGACGGTTGCCGGCAGGATGGTGTGGATAGCGTCATAGAAGGTGCAGAAATACCGCTGACGCATCCAGAGCGCCAGGCGGATCTCCCGCTCTGATGCCACGGTTTCCGTGTCCAGAACCTCGCGAACGGCTTTCAGCGGAGCCGTTGGTACCTCTTGACGCACGGAGAGGATCATGCCCTCACAGGTGCGGTTGCCGTTTCCGAACGGAACAAGCACCCGCTGGCCGGGACAGACGTCATCTGGCGCAATATAGTCATAGGGCTTGTCAATGGCGTAGGTCGCTGCCGATACAGCTATTTTGGCGATCTGCGGCATTGACTGGCTCCTCCTTCTCTGTGATTACTCCTGCTCTGCTTTGTCGAATTTACCCTCTGCGATCTCGTGGATCGCCATGGTCACCGGCTTCTCGGTCAGATGTTCGTCGTTTTTCTCCGCCTCCTCGGCAATCTGCCGGGCTCGGCGAGCCACCACGTTGACCATCATATAACGGTTGGGAACATGCTCTGTCAGTTTGTTGATCGCGGGATACAGCATCATAATGATTACCTTCCAATCTGCCTTTCGGCGAATAGTATTACAAATTAGTCCATGAGCTGGCTGACTCTTTCCGCAGGACGGCAGTGCTCGGCGCGCAAAATGGCGCGCAGCTCCTCCACAGCCTCGTCCACGGTGTCATTGATAACCAAATAGTCGTAGCAGCGGGCGGAGTCCAGCTCCACCTTGGCGCGAAGCAAACGCTGCTGGATCTTTTCGGGAGAATCGGTGCCGCGGGCAGTGAGCCGGCGCTCCAATTCCTCCCAACTGGGAGGAGCGATGAAGATGCGCACCGTCTCCGGCCGCTTGGCACAGACCTGCGCAGCGCCCTGAATTTCTATATCCAGAATGGCGTCCAGGCCGTTTGCCATGGCTTCATCCACGTATTTCTTAGGCGTACCGTAGAAGTTGCCCACATACTCGGCGTACTCCAGGAAGGCGTCCTCGCCGATCATTTTGCGAAACTCACCTGCGTCGATGAAGTGATAATCCTTTCCGTCGATTTCCCCCTCCCGCGGCGCCCGGGTGGTGGCGGAAACGGAAAAATACAGATCCTCACGATCCTTGAACAGGGCGGCGAGCACCGTGCTCTTGCCTACGCCGGACGGACCGGAGATAATAAACGTCTTGCCGATCTTCTTCAAATCTCTTCCTCCCACTCCTCCATATTTACACCCATGCGGGGCGCCAGCCGCTCTGTAGAGAGCGCTGACAGCACCACATGGTCACTGTCCATAATCAAAACGGAAGCTGTCTTTCGCCCGTACGTGGCGTCTATCAGCATTCCACGGTCCCTCGCCTCCTGGATCAGGCGCTTGATCGGCGCGCTCTCCGGGCTGACGACGGCAAGGAGCCTCTGGGCGGAAACCAGGTTGCCGAATCCGATGTTGATAAGCTGCATGTCCGCCTCCGTCACTCAATATTCTGGATCTGTTCGCGGATCTTCTCCACCTCAGCCTTCATGGTCACCACATCCTGGGCAATGGAGAGATCGTTGCACTTGGAGCCGATGGTGTTGCACTCCCGGTTGACCTCCTGGATAAGGAAGTCCAGCTTCCGCCCGACGCTCTCATCGCTGTCGAGCATGTCCCGAAGCTGGGCGATATGGCTGCGCAGCCGCACCGTCTCCTCGTCCACGGCAACCTTGTCGGCGAAAATGGCGGCTTCCGTCAAAATCCGGCTCTCGTCAATGGTGGTGGACTGCAAAACCTCACGCATTTTATTTTCCAGCCGCTCACGGTATGCACTTACGGTCTGGGGTGACTTCTCCTCAACCTTCCCCACAACAGTTTCAATGGTGGTGACACGTCCGGCAATATCCTCTGCCAGCTTCTGCCCTTCCACGGCGCGCATGGTATCGTAGGCATTCAGCGCGCCCTCCAGCACGCGACAGATGTCGGCGGAGACGGTCTCCAGATCCTCCTCCGCCTTTGTCACGGTGAGAACATCGGGGAACTTGGCCAGCGTGGCAGCGCTGATGTCGCCCTCCAAAGCAAAGGTCTCCTTCAACTGCGTCAATGCCTGATAGTAGCTCCGAGCCAGAGGCTCATTGACAGCCACCACAGAGACATCGGCTGCGCTGGTGTCGATGGTGACAAACACATCCACCTTACCGCGGGAAATGCGTCTTTGCACCATGGCCTTGATGGCGTCCTCGGCAAAAATGTAGGCGCGGGGCATCTTCACCGTGCAGTCCAGATACCGGTTGTTGACGCTGCGGATCTCTACGGTGATATCCCGCATGTGCAGCATCTCTCTTGCCCGGCCGTAGCCGGTCATACTCTTAACCACGAATCATTCTTCCTTTCGTAATTCATCAGCAGAAGCAAATTCCTCCGCCGGTGAGACAATTGATGCACAGAATGGTACCGCAGATGCGGCTGAAGCTATCGCTCCCGCAGCCTGCCGTTGTCATGGCGCGGTAGCCGTCCGGCTGATAGGGGTTGGACTGTCGGCCATCCAATATGTCCAGCGCATGCTGGTACTCCGTGTTGCCGGGATCCATCTGGACAGCCGTCTCGTAGTACCGTTGCGCCTCGTCCATCCAGCCGCGCCGGTGGGAAATGACCCCCTTGAGAAAGAACCACTCCCCATTGTGATCGGCCTGCGCGTTCAAAAGCTCGTCCGCCAGGTTCAGATCCCCCTGCATGATGGCCGCACGCACACGCTGATTGGCATACGCACCGGCGGCTCCGGTATAGGAGCTGTAGGTTCCGCCGTAGCTGTATGTGCCGGATGAGGAGCCGGCTGTATGGGCCTTTCTCTGGGACTGGATAGCCTCATAGGCCTCGTTGATCTCTTTCATCCGTTCCTGGGCCAGATCGGCCAGCGGGTTGTCGTGATAATTGTCCGGATGGTATTTCCGGGCAAGATTCCGATATGCTTTTTTGACCTCTTCGTCTGTTGCACTGCTTGAAACGCCCAGAACCTGGTAGGGATCGCGCATGGGCATATCCTGCCTTTCCTTTACGGAATATCTCCTTGGCCTCGTTTCTGACGAATGTGGAACGTGCCGTTCAGCACTGCGGCACCCACCAGGTAGAGGCCTTCATATACAACGCTTCGGATGACGGGCTCATATTCGCCGAAGTCTGTCAGTTCAAAAGCCGCGGCCATCTGCCGGATGGAGGCGTCCATCGTCAGGCCAAGTTTCCGGCGGCTCTCCTCCGTCAGTTTTCCACTCTCATGGCTATAGCGCATCGCAATGGGGTTATAGCTTCCGGTGCGCAGATCTTTTTTCAGATCATCGGCTGCATCCGCCAGATAGATCCAGCGGCCCAGATGGTACAAAAACTGCTCCAGGATCCGGCGCTGAATCGGATCCTCCTCGGCTGCAGCTGCGCCGGACAGGAGAGATGCAAAACAGTCGGCGCTGCGATCCACAGATGCACAGTTTTCCTGTTCCAGTTTGTTCAGCCGTTCCAGTTGCTGCCGGGCATTGCGGTCGAAGTCCGACTGATATATGCAAGCTCTGGAATAAGCACGCCGGAGCAGCAGCGAAGCAGCTCTGAATTTCAAGCCGCGCCAAAAACCGTGATCTGTGATGCCGTCGCGCAGCTGCCACCAGACCAGGATCACGCTCATGTCGGCGGCAATATCCAACGCCCGGCTTTGACAGGCGCATGGTCGCTTCCGAATGGGATGAACCACGCAGCGATGCTTGGATGCGCTGCATTTTCGGCCCAGAAGCATGGCAAGAAATGTGAGATCGTAATTCAGAAAAAGCCTTGCCGCCAGCCCATAACGCTTGCCGAGCGTGTGGCACAGCCCGCAATATGCCGCTTGATATAATTCTCTGTTTTCCGTATCCAGCTTGTCCAGCGCAGGGCGAACATAACCGAACATCTTTTTACAGGAGCCGCAGGATCGTATATGTCAGCGTCTCATGACGCCTTGCATAACGATCATAGAGAATACACGGGATAAACGACAGGGCAAAAGCCCCGATGGAAATCAGATACCGCACAGCCTCCCCCATTCCCTCGGAGAGGAAGTATCCCAGAAGGAAGAAGACCACGGGAAGCAGATATACCAGGGCAACAACGCCCAGCAGCTTCTTTGTGCTGCTTTCCACCACGACCTTCTGTCCGGCCTGCGCGCCCACGTCATTTTTCGCCCTTGCATGCACAGCCGCGCCGGTGACGCCGCATCCGGCGCATTCCTCGCAGTCGTGGCCGCAGGCAGACTTGCGGGGCACAGAGATCCGGGCATACCCGTGATCCAGGATCTTCTCAACAGTTGCGATTTGTGTCATTTATGCGATTCTCCTTTCGGGAGAGACTGAAATGATGTTATGGATTCTCGGCAGATCCTTCATCCGGCTCCGGTGCGGGTTCAGGCTCCGGCTCCGGTGTTTCAGACAGGTTGATGATGATCTGATACTTGCCTTTCACTCCGACATTGGTGCCGCCGTTCAGTTCCACTTCAACGGGCACTGTGTAGTCACCCGCAGTCAGCAGGTTTTCCAGATTTGCCGTGACGACAAGATCAGTGGGCTCAACCGCATCTACACTTCGGATCAGGCCTCTGACGACTATGTTGAGACCGCCGGTCAACGCCTTTGGCGTGAAGCCCTCCGGGATGTTTGTGAAGTTAAATTCAGAGACCGTAATCGTTCGCTCTCCGACGCCGTTGACGACCAGAGTAGCAGTGGCTGTCTCCACGTCGTTCATAATTGTTGTTCCCTCGGGAGCGGAGAGGTCGTAATCGAAAGACTGGTACTGCGTAAGATCCTGAAGATAAATCGTATCGAGCAAAATAGAATCAATGTCGTTCAGTATATCTTTTTCGCCATACAGTGTCACTTCCTGCGGAACAATCGTGTATTTCATGGTGTCCATCGTGGAGCCGGGGGCTTCTTCAAAATGGAGCTTCAAAGGAACGTTCTTTACTGTTTTTACCGGCAGTGTAGCCTGAACCATCGTGATATCCGTGCGAATGTTCTCATCCACAATGACGTTATCATTATAGTCATAGAGCTGATATTCGAGGCCCTTGACTACTGTTCTCTGGGCCTCGTCTGATGAGAGCACGACCTTGGCATAGGCCACATTGAGCAGATTATTACGCTGGCCGCGAAGCGTCAGTGTTGCCGGGTCAAGGACAACAGTTTCCGCGAAAAAGCCATCCGCAACGTTGCCGGTAACATCACAGTAGATGGGGATTTCCTTGGTGGAGAGCTCACCCACCGTCACGGTGATTGTGTACACGCTTGCCTTGTCCACCTTGATATTGTTGCGGGAAACATTGTCCGGGTAGATCACATCATAGGCCAGGGATTGTCTGCCGGTTTCTGTGATGCTGGCCGTATTTGCAACGATGCGGATCTTGCTCTTGTCCAGCTTCCACAGGGTGGTGCGAGGGCCTTCCAGCCAGAGATCGATTGTGGTGTCATATCCGCTGAGGAGCATCAGATTCCGGTCGGCCAGAATGCTGTTCTCTCCGGAGAACTCGACCGGGATATTGCGCACCACTGTGCGCACTGTCGTCGCTTCGCCGATATCCACATACAGCCAGATGGCAATGGCAACAAGAACGGACAGAACGATGCGCAGGATAAAACCGCCCTTACTCTTCTTCTCCGTCTTCTTTTCCATTTCGATCCTCCTTTCCGAGTCCCTGCAGAAGCGCCAGGAAGCCGGCCTTCGGCTTGACAGCCTCCTCTTCCGGCGAAGGCGTCAGTTCGTTGCGAAGCAGCTTGCTCAATGTCTCCGGCATCAGATGCCGCTTCAGCATCCCGCCGGCCGCCACGGAGATAGAGCCGGTTTCTTCCGAGACGATCACAACCACCGCATCCGAGTTCTCACTCATTCCGATACCGGCGCGATGCCGCATACCCAGGTCGCGGCTGAGATTTGTATTCTTGGACAGCGGAAGCATACAGCCCGCGCCGAGGATCCGGCCGTTGCGAATGATGACGGCGCCGTCATGCATGGGAGCCTTTACAAAAAAGATGTTTTTCAGCAGCTCACTGGAGACGGCGGCGTCCAGCGTGGTCCCGCTGCGCACCATATCGTCCAGTAGCAGCTTGCGTTCAAAAACGATCAGCGCACCGGTACGGCTTTTGGACATCTCCGTACAGGCAATGACCGTCTGATCGATGGCATGATCCAGCTCCGATGCCCGTTCCTGAGGAGCCAAAATGCGCAGCAGGCGGATGTTTCGGCTTCCCAGATTCTCCAGCAGCTGGCGAAGCTCAGGCTGAAACACAATGATCAGCGCCAGAACGCCCACGCTGACAATATGGGTCATCAGATAATTGATGGCATTGAGCTGCAGCAGCTGACTGAGCCACAGAGCAAACAGGAAAACCGCTACACCCTTGAGGATATTCTCCGCCCGCTTGCTCTTGACCATCTTCAGAAGATGATAGACCAAAAAAGCGATGATGCCCATATCCACCAGATCCATGGGGCGGATGAGCAATAAGTATCTCCCAATATTTTCAATAACAGACATCAGTTTATCCATAGGCCAATCCTCTCCGTCTGTGCATACTTATAGATATTATCTATTATATAAAAAATATTGGGATTTTGCAACAAAAAATATGTGGCTAAAATGTTACTTTTTCACGAAGAACCTGACGCAGTATTCCGGTGAAGGCCTCCATCTGGACCGGCGTGTTGAAAGCAGAAAAGCTTATCCGCACGGTCCCTCCTTCCAGCGTTCCCGCCGTTTTGTGCGCAAGGGGTGCGCAGTGCAGTCCCGCACGGACGGCTACAGCGCGGCGCGAGAGTGCAGCGGCCAGTTCCTCGCAGTCACGGTCTTTTACCCTAAATGAGATGACGCCGGACTGATGGGACAGATCCGCGGATGCAAATACGCGAACACCCGGGACCTGGTTAAGCAAGCGGGCGGCATACGCGGCAAGATCGCGCTCGTGACGGCCGATTCGCTCCATTCCCGTCCGCTTCACGAAACGGAGCCCTTCCAAAAGTCCTGCAATTCCCGGCATATTGTGCGTACCGCTCTCCAGACGGTCCGGCAAATCTTCCGGCATCTCCTGCAAGCGTGAGGCGCTGCCCGTTCCGCCGAAGAGGATCGGCTCTGCCGTGCTTTCGCCGCAGAGCAGCAGCCCGGTTCCCTGGGGGCCATACAGGCCTTTGTGACCGGGCATGGCAATATACGCCGCTCCCAGTTCTGCCAGGCTTACGGGAAGAACGCCAGCCGACTGGGAAGCATCTACGATCAGCGGCACACCGCTTTCGCGGCAAAACTCTGCGATTTTCTCAAGCGGCAGGATATATCCGAACACATTGGATACATGGTTGCAGATGACGGCATCTGCTCCCTGCTTTATGGCTTGCTCAAATTCTTCGATTGCCGCATCAGGGAAAAACAGCGGCGTGTCCACCACGGTCACGGAGATGTTTCCTACAGCCCGGAGCGTTCTTGTGACAGCATTGTGTTCATAGCCGGAGATGATCACATGGCTGCCCGGTTTGACAAGCGTTCGGATGGCGAGGTTCAGGCCGTGTGTCGCGTTGAACGTAAAAATCACCCGTTCCGGCGAAGGGACGCCAAACAGCTCCGCAGCCTCTGCACGGCACTGGAAGGCAATCTCCTCTGCCCTGCGGGCTGCACTGTGACCACCGCGTCCCGGAGAAGCCAGGGATCTGATGGCAGAAGAGGCTGCCCTGCTGACAGCTTCCGGTTTTTCCAGAGTTGTTGCGGCGGCATCAAAGTAGATCACATGATCACCTCTCGATAGCCCGCGGACTCATGGACAAAAATGCCAAGAGGCTGCAAATCCGCCTTATCAAGGCAGGATCTTGCGGAGAGCAGCTGCTCCGCGCGGATCCTGACCGCATAGCTGCAGCCGCGTGTGGTAAGCCCGGCCGGCGCGCGGAACAACCCTGCCCGGATCCCGCAGTTCTCCAGGATCCGGACCATACGCTGCGCGTGAGTTACGGATCGGGCAATCAGTAAATAGGTTTCCATAGCACACCTCCTCATGGGCAGTTTATGAAATGACGCATCTCTGTGTGCAAAAGAGAAGATCCGGTCAGTCCGACCGGATCTCTCGTCAGCGGTTTTCAGTTATTCTTTCTCAATCAGCGCTATTGCGTGGGCGGCCATGCCGCATCCCTCTCCTGTGAAGCCTAAATGCTCTTCAGTCGTCGCCTTAACGCTGATCTGATCGACTCCGACGCCAAGTGCCTCGGCAATGTTCCGCCGCATCTCGGCGCGATAAGGTCCGATCTTCGGCCGTTGCGCCACCAGCGTGGCATCCACGTTTACCACGAGCCAGCCGTTATCACGGAGAACTCCCGCAACATGCCGCAGGAGCGTCAGGCTGGAAACACCCAGGTAGGCCGGATCGGAATCGGGGAATATCACGCCGATGTCACCCAGAGCAGCTGCGCCCAGCAGCGCGTCCATTACCGCGTGAAGCAGGACGTCTGCATCGGAATGCCCGTCAAGTCCCAGTTCCCAGGGAATGGTCACACCGCCCAGGATCAGCTCACGGTCCGGAACAAGGCGGTGAACATCATATCCATGTCCCATGCGCAGCGCCGTCATGACTCTGCCCTCTGCGCAAGGATCGAGGCGGCTACCGCTAAATCAAGAGGCGTGGTAATTTTCAAGTTTTCCGGATCGCCGGGTGTCAGATAAACTTCCTTGCCGAGCCGCTCCACAGCAGCGCAATCATCCGTCAACTCTACGCCGGCTTCCAAAGCGGACGTCAGAGCAGCTTTCAGAATGGACGCCTGAAAGACCTGCGGGGTCTGTACGGCAAACAGTGTCTTACGATCCGGTGTACCGGTTACACGTCCGCTCTCGTCTGCAATTTTCACCGTGTCTGTCACCGGAACAGCCGGTGCAACGGCATTGGTTGCCTCCCCCCTGCGGATCATCGCGTCAATCATTTCGGGGCGCACAAGGGGTCTGGCTCCATCATGAACAGCAATCAGTTCTGTCTTTGGATTTACCTCTGTCGCGGCAGCCAGAACAGACGCCGTCCTCGTCTCACCGCCTTTGATCACACGGATCGGCTTGCTCAAGCCGGCCTTGCTGCACAGATCAGCTACATCCAGCAGAAGATCCTCTCTTGCGGCGACAACGATCTCATTGACCAATGCAGACTGATCCAGCGCACGAAGTGTACGAACCAGCACCGGCTCTCCGCATAGATCCATCATAAGTTTGTTTTCACCATTCATTCTCTCGGAACGTCCGGCGGCCGCAACGATAGCGGTACAGAATGGTCTGTGCTTCTCGCGGATGCCAAATAATTTGTTCCAGATCTTTCCCATAGATTATTTACTCTCCCTCATAGAGCATGATTCGGTCAAACTTCTGCTCCGTCTCCTTATAATCAGCCCCATTGACGAGCACAACCTCGGACAGGAGTATCTGCTTGGCACTGTGCAGCATTTTCCGTTCCCCGTTAGAGAGCCCTCTGTCCCTGTCGCGCCACATCAGCGCTTTGATGACCTGGGCAACCTCCAGCAGCTTACCGCTTTTCAGACGTTCCAGATTTTCGCGATAACGCTGGTTCCAGTTGACTGTCATATCGACGGACAGATTCGGGATCTTTCGGATCAGGGAATCGATGGCTTCGGATGTGGACAGATTGCGGATGCCGATTTTATCACAGCTCTCGGTCGGAATTTTCAGCACGAGCTCGCCTACAGGCAGCGAAAAAACATAGTAGCTTTTTTTCTGCCCGGCAAGGCGCTCTTCTACAATATCGCTGATCACCCCGGCCCCATGCATAGGATGAACGACCTTGTCACCAACCAAATACATCTGTCCACCTCCTCTTAACGTAAATTCGTATACTACCTCTTATATACCATATTGAATTATATACTATTTTTCGCGCTAAATCAAGAAAGAATTTCGTAAGAATGAGGTTTTTTTATAGTTTTTTGGGCAAAAAAACCGGCCAATGTATCACATTGGCCGGTTTTCATCATCAAAAGGGGATTTACTCGTCAACCTCGGCTGCTTCGTCCTCGACAGGTTCATCATCTGCGGCGGGAGTGAGCAGAGCGCGGATGGACAGAGAGATCTTCTGCTTTTCTTCATCCACAGCAGTGATCTTGGCGTCCACGATCTGACCCTCGGACAAGACGTCGCCGGGCTTTTCAATGCGGCGATCCGCAATCTGGGAGATGTGGATCAGACCGTCCACACCGGGAACGACTTCGGCAAAGGCGCCGAAGGTCATCAGCTTTACGATGCGCACGGAGGCGACGTCGCCAACCTTGTAGGTCTCCATGAACTTCTGCCAGGGATTGGTGGAGCGATCCTTCACACCCAGGGAAATCTTGCGCTTCTCGGGATCAAAGGAAATGACATAAACATCCAGAGTATCGCCCACGGAGCATACCTCGGCGGGATTCTTGATGCGGCTCCAGCTCAGCTCGGAGATGTGGACCATGCCGTCCACGCCGCCGATATCCACGAACACACCGTAGGAGGTCATGGACTTGACAGTACCGGTGTAGTGCTTGCCGACCTCGATGTTATTCCAAACCTCAGCCTGAGCTGCCTGGCGGGCCTCATAGGCAACGGCACGGATGGAACCCACCACGCGGCGGCGGGCACGGTTGACCTCGGTGATGCGCAGGGAGACGGTCTGGCCGATCATTTCGGACAGATCGGCACCGCGGGGCTGACCGCTCTGGGAGGCGGGAACGAATACGCGCACGCCTTTGACGTTGACCACGATACCGCCCTTGTTCTCCTCGGTGACTTTGCCTTCCAGGGTGACCTTGTTCTCACGGGCCTCTTCGATGTCATCCCACACCTTTACAGCGTCCAGACGCTTCTTGGAAAGCATGGCGTAGCCGTCCACATCGTTGACGCGGATAATGTAAGTCTCGATTTCATCGCCGACCTTGACGATGTCCTCGGGCTTCACATTGGGATCGGCGGACAGTTCTTCCACGGCAATGTAGCCCGCCTGCTTGCAGCCCAGATCGACCTGTACCTCGGTGGGGCCGATCGCCGTGACAATACCGGTGACCTTCTCTCCTGTATTTAAAGTTTTGAAAGATTTTTCCAGCAGCTCCTCAAAGCTCTCTTCGCCAAGTTCGGTGTTCTTGATTTCTTCGCTCATCGTTGTATATACCTCCTTAATGATGCTCGCCGGAGTGGACGCGCCGGCCGTAAGGCCCGCCACAGAACATCCAATAAGAAAGTCCGGTGAGAGCTCCTCCGCTCCTTCGATCTGAAGAACACGGGGACATCTCTCGGTGCAAATCTCCGTCAGGTGTTTGGTGTTGGCACTTTTACGATCTCCGACCACGACCATCACGTCAACCTTGGCGGCAAGGTCGGCCGCTTCCGATTGACGCTTTTGCGTAGCATTGCATATTGTATCAAATAATTTTACATTTGTACACTCTTTTTTTAAAATTTCTGCAGAACTTTCCCAAATTGACCGGATGCAGGTGGTCTGAGCCACCGCAGTCAGGGGTAAATCGCGTCTCAACGGCTCCAGCTGCAGCCATTTTTCCAATTCCTGGGGGCCGGAGAAGACCACGGTGTGCTGCGACCAGCTGGCCACGCCCACCACCTCGGGATGGTGCGGCTCGCCGATCATGACAGGTATCCTTCCCTCCTCCTCTGCCCTGGCAACTATCTGCTGCAGGCGGAGGACATTGGGGCAGGTTGCGTCAACACAGGAAGCCCCGATGGCGCGGAGATACGCAATGACCTCCTTTTTCTCTCCGTGTGCGCGGATCAGCACTGTGTCTTCAGGGCGGATCTCACGAATGCTGTCCACCTGGCGTACTCCCAGTTCACACAGCTGGTTTACCACATTGGCGTTGTGGATGATGCTGCCAAGCATCACGCAGCCGCCGTTATCACGGGCGGTTTTCTCTGCCAGTTCCACAGCTCGCTCAACACCGTAGCAGAAGCCGGCCGTATCGGCAAGGATCACTTTCATTGCGCACCGCCCAATTCGTAAACCTGACGCATGATCTCCTCGGCATTTTCCCTGTACTCCTCCGCCGTGCCTCTCCGGCTGGTATAAACCGGGGTGTAGGGTTTGCCGAAGATAATGGGAACCTTACGGAAAAGGCCTTTCTTGCTGCCAATATACACAGGAACCATGCGGACTCCGGCTCGCACGGCGATCATGCCTGCGCCGCTCTTGATATGTACCTCCTTATTCTTTCGGACACGTGTGCCTTCCGGGAAGATCATCAGGCTGCAGCCCTCCCGCAGCGCCTGAATCGAGCGCTTCAGCGCAGCCACGTCGTGGTTGCCGCGATCCACCGGAAAAACGCCCAGCTTTGTCAAAAATGTCTTCAAGACAGGGATTTTGAACAGCTGCTTCTTAGCCATGACCTGCAGCGGAAAATCACGCCGCAGCGCGCTGATAAGCAGGATCGGATCCCACCAGCTGCAGTGGTTGGGACAGAGCACCAGCGGCTCGTCCGGCAGGTTTTCCAGGCCCTTTACATCAACGGGATGGAGGAAGTCTACAAATGGCTTGAGAAAATCATGTACCTTTGTGTAATACTCGTTAATCATTCCTCGCCAAGCCTCCTACGGATCACGTCCAGAAGCGCAGCCTTGCTCTCCTCAAAGTTCAGATCGCTGGTGTCCACACGTATGGCATCCTCCGCTTCCCGCAGCGGGGCGATCTCTCGGTGGGTGTCGTCCCAGTCCCGCTGGATCATCTCCTGCAAGACCTCTTCATAGCGGCGTGGCGTTCCGCGCTCGATCAACTCGTTGAGGCGGCGGCGGGCTCTCTTGCCCACGTCAGCCGTGAGGTAGATCTTGACATCCGCATCAGGAAGAACGACAGTCCCGATGTCGCGTCCGTCCATGATGACACTGCGCCGCCGGGCCAGATCGCGCTGCATGTCCAGCAGGAACGCGCGCACCTCGGGAATGGCGGAAACAGCAGAGGCATACATGGAGATCTCCGGCAAGCGGATCACATCTGTGACATCGGATCCGTTGAGCAGCATATGCTGTAAACCATCTTCACTGTACACCATGTCCACATGGATCTCAGGCAGGACATTGATGACCCGGAAGCTGTCATGCGGATCGATCCCGCAGCGGAATACGTAATAGCCGATGGTCCGGTAGATGGCGCCGGTATCGACATACAGAATATTTCGCTCGGCGGCAATCGCCTTTGCCAGAGTGCTTTTGCCGGCGCCGGAAGGCCCGTCGACGGCAATGGAATAGATACGATTACTCATGTTTCTTTGCACCCCCTGTATTTTGCCGCGGACAGGCCGGCCTGACGGCCGGTTGCCCACGCAATCTGCAAATTAAAGCCGCCGGTATAGGCGTCCACATCCAAAAGTTCACCGGCGAAGAAAAGTCCGTCCACCAGCTTGGATGCCATGGTGGCAGGCTGTACCTCCCCCACCTTTATACCGCCGGCGGTAACAATGGCTTCCGCCACAGGGCGCGGCCCTGTCACGGCCAGCTCAAAGTTCTTTAACAGTGCGCACAGATGGCGGCGCTGCTCCTTCGTCACGGAATTCGCCTTGAGATCGGCGGGAATTCCCAACCGATCGAGCATCACATCAACCATGCTGCGGTTGACGAGGCCTGCAACGATCTTGTCAAAGTCCTTATTGGGCGATTCGGTGAGATCCCGCAGGACACGAGCCTCCAGCTTCTGTTCATCCAGCCCGGGTTTCAGGTCGATGGAAAGCCTGTACTGCTCCCGATCCCAGCGCCGCATATGTGCGCTGGCGGATAGCACCAGCGGGCCTGAAACGCCGAAGTGGGTGAAGAGCATCTCGCCCAGTTCGTGAAATACCGTCTTCCCTTTCCCGTCTTTGACGGTCAGCGTCACATTGCGAAGAGATAGGCCCTGCATCTTTCCGCAGCAGGGATCGTCACTGACCAGCGGCACAAGAGACCCCCGGGGCTCGATCACGGTGTGGCCCAAACGCTCAGCCAGACGGTAGCCGTCTCCTGTGGAGCCTGTCCCGGGATAGGACATGCCGCCCGTGGCCAGAACGACGGCCTGCGCATCATAAAGCCCCTTCTCCCCTTTTACACCGCACACGCCGTCACTGTCCAGCAGAATGTCAACAGCACGATCACGGACGATGCGAACCCTGAGACGCCGCAGCTCCCGCTCCAGAGCACCGCTGATGTCAAAAGCGCGGTCTGACACGGGGAATACACGGTTCCCGCGCTCGGTTTTCAGCGGAACGCCGAGGCCCTCAAAGAATTCCATGGTGTCCTGCCCGTTGAAACGGGAAAAAACGCTGTACAGGAATCGCCCGTTGCACGGTACGTTCCGGAGCAGCGTGTCCAGATCACAGTTGTTGGTCACGTTGCAGCGTCCCTTCCCGGTAATATTCAATTTTTTGCCCAACCGCTCGTTGGGATCCAGCAGCGTCACTGCCGCACCCTGACCGGCAGCGCTGATGGCTGCCATCATGCCGGACGCACCGCCGCCGATAATCACAATGTTATGGCTCATTTTTTGTACTTCCGAAGATGCTGTGTTCCATCCATACCCGCTCCATTTCCGCAAAGACGCCGTCGACATCATCCTTCCTGCGGCGGCCAAGCTCTGCAATAAGAGCATTAAGCAGGCTCAAAGGCGCGGCCATGGAGTCTACGAAGGAGATCATGTCGCTGCGCACAAGGAGAGACGCAGAAGCCCACTGATAAAGCGGTGAAATGGTACTGTCAGTTATGGCGATCACGTCCGCGCCGCGCTCATGAGCGTATTGCACCGCGTTGACAGCCATAATGGAATAGCGTGGGAAGCTGATTCCCACCAGCACATCGCCAGGACCGATATGGACAAGCTGTTCATAGATCTCTCCGGCGGCAGAATTCTGAACAAAAATTACATTTTTAAAAATCAGATGCAGATAAAAATTCAGATAGCCGGCAAGAAACGAGGAGGAACGGACGCCCAGAATAAAGATGCGGTCAGCGTGAAGAAGCATGTCCACAACACGCTGAAACTCCTTACGGTCAATTCTTTCGATGGCCGCATGGATACTGTCCATATCCCGCTGCATGACCTCGCTGATCATATCCGTGCCGCTGATCTGCTCCTGTGATGCGCGGATCCGCTGTACGGAGGTCAGACGGCCGCGCACCAGTTCCTGTAAAGCGCGCTGCATGCCGGGATATCCCTCATAACCCAGCTCTGCTGCAAAACGAACCACCGTGGACTCACTGACAGAGACAATGTCTCCCAATCGCTTCGCCGTCAAAAAAGCGGCCTTATCGGCATTCTGAAGAATGTAGTCAGCGATACGCTTGTGGGCTTTTGAGAAGGATCCCATTCCGGAACGGATCTGGTGAAGAACGTCATTCATCCCGTCATTCGCTTCCTTTAAGTTCTTTGATTTCAATATCTGTCAAGTATCTCCACTTGCCAGTCTTCAGGTCTCCCAAAACAAGGCTGCCCTCCTGAACGCGGCACAGTGAGCACACACTCAACCCCGCCTTCCGGCACATACGCCGGATCTGACGGTTCTTTCCCTCATGAATGGTTACGCACAGCTCGGCACGATTGTCGGCTCGAGACAGGACGGACACAGAGGCCGGCCGGATCATCTCACCGTCCAGATCCGTTATCGAGGCAAGCCGCTCCGCGGCGCCGTCCAGCTCCCCTGTTACCGTGACATGATAGATCTTGTCAACCTCGTGTCGGGGATGGATCAGCGACTGCATCAGCGCACCGTCATTTGTGAAGAGCAGAAGCCCCTCCGAATCCATATCCAGCCGGCCCACCGGGAAAACACGCTCCCCGCAGTCGGAAACCAGCTGGGCCGCTGTTTTGCGGCTCCGTTCATCAGACAGCGTGGTCACATATCCTCTCGGCTTATTGAGCATGAGGTAAATGGGCGGAGGTGTCGCTGGGATCGGCTCTCCATCCACCTCGATCCTGTCCAGATCGGGGTCTGCATTGTCACCTAATGCGGCAACCAGCCCATTCACACGGACACGGCCCTGCCGCAGCAGCTCCTCCGCTGCACGGCGGGAGCAGAGGCCGGCACGCGCTATGATCTTTTGCACTCGCTCAGCCAAGTCGTCCCTCCTGCGCTAAAAACGCTGTTGTATCACTTTGCAGTGCCGCAAATCCCTCTTCGTACATCGCAGCGTGGTCCACCCAATCGTTCCCGTCCTGGAGCGTCACAGCCACCAGACGGCCGCCCGATCTCTGCACACAGCTGACAAGCGTTCTTCCTGCCGCCATGGTGTAACCGGTTTTCATGCCGATACACCCGTCCAAGCGGTGAAGCAGCTTGTTGTGGTTGCTCATATTCCGGTCGCCGACTGATGCGGTCATCGTGGAGCAGATCCGGACAAAGGTGGGATTTTCCGCGGCATAGGCTGCCAGCAGCGCCATATCCCGGGCGGTGGAGTAGTGGTTCTCTGCGTCCAATCCGTTGGGGTTGGCAAAAGATGTGCCATTCATGCCCAACGTACGAGCCTTCTCGTTCATCCAGCCCACAAAGCGTTCCACGCTGCCGGCGCTGTGATCGGCAAGGGCCAGCGCAGCATCGTTCCCGGAGCATAGAAGCAGCCCATAGAGCAGAGATTCCACCGTGACCGTTTCGCCGGGTTTGAGATACATGGAGGAGCCCTCTACCATATGCTCCGGGAGAATGGTAACTGACTCCTGCAGACCACAATGCTCCAGCACCACAAGAGCCGTCATGATCTTTGTGGTGCTGGCAATGCGCATTTTAGTGTCCGGGTTTTTCTCATACAGGATCTGCCCTGTTTCCGCATCCATCAAAACGGCGGACGTTGCGGAAACAGACAATGCAAAGGCATGGGAAGGCGCGAGAATCAACAGGGCGCAGAGTATAGTAACGATATTCTTCATGGAATCACCCCTGAATATGGATGACTCCATTCTATTCAATCAGAACGTCTCTTTTTCCGCTTTTCGCTTTTCGATAAAATGATCGACACGGTCCATGACCTCGGGCACCATGTCGATGACACGATCAACGGTACTTGTGGCGGCCACGGCGACAGGCAGAACCCGGGTAATGCCGTCCTTGATGACAAGGAACGCTACCGGGTCGACACGGACGCCCGCGGTACTGGCGCCTCCGAAATTATTGGACTGTTTGCCGTAGTCTCCGCCGCCGCAGCCAAAGCCGAAGCTCAGGCGGGAAACGGGAATCAGCGTTACGCCGTCCGGCGTGTTGATCGGCTGGCCGATGATGGTATTGGAATCCACCATGTCGCGGATCTTGCTCATAGAGCTCTGCATCAAATCCGACAGGGAATAGCCTTTCTTCTCATTCATTTCCATGTTCATTCTCCTTTATATAATTCACTTGATTATCGAATCAATCATCCTGCGATTTCCTGCTTTTACGAACGGAGCGATACCATTTCAGCACCGGGATACCAAAGCACCAGAGGATCGAAAAGACGTCCCGGATCTGAATTGATACGCCGATCTCCCCTTCCGCACGGGTCTTCAGCGCTTTGTAATCGACGTCCAGATGGATACGGGGATCCGGCAGGCGTACAAGCCGCTCCATCTGGGGCATGACCGTCCACATGGCAGAGCAGGCTTTTCCATACATCTCTGCTACATCGGCAGGGTTATCGCCGCCAAAGGTCACGGAGAGATCGAAGGGTTTGAAGCGAAGCCTTTTTCGCGTTCTCCCCAGACCACGTTTCAGGGATTCAAAAAGAGCCGGTGCGGCAGAACGGATTTCGTCAAAGGACAGATCGAGCTTCTTTTTCTCTTTCTTCTCCTTTCCCTCCCCGGACTCTTCTTCCTTCTGTTCTTCTCCTTTTTTCTTCTTTTTATCCTTGGCTTTTTTACGCTCCTTCTTGCTGCCTTTTTCGGGTTTGACAGGTTTTGGAAGGATCTGCTTCGTGACAGGGCCGACCTTGACCCAGACGCGGAGGGACTCGCCAAATGAAGCGTAAACTCCGCCGCGGATAAAGAGAACGCCTCCAATCAGCAGCACAAGCGCTCCCAGAATATACAGTACAACCAAGCAGTCATCCCCCCTTTCCGCTAAATCGATTCTTATTCTGTCTCTGACGGATCGGTAAACTTCATCCCGTCCACCACGGTTCCGTCCTCGCCCAGACGCATCTGTCCGTCTGTCTCCAGACCGGGCATCTCGGGCAGCTCGTCCAATGAGTTGAGATGGAAGGCACGCAGAAATGCCTTGGTAGTGCGATACAGTCTCGGCCTGCCCGGGACCTGCAGACGGCCGCACTCTTCAATCAGATGGCGATCAAGCAGCAAGCCCACAGTATAAGAGCTGTCCACTCCGCGGATCTGATCCACGTAGGCCCTTGTAGTGGGCTGATAGTAGGCGATGATCGTCAGCACCTCTAATGCGGGCTGGCTCAGCTTGGCGGGCTTTCGGATTTCGAAAGCCTTGCGGATATAGTCGGCATAGTCCGGCGCGGAGCAGAGCTGATAGCTGTCATCCATCCGTACCAGACGGACACCCCGGCGGTCATAGCTGTAATGATCCGCCAGCTTCTTCAGCACCAGCTCCACCGTAGGCCTGTCCATCTCCAGCGCTATGCAGATTCGATCGATCTGCACCGGCTCCCCGGAGGCAAACAGAATACCCTCTATGGCAGACTCGATTTCTCTCATTTCCAGTTTTTCCATATTGTTCTCTCTCAAATCATTCGAATTTCAATTCATCCGGCAGTTCCCCATCGCAACTGACCGTACAATCTGAGGCAGAGCCCACCAGTCGGATGGCGCGGCTGCGGCAGAGCTCCAGAACTGCCATAAAGGTAGCCACCAATTCGCTGCGGCTGCGGCTGCCGCGGAACAGCAGCAAAAAGCGGGTCATACCGCCCTTTTTCAGACGCTGGAACAGCTCTCTGGCCTTCTGCTCCACCGAATAAGGCTCCCTCTTGACAATTTCCTCAAACACACCGATCTGGGGCGGCTGGATCTGACCCTGCCGGTCAAATACGTCCTGCATGGCAATCACCAGATCGGCGCTCTCCTGGTCGTACTCATAGATCTTGCCCCGCTTCATGGGCTCCGGGTTTTTGGTGAGAATGTTGCGGCCAAATTCCGACATGGGACCCATCCGCTCCGTCAGCGTCTTGATCTTCAGGTAGATTTCGCCCCGCTTCCGCTCCTCCAGGGACTTGATGAGGGCGTCCATCTCATTTTGTGCCTCTTCGTCCTCAATGGACAACAGCATCCGCGTCTTGATATACATAAGGTGCGCCGCCATGGTAACAAACTCGCTGGCGATTTCCAGATCCATCTGCTGACGCTGCTCCAGATACTGCAGGTATTGATCCAATATCAGTGAAATGGGAATATCCTGAATCTCTATTTTATTTTTGCTCAGCAGAAACAGGATCAGATCCAGCGGGCCCTCAAAATCCTGGAGAGCTTCATTTCCCTTCTCCTGTACCACTTTTTCCAGCTTAAAAATCGGATTGTCCAATTTGATCCCTCAAAATGAAGATAGATAGATAAAATGATTTTGGATACTGATGTTCAGCCCTGTCAATCTGGCAAAGAACAGAAGTACACTTTCGGTTGCCTGGGAGAGGAAGCTGCCGCCTGCGCCGAAAAGCACAAGGGCCAGCAGCAGGATCATTCCATACCGCTCATACCGCATCAGCAGATTGTAGGCTCTGTCCGGAAGAACGGAAAACAGGACTTTGGAGCCATCCAGCGGCGGAATGGGGATCATATTAAAGATGCCAAGGCCGATGGATAAAGTTGCCGTGCTGATAAGAAGCGATATAATCCAGTGAGCGTATGAGCCGCCGGACAGAATCAGCTTCGTTGCAAACAGCAGAACGAACGCCAGAATCATATTGGATATCGGACCGGCCAGGGCAGTAAGCGCCATGCCCAGCTTGGGATGTTTAAAATGTCTGGGATCGACCATAACGGGCTTTGCCCAGCCGAAGCCCGCCACAGCAAGCATGGCAAGGCCCAGCCAGTCGATATGGCGAAACGGGTTCAAGCTCAAGCGGTGCTGGGATTTCGCCGTGGAATCTCCTAAAGCATAAGCAGCAAGCGCGTGGCACATCTCATGCACACAGAGGCATACCACAACGGCGATGAGCCGAAACAGCATATCCCGTGCAGAGCCAAGATCCAGCGCATTGAGCAGATTAGAAAAATAATTCAAGCCAAACTTCTCCTAACCGAAGATAAAATGGGTATAAACAGGCAATATATAGTATATTATACCAAAGATAATCCACAAATACAAGGAGAAATACTCACTGCAGCAAAGAGGTTTTCAAATGTCGGTTGCTGACACATATGTAACTGCTCTGTTTCTGAATTGTAACGCTTTAAAGTGCAAAATATGTTATAGTGCAAGTGGGATAAAAGTTCCGCGTACATCGGAAAGGAAGGAGATCACGCCATGAAACGTTCCTGGAATTTGATTGCCGCGCTGGTCGGCCTGTGTGTTCTGATTTCCCTGATCGCCTTTTTCCTGCCAAACCGCGAAGGAATGATCCTCTCTTACCTTACCATGTCCCTGGCCGCATTGGTGGGGGTGCTGTGTGTCGGAGGCATGATCCAGCTGTTTTCCCGCAAATAAACATGTTTCCCCTCAATGAAAACAACAGAAACTCCCGGCCGGAGTGAAAGATAACCCTCCCCTGCAAAGGGAAAAGCGCGGTGCAAACGCACCGCGCTTTTCCTCAGACTGTCAAAAAACGGCAATGCCGTTTTTTGACAAAAGGCTTGCAGCCTACTGCGCGCACTCATTGTCCGCCAATGGCGGACAATTCGCACACTTCGTAGTCTGAGAGGTGTATTTTGCCACGTACACGCCGCGGCAAAATACGATTACATATCTTCGCGCCGTGCGCGGCGCGAACTCTGCGAGGCTTTTTTGACAAGCTGGGGAAAAGCGCGGTGCAAACGCACCGCGCTTTTCCTATGACAAAATTGATTACTTGCCCATGTTCATCTGAGCAGCGACCTCGGCAGCGAAGTCCTCCTGCTTCTTCTCGATGCCCTCGCCGGTCATGAAGCGAACGGCCTTGACGAACTTTACGGAGCCGCCCAGCTTCTTGGCGGCGTCGGCGATATACTGCTCCACCGTGCCGGTGAAGATATCGCCGCGGACGAACTCCTGCTGCAGCAGGCAGTTCTCCTCGTAGAACTTGTTCATCTTGCCCATGACGATCTTTTCCTTGACCTGCTGAGGCTTGTTGGCCATCTTGGGATCGGCGTCCATAAGAGCCAGAGCGACCTTCTTCTCCTCAGCCAGCACCTCGTCGCTGACGTCGGCCTTGTCCCAGAAGCGGGGATTCAGAGCGGCGATCTGCATGGCGACGTTCTTGCCGATCTCGGTGGCGTCGATGCCGCCTTCCACAGCCAGATTGACCATGACGCCGATCTTGCCGCCGGCATGGACATAGCCAACGCTGGTGTTGTCGTTGTAGCGGACAAAGCGGCGGATCTGCAGGTTCTCACCGATGGACATGACCTTCTCGGGCAGGGTCTCGGCCACGGTCAGGCTGGAGCCGGGATACTTGCAGTTCAGCAGAGCGTCCACATCGGCGGGATCGCTGTCCACAACGGCCTTGGCGATATCCTTGACGAAAGCCACGAAAGCAGCGCTCTTGGCGCAGAAGTCGGTCTCGCAGTTGACTTCCACAACGGCGCCCACGCCGTTCTCCACCAGCACGTAAGCCATGCCCTCGGCGGCGATGCGGCCGGCCTTCTTGGCGGCCTTGGCCAGGCCCTTCTCGCGCAGGTACTCAACGGCCTTGTCCATATCGCCGTCGGTCTCGGTCAGAGCCTTCTTGCAATCCATCATGCCCACGCCGGTCATCTCGCGCAGGGTCTTCACATCAGCAGCGGTAAAAGCCATTTGAAATATCCTCCTGTAATTGATAATAGTTTTTCATGAAAAGGGGCAGGGACAAATCCCTGCCCCGTTGATTACGCGGTCGTATGGTAAGATTACTCGGCGTCGGCGGTCTCGGCAGCCTCGGCCTCCTCGGTCTGCTCACCCTGACGGCCTTCGATCATGGCGTTGGCCATCACGGAGGAGATCAGGCGAATGGCGCGGATGGCGTCATCGTTGCCGGGGATGGGATAGTCGATCTCATCGGGATCGCAGTTGGTGTCGGCGATGGCGACAACAGGGATACCCAGACGGTGAGCCTCGGCAATGGCGTTGCGCTCCTTGCGGGTGTCAACGATGAACAGAGCGCCGGGGAGCTTCTTCATTTCCTTGACGCCGCCCAGATACTTCTCCAGCTTCTCGATCTCGCCCATGTGCTTGATGACTTCCTTCTTGGGCAGCATATCGAAGGTACCGTCGGTCTGCATGGCCTTGAGCTGATTCAGACGGTCGATACGGGTACGCATGGTCTTGAAGTTGGTCATCATGCCGCCCAGCCAGCGGGCGTTGACATAGTACATGTTGCAGCGGAGAGCCTCGTCCTTGATGGCCTCCTGAGCCTGCTTCTTGGTACCCACGAACAGCAGGGACTGACCGGACTCGGACAGCTCGCGGACGAAGTTATAGGCCTCCTCCAGCTTCTTCACCGTCTTCTGCAGGTCGATGATATAGATGCCGTTGCGCTCGGTATAGATATACGGAGCCATCTTGGGGTTCCAGCGACGGGTCTGGTGACCGAAGTGCACACCGGCCTCCAGCAGGGCCTTCATGGATACGACGTTCTGATTTGCCATGGTTTTTCATTTCTCCTTTTGTTTTTAGTTTGTACCTCCAGCCCCATCATCCTACCGGCCAACCGATGATCGGCACCGACCGGACGTCCGGAGCTGTGCGGAATGCTGAAATATAATACCACAGGCCTTTTGGGAATGCAAGAAATTTTTTCACAAAATAGTTGCTTTTTTCTATGTGTTTTCCGCCTGTTTTCAAAATCTTCTGTTTCTTTTCGGCGGCGGCGGATTGTCCCTGCGCTGGAAGGGCTTATCAATCAGAATGACGTCGTCGCCAAACCGCGTGATGCAGTCCCACGGTATGTAGTAATCCTCTCCCCTGCCGAACAGGCCAAAGAAACGGCAGGGGCCAAATACAATGAGCGCCTTTACCTCTCCCTCCGGGATTTTCAGCTCCAGATCGCCGACATAGCCAAGACGGCATCCGTCGCAGACGTTGATGACCTCTTTGCGCCGCAGCATAGAAAACCGATTAACCATATATTCCACCTCGGCCCACTGTATGAGCGCAGCGGTTCGTCCTATGCAAAAAAGCAGCGGCGGATCATCCGCCGCCGCTTCGTTATCGGATCCAGTAGATCACATAGCACTCCACCATGTCGCCGCGATAGAGAAAAATATTCTCGCCCATCTCGATGTGTCTGCCGAACAGAAGATCCGGGATGAACAGCCGCGCCGTGGTACGGCGCGGGCCTTTCAGCGTCAGACCTTCCTTCGTGGGATTGTTATGCAGCGCCGTGGCAGCCTCTTCCAGACCGGGAAGCTGCAGCTGCACCTCCAGCCGGTGCAGATCCTTCTCGGCGTTGATGTAGACGAGATTATCCTCATCCTGCAGCCATTGGATATTCATGCGCCTTCCTCCCTGTCAGCGGTTCTTTTTGGCCAGCTCCGCCAGTTCGGGGTACTTGCTGATGATATAGCTGTAGCTGCTCCGGCGGTGGGGCACAAGACAGTTGCTGCAGTCCTTGTGGCCGTTCTCCAGATAGACGAAATTGCCGCCGCACTTGCTGCCCAGCGTATAGAGCGGGCAGTAGCAGAAAAGGCAGTTGAAGTTGTCCGGATCGTCTGTCTTATGACAGGGGAAAAATTCGCAGGCCCGGTGCTGTGTGAATGAGTAATTGCACTCCTCCGGCTTTTTGTTTCTCCAATCGCTGCTCATAGGTACCTCCTTCAAGTCACTATATCCTATCGTTTCATCGTTCAATTCCAGCACATAGCCGTGTCCGGGCGCCGGCTGCCATTCATATCGGCTGCGACCCTCTCCCGGAAACAGTGCAGTCATGATGGCGGCGATCACGCCTCCGTGGGTAACGATCACCGCGCTGCGTCCGTCGGACAAAACCTCTCCGAAGGCTGTCAGCACGCGGCGGGTCATCTGCTCTCCGCTCTCCCCGCTAGGCGGCACATTGCCCTCGTTGTCGCCGCTGATCCAGGCCTGATAGGCCGGGTCGTCCTTCAGCGTTTCGTAGCTTTTCAGTTCAAATGCGCCGAAGTCGATCTCCCGGAAGCCGGGCACCACTTCTCTCTCAACTTTTCCGAACAGCAGCGTCATCGTCTCATCACAGCGCATCATGCCGCTGGTGATGTATCGCTGCGCATCCGGAATGTCGTAATGAATTCGCTCCAGCTGCCGTACCCCCTCCGCCGAGAGAGGCAGATCCGAGCTGCCGCAGTAGAGCCGACGCTCATTGGCCGTTGTCAGGCCGTGGCGGATGAGATAGATCTTCATTTCAGTCTCTGCTCCAATCCGCAGAAAATACGGCTTACTCGGTCTGCATGTGCGGCCAGATACTGGCACAGGCGGCCGGTCTCATTGCGCCAGAGCCGGAGCCGTGCGCTCATAGGTACAACGCCGCAGGAGACGTCGTCACAAATCAACACGCTGTCCGCCCATTGTTCTGCGTGCGCCTCAAAACAGGCAACCGGATCGGCGTCGGCATCCACGCAGGCCAGCGTGAATTCCTCCAAATGATACACACAGCGGCGGGAAAAGTCGATTTCAAGACCGCTGCAGGAGAACACATCGCTGTCAGCCAGGGCATACGTCTCTCTGGCCCAGTTCAGCTTGCCCTGAAAGGCACCGCCGATGATCAATACCATTTGCTCTCCCCTCCTATATCAGTGCGAAGGCGGCAGCGCCGCAGATCTCCGAAAGAGTCAGCGCGTAGCCGGCCACATCGCCGTTCATGCCGCCCAGTGCACGATTCCCGCGCCAGACAGCCAGACCGTAAACAGCAAGCTCAATGATGAGCGCAAAGCCCCCTGTTCCGCTGATCAGGAAGCCGGCGGTCAGGGCGGCCGCCAGCATCACAAGCAGCGTTGCAGCGTGTCCCTTCCGGATAGCTTGCCGGGCATACTGGCTGGAGGTCATGGGCGGCAAAAGAGTAACAGAAAGTGAGCTGCCGCAGCGGCTGACCACCGGGATCAGAAGGAGCAGACGGATATCGCCGCTGCCCAATGCAAAAACGCTGAACAAAGCAAGAACCGCCAACACACAGCCGATGACGGCAAAGGAGCCCACATGAGGGTCCTTCAGGATGGCCCGGCGCTTGTCCGGCGCGGCGCAGGAGCGCACCGCGTCCACCACGTCCATAAAGCCGTCCAGATGGATGGCGCCGGTGACGGCGACGGGATAGGCGCAGAGAAGCAGCGCAGACATTATGGCGGGAACAGCAAAATGCCGCAGCAGCCAGGCAAGCCCCCACCACAGCGCGCCGATCTCCAGGCCGAGGATCGGAAGAAACACCAGCATCAGCGGCCGGGCGTCCTCGTCCCAGACACGCCAGGGACTGGGGATAAAGCAGAACATGGAGCGGCACATGGCCCAGGCATGCAGATATCGCTTCATTCCGGCAATCCCCCCTTGTAGATGATCGGCTGACCGGCGACCATCTCAATTACCGTGTCACATTCCGCGGCACAGGCGCGGTCAGCCATGGCCAGCGATGTGCGGTACAGCTCCGTGATTTCGTCATACCGCTCTGCGTCCGAATAAATGGCGTCGCTGACGATGACGGCGTTATTCACTGATCGGATAAACGCGGCAAGATCCGACGCGCAACGCTCCCCTGCTTGTTTGTCGATGTGGCTGCCTGCAAACATCTCATTCATCAGCAGTGCCGTAACGCTGTCCAGCAGAAACGTACCGTTTCGATCAGCACTGTCCAATACATCGAAAATATGGCGGCCGCACTCGATCGTCTCAAAGCCCATGCCGGCGCGATCCGCCACATGGCGGCGGATACGCTGACGGTCCTCCTCATCCACAGGGATCATGGTAGCCACGTAATACAGCGCTCCGTCTCCGGCAAGGCGTACCGCCAGATCCTGGGCGAGAGACGATTTTCCGTTTTTAGCACCGCCGGAGAGAAAAATGGTCATGGTTATTCCTCCACCGTGAACTGATCACCCTGCCGGATCGGCTCCAGATAGTCGTCGTTGATCCCGGCCTGATCAAAAGTTGCCATGTTGTTCATCACTGCGCAGGCCGCGTCGAGGATCATAAACGCCAGCGGACATCCACTTCCCTCACCCAGTCGCATGCCAAGAAGCAGCAGCGGCTTGAGGCCCATAGCGTCCATGGCGAGACGGTAGCCGATTTCAAAGGACGCGTGGCTGGGTACCAGATATCCCCGTACCCGGGGACAAAGCCGGACGGCGCACAGGGCAGCAACAGCAGAGATAAACCCGTCAATGACAACCGGGCGACGACTGGCGGCGGCGCCGAGAAATGCGCCGCACATGGCGGAAATATCAAAGCCGCCCACCTTGGCCATTACATCCACCACGTCGGCAGCATCGGGCTGATTGACGGCAATGGCCCGGCGGATCACATCTTTCTTTTTCCGGAAGCTCTCTTCGGTCAGTCCGCCGCCACGTCCGGTGACGGTATCCACATCCACGCCCAGCAGTACGGAGAGGATCGCAGAAGAAGTGGTGGTATTGCCGATGCCCATCTCCCCTACGCCCAGCGCGTCGGCGTCGGTGGCAGAAGCCAGCTCATAGCCGGTGCGGATGGCCTGCAGAGCCTGTTCCCGGCTCATAGCAGGGCCGTCGGTGATGTCCGCCGTGCCGTAGGCAATCTTGCGGTTCAACACGGCGCTATCCCGGATATCGGCATTGACGCCCACATCGCAAACGGTGATGCCGCAGCCGAAATGCCTGGCCAGCACGGACGCGCCGGTTTTTGCACGGGTCAGATTGACCGTCTGCTGCAGCGTAACCGATTGAGGAGCACTGGACACGCCCTGTGCCACAACGCCGTTATCGGCGGCAAAGACCAGAAGATGTGTTGATTTGATTTGATTGTTCACACATCCGGTGATACCGGCCAGCTGAATGGAGAGGTCCTCCAGCCGTCCCAGACTTCCGGGTGGTTTGGCAAGCTGCGCCTGACGCAGGCGCGCGCAATCCATCGCACCGTCGTCCAGCTGTTGGATTCGATCGAGGATAACCTGTAACTCTTGTTCCATAGATGGTCCTTCCATGTTGATATACAACATATGTAAAGTAATATAGCCTGTCATTCGTTTCTCATTATTGATATGATCATCCAAGCTAAATTGCCTTGATTCCCTGCGTTTAATTATACGGTATGCGCCGGAAAAGTCAAGCGGCATCGGCCTTTGACGAACTCGGACACCTTTTGTCATGATGGTATATGATATCTTTTCCCGGGAAATACTCTCCTCCATAACGGAGGAGGGATCGGCATGCGCGGAAAAGTGGAGATATGCGGCATCGATACTGCAAAGCTTCAGGTGCTGAAGAACGACGAGATGATGGAGCTTCTCAAACAGGCGAAGGCCGGCGATCAGGCGGCAAGAGAAAAGCTGATCTGCGGCAATCTGCGCCTGGTTTTGTCGGTAATCCAGCGGTTTCTGGGACGCGGCGCCAATGCCGATGATCTCTTTCAGGTCGGATGCATCGGGCTGATGAAAGCCATCGACAATTTTGATGTGGACCAGTGCGTCCGCTTCTCCACCTATGGCGTTCCCATGATCATCGGTGAGATCCGCCGGTATCTGCGCGACAACAGCTCCGTCCGTGTCAGCCGCAGCATGCGCGATACTGCATACCGGGTCCTGCAGGCAAGAGAAAAGCTGGTGAGCCAGTCCCAGCGGGAACCGACGGTGGAGCAGCTGGCAAAATATCTCGATCTCCCGCGGGAGGACGTGGTGATGGCCATGGACGCCATGGTGGATCCCGTGTCACTCTATGACCCCGTCTATTCTGACGGCGGAGACTCCGTATGCGTGATGGATCAGGTGAAAGACAACACCAATACGGACGAGAGCTGGATCGAACAGATCACGCTGAAGGAGGCCATCTCCCGCCTCGGAGCAAGAGAGCGTCGGATCCTGGCCATGCGCTTTTACCAGGGGATGACCCAGATGGAGGTCTCGGCGCGGATCGGTATTTCCCAGGCGCAGGTCAGCCGGCTGGAAAAGAGCGCTATCGGCAGTATCCGCCAGGCGCTATAACGGGCTTGTCAAACCGATCGTCTCATGATAAAATGTTGCCGAAATCAAAGAAAGGCGGCTTACAGACATGAGAACGATCACCCTGGGAAGCACCGGCATCACTTCCCCGCAGAACGGATTTGGCGCACTGCCCATTCAGCGCATCAGCACCGAGGATGCGGCTGCTCTGCTGCGCAGAGCCTATGAGGCTGGATTCACCTACTTCGACACGGCCAACATGTACACCGACAGCGAGGAGAAGATCGGCGTTGCCCTCCACGACGTCAGAGATAAGATCCATATTGCCACAAAGACCGGCGCAACGGACGTCAAGACGTTCTGGGAGCATCTGGAGCTGAGCCTGCGCCGGATGCAGACGGACTATATCGACGTCTATCAGTTCCACAACCCCGCTTTCTGCCCCAAGCCCGGTGACGGAACCGGTCTTTACGAGGCGGCATTGGAGGCCAAGGCACAGGGCAAGATCCGCCACATCGGCATCACCAATCACCGGCTGGCCGTGGCCCATGAGGCCATTGCGTCCGGCCTCTATGAGACGCTGCAGTTCCCCTTCTGCTATCTTGCCACGGAGAAGGATCTGGAAATTGTTGAGCTGTGCAAACAGCGCAACATGGGCTTTATCGCCATGAAGGGCCTCTCCGGCGGCCTGCTGAGCAACTCCGCCGCCTGCTATGCCTGGATGAGCCAGTTCGACAACGTGCTGCCCATCTGGGGCGTACAGCGCCGCCATGAGCTGGAGGAGTTCATCTCCTACATGGATAATCCCCCTGCCATGACCGATGAGATCAAGGCGCTGATCGAAAAGGATCGCGCCGAGCTGGTGGGAAGCTTCTGCCGCTCCTGCGGCTACTGCATGCCCTGCCCCATGGGCATCGAGATCCCCAACTGCGCCCGCATGTCCCAGTTGATCCGCCGCAGTCCTTCCGCACCGTATCTGACGCCGCAGTGGCAGGAGAAGATGATGCGGATCGAGCAGTGTGTGCATTGCAACAGCTGTAAGGGAAAGTGCCCTTACGGCCTTGATACGCCCGAACTTCTCCGGAAAAATCTGGAGGACTATAAGCGCATTCTCTCTGGTGAGGTCACTATCTGATCTCCGGGTATACGCCAAAAGAGGGAGACGGTTTTTCCGTCTCCCATCTTTACTGTTCAGGTAAATTCCTTCTGATCCAGTCGTCCGCAGCGCTTGGAAGGATACCGCGCAAATCCTTGACTGAGATGACGTGGGTCAAGTAAGAATACCGGTCGCCGCCTGCATCCGTATAGCAGACATACAGCGAGGGGATCATCTCCTTTGTATTGGAATCCTTGACCTCTCCCCGCCAGAATTCCAATACAGATCCGTTGGGAAAATCGATTCGGCAGGCATCGGACTTCGGCAGCCGGTTTTCTTTCTTGCCGCATCCGCCGTCTGTCAGCAGTTCCATCAGCTTGCCAAGCTTCTCATGGGTGATCGGCGCACTCTTCCCGTCCACATAGCAGACCGCATACTCACCGTCTTCCATATCACAGCTTACGGCGAGATTTTGCAGAAAGCCATGAAAACGATACATATGACTCCACGCCAGGCAAATCGGAATGAGGATTGCCGCAACAATGGCGATTGAAACTGCGCCCCAGATGTAGATCGTCTTATCCCACTTTGGGCGGCCTTTTTTAATTTTATGATAAGCATCCGTCATATCGTTCCCCCCTTTGATTCCATCATACGGAAAAACGAAAACATTGTAAACAAACTTCAGGTTGCGTTTTGGCATTTTTCGACTTATTTTGCGCAACTTCATGTTTACATGCAAAAGCCTCCGGCAATCGTCGGAGGCTTTTGCAATTCCATTCTTTACTTTTTGAAGCTGTCCTTCAGGGACACGGTACGGTTGAACACCAGGTGATCGGCGGTGCAATCCCGGTTGTCCATACAGAAATATCCGGTGCGCATGAACTGGAAGGTGGGCGCGTTGACGCCGGTACGGTTCTCGGCTTTGTCAAAGGCCTCCGCCACGTCAGCCATGGCCTTCTCCACCTTGCAGCCGCTGAGGATCTGCAGACTGTCGGGATTCAGCACGCTGAGGAAACCATCCGGAGCGGCGTCGGGGTTGGCGTCGCTGAACAGATTGTCGTAGAGACGCACCTCGGCATTCATGCAGTTGTCGGCGTCTACCCAGTGTATGGTGGCGCCCTTCACCTTCCGCCCATCGGCAGGATTGCCGCCCCGGGAGTCGGGATCGTACTCGCAGAGAACCTCCACAACATTGCCGCTTGCGTCCTTCACGCAGCCGGTGCAGGTGACCAAATAGGCGCCTTTGAGGCGTACCTCATTGCCGGGGAACATCCGCTTATACTTGGGGACGGGCGTCTCCAGGAAGTCGTCTGCCTCCATCCACAGATGGCGGCTGAAGGTGATGTCATGGGTGCCCTGCGTGGGATCGGTGGGGTTATTCTCCACGGCGAAGGTCTCGGACTGGCCCTCGGGATAGTTGGTGACCGTCAGCTTCACCGGATGCAGCACAGCCATGGTGCGCTCGGCGGTGAGATTCAGATCCTCACGCAGGCAGTGCTCCAGAAAACCGTACTTCACAGTGCTGGCGACTTTGGACACACCGATGCGGTCACAGAAGGTGCGGATGGAGTGGGCGGTGTAGCCACGGCGGCGCAGGCCGCACAGCGTAGGCATACGGGGATCGTCCCAGCCGGAGACGTAGTGCTCCTCCACCAGCTGGCGCAGTTTGCGCTTGGACATGACGGTGTGGTCGATGCCCAGGCGGGCAAACTCGATCTGGCGGGGTTTGTGATAGGGGATGCTGACGTTGTTCACCACCCAGTCGTACAAGGGACGGTGATCCTCGAACTCCAGCGTACAGAGGCTGTGGGTGATGCCCTCCAGCGCATCCTGGATGGGGTGGGCAAAGTCGTACATGGGGAAGATGCACCACTTGGTGCCCTGGCGGTGGTGATTGATGAAGCGGACGCGGTAGATGATGGGGTCGCGCAAGTTGAAGTTGCCGCTGGCAAGGTCTATCTTGGCGCGGAGCGTCATCTTTCCCTCTTCCACTTCCCCGTTCTTCATCATCTCGAACAGGCGCAGATTCTCCTCGATGGGACGGTCACGGTAGGGCGACGTGGCGGGAATACCGATATCGCCGCGGTTTGCCTTGAACTCCTCCGGCGTCAGCTCGCAGACGTAGGCCAGGCCCTTCTTGATGAGCTCCACAGCGTACTCGTAGTCCTTCTGGAAGTAGTCGGAGCCGTAGAAAAACCGGTCGCCCCAGTCGAAGCCCAGCCAGTGGATGTCCTGCTGGATCGCGTCCACGTACTCGGTGTCCTCTTTGGCGGGGTTGGTGTCGTCCATCCGCAGGTTGCACAGGCCGTTATATTTCTCCGCGGTGCCGAAATCCACGCAGATGGCCTTGCAGTGTCCGATGTGCAGATAGCCGTTGGGCTCCGGCGGGAATCGGGTGTGAACGGTGAGTCCCTGGAACTGACCACCCTCTGCGATGTCCTCGTCGATAAAACTGTGGATGAAATTTTTGCTCTCGTCCTCCGGGAGCAGGGTCTTCACTTCCTCGGCCATTTCTTCACACTCCTTTGAATTGTTTTTTGCGCAATGCAATAATGGATTATTATAGCCGCAGTCATGGAGAATTGCAAGCTATATCTTCTCCCATTCTTCCCGCGTCAGATCTTCTCCCATTCTTCCCGCGTCAGCAGCAGATTCAGCGCCTCCAGCATGGCGTTGGGCGTCAGATGCTCCGGTAAAGACAGGCGCTTGAGCAGTTCTTCCCTTTTCTGTGTGCTGTTTGGGCCGATCAGGCCCTTTTCCAGTAAATCCGCCTTGGTAATAGCAGCCCTGAATGGTGGCTGATCCTCCCCTTCGAAAGTTGCTCCGGCACGGCGCAGAGCGTCCAGCAGCACCTCCGGGCGCATACCCTCTACGCCAAGCTTTCCCTCCCTGCCGGGCGTCTTTTTGCGGCGCTCCTTGCCGGGCATATCGGGAATATAAGCCTGCTTGAGCTGATCCCGGGGGATTGCGCCTTTCAGATAATTGCGGATCACAAAGCCCGCTCCGTCGCTGTCTGTCAGCAGGATCAGCCCGCGTTCCGATGCCAGCTTGCGCAGAAAGGCCAGCTTCTCTCTGTCGTTGAAGACGCTGAAGCCTCCTGTGGTGATGACCGATGCGTCCACCACCTGCAGCAGGGTGTTCTTGTCGTAGCGGCCTTCCACGACGATCACTTCTCTGATCTTCGGTTTCATCTCTTCTGCGAAAGCTCCATCAAGAACATTGTCAGCTCGGACTCATTGTCCATGTTGCGCTCACTTTTCATGCGGCGATCCAGGATCTGGCAGCGCTGCACCGCATCCCGGCACCAGCGGCGGTCGATGCGCTGGGCGGCCTGCATCAAAAGCTTGGCCGGATAGTCGGAATTCATCCCCCAAAGCTGCTTAAGCCAGTAGCGGTCCATTCCGCCGTCCAGTGCCATACGTGCGGTGTAGAGGCGCCGCAGCTCTTTTCCCACCGCCGCCAGGATCACAATTGGCTCCGTCTGCATCCGGAGAAGCTCGCCCAGCACCTTTGCCGCGCGATCGTAATTCCCGGCGGTAATGGCGTTGGTCATGTCGAAAACCCGGGCGTCCAGCACCGGATCTACCACAGCGTTGATGTCCTCCACCGTGATGGACGGTCCCTTGGCGTAGGCGGCAATCTTCTCGATCTCCGGCACCAGATCGGTCATCAGCGTGCCGCAGGAGAAGAGCAGATGATCGGCGGCGGCACTGTCGATCTCCTTCCCCAGTGCAGCAAAACGGCGCTTGAGCCAGCGCAGAAGCTGTGCCCGCTCCTGCTGGCAGAACTCCACCTCCACAGCGATACGATCCAGAGCGGCACAGAGCTTCTTCATCTTGCCGTCGCGCTTATAGGTGATTTGATCATAGATGAATACCAGCGTGCAGTAGTCTGGAAAATCCGTGAGAAGGTCGATAAAAATCTCCCGACTTTTCTCATCCTGCTTGAAGATATCGTAATCCGTCACGGTGACAAGGGTATGTTCCGCCATCATGGGCATGGCCTCCACCGCCTCGGAAAGCTCCTGAAGCGTAAGGCTTTTGCCATCGAGCCGGTGATAGTTGAACTCCTCAAACCCGGCGGGAACCAGCAGCTTGCGCAGTTCGTCCAGATAGTAGCAGCGGAGATAGGTTTCCTCGCCGTAAAAGATATAGACATTGGCAACCCGGCCGCTTTTCAGAGCGTCCCGCAGACCTTTCATGCTGTTATTTGTGCCTTTTTCAGCCGGCATCGTTTATGCCTCCCTTGACTTGAATGGTTATGTCTCCATCGTTATCCGTACGGTAAACCACCGCGCCGATGGAGTTCAGCCGCTGCAGCGTTTCCTCCGTGGGATGGCCGTAGCTGTTGTCGCCCACACAGATGATCGCTGTTTCCGGCCGGATCTTTTTCAGAAACGTCAGGTCGGAGCTGTATCGGGAGCCGTGGTGACTTACGATCAGCACTTCCACACGCGGCAATCGATACTCGGCTATCAGTTGTTTTTCTGTGGATGCGGCCATATCCCCGGTGATCAGAACATCAAAGTCGCCCGCCGTACAAAGTGCGGACAATCCCTGCTCGTTCATGTCACCTTTGCCAAGGGGAGGAAAGACCGTCAGCTCGGCCTCGCCCATCTTGCAGACGGCACGGGATGTAATAAACTGAATGTCAATGCCATTTCGTTGGGCAAACGCCAGCAGCTCATCCCGGACGCCGAACTCATCCTCCAGATCCGGGAGCAGAAGCTTGTCCGCTGGAATACGGGTGAGCAGCGTGATCATCCCGTTGGCGTGATCAGCGTGATAATGGGACAGCACCACGGCAGAGAGGCGGGTAATGCCCATGCTGCTGATCTGATCGGCGGCTGTCTTTCCCGCGTCGATATAGCTGTTGCTGCTGCCGCAATCCACCAGCACTGCCTCGGAACCGGAATAAAGCAGCACGCACTCCCCTTGCCCCACGTCGATTGCCATAACGCCCATGGTGCCGTAGCGGTATTCACTCCGGTTGATTCCCAGTGCAAGGCCCAGCATGGCCGCCGCCAGGACAAAGGCCAGAAGATACCGCCGCAGCTTGCCGCGCTTCACCACGCATATCCCCAGCAGGACATAGACGTAGGTCAGCCAATACTTGAGATACCGGTTGGAGAAGTACAGCGCGTGGCCGGGAATGCCTACGAACCAGCCCACCAGCAGCAAGACACAGTGCACCATGACCCAATTGAGGCAGCCGATGATACGCGCGGCAGGGAGCCATACGACACCGACCAGCACGCAGACGAGCCCAACCATGAAATTCCAGCCGGCCACCGGGACGACAAGAAGGTTGCTCAACGGAGAGACAAGGGTGAGAATATTAAAATAATACGCCGTCAGCGGCACCGTAAAAACAAGGACGGAGATCGACGCCGACACATTGGCGGAGATCATAGCGACGAAATATTTGACCTTTCGGTGTTTTCCGTGATACAACCCTGTAAGGAAACGGTGAATCCGCCCGCTCAACAGTACCAGGCCCAGCGTGGCGGAAAAGCTCAGCTGCAGGCTGATGCCGCCGGCGGCGTACGGGTTTATCAAAAGCAACAGCAGCAGCGCACCGCCGAGACTGGTGATGCTGTCGCTGTCCCGCCTGAACAGCGGCGCAATCAGCAGCGCGATCTGCATGACGCAGGCACGCACCACAGATGGCGTCATACCCACCATGACCATATAAAACAGCAGCACCAAAATGGCCACGGCAGCGTAAAGCCTGCGTCGCGTCGGCGGGATCAGCAGGCCGAGCAGCGTCACAAGAAACGTGCAGTGCAAACCGGAGACGGCGAAAAGATGGGCAAGGCCCGCCTCGGACAGTCTGACACTGTTTTCCGTGCTGAAATGGCTGCGATCACCCGTCAACTCCGCCAAAACAAATGACTCGGTATCCGCATCGTCCCAGATTCGTCTGATGAGATCCTTTACCCCTATGGCAGCGCGCTGGGGCAGAAATAAAAGGCTTCCCTGCAGGCCGTCTTCCGTTTGAAGAGCACCGCTGCCGTAGAGTAGAATAAACTCACCCTTTGCAGCAAATGACGAGAGAGCATTCCCCTTGATCTGCGCAGCGTCTTTCCAGCGGGCAGTTCCGTTGATGCGCTGACCCGGCTGGAGGTCAATACCCTGAAGATCCCCGTAGTAGACGGCTTTCACACCGGGGCGAAGCCACAGAGAGACCTTATCTCCCCTGTTCGCCTTTTCCGGGTAGTCCGCCACAATGGCAGTGAATTCGTGTTCGGAACCGCACTGATCTGTCAGCGGGCGACAGACGACCGCACGGTAAAGGTCAAAATATGCAAAGCCAACAGCCATAGCGCAGAGGATCAACAGTCCCCGGTGGACAACATCTCTTTTCCGGTATACAAACGCAAAAACAGCAGCGCCCGCCGCCATAGCACAGGCTGTCCAGATCTGCCAGCCGTCCCACGGTAAGAGGACAGATAGAAAGATCGCCGCTGCGAAGGAAAAGGCAATGGTAGCCAGCTTGCGCATATGCCCTTCCCTCCCATTTTCATTCTCTCCATGATTATACCAAATTTTTTCCTTGCGGGCAAGGATGTTCTGACAAAACATAACGGCCTGCCAATTCAGGCAGACCGTAATGTTTTTCTGTTGTCAACCCTCCAGAAGCCTGCCGTCCCGGAGATGGAGCATGCTGTCGGCGCGCTCCCCCAAGGCGCTGTCGTGGGTTACAATGACCACACAATAACCGTCATCGTGAGCAAGGCCGGACAGAATACGGAAGATCTTTTCCGAATTGTCCGTATCCAGATTGCCGGTGGGCTCATCCGCCAGCAGGACGCGGGTTTCCATGCCCAGGGCGCGGGCAATGGCAACGCGCTGCTGCTCGCCGCCGGAGAGCATTGCGGGAAAACGATCAGCCGCCGATTCCGGCAGTCCTACCTTTTCCAGCAGCTCCATGGCGCGCTTGCGGGCCTCGGCGGGCTTTTTGCCTCGCAGCTCCATGGGATACATGATGTTTTCCGCCACCGTCAAGAGCGGCAAAAGGCGGAAATCCTGATAGATCACGGCCACCTTCTCCCGGCGGTAACGCTCCAGATCCATTTCCGATGTGGAAACGCCCTCGCACAGCACGTGCCCTTCTGTGGGAACGTCCATTCCGGCCATCAGGGACAGCAGAGTGGTTTTTCCGCTTCCGGAGGTACCCATAATGGCGTAGAGAGAACCTGCGTCAAAGGAGCCGGAAATGCCGCGGATGGCCTCCACCCGCTGATACTGGGATTGATAGACGTATTTCACATCACGCAGTTCAAAAACACTCATAGCTCCTCCTTACTCCCGTGTAGACAGTAGTTCCATCAAATTCATCTTTGCGATCAGCACCACAGATATGGCACAGCCTGCCATGTAGCACAGAACGTAGCCTCCAAGCACAAGCAGCTGCAGCGGTCCGCCTGCGTAGAAGTGGACCAGTGCAAGGCAGCCGATGGCACAGCCCAGGATACACAGCAGGGCCTGCTCCCAGAAGAAGGACAGGAACAGCTGCATCCGCCTGACGCCGAAGCCGCGCATGATGGCAAACTCCCTCTTGCGGCCGCTGATCAGCAGCCAGGAAACGATGAAGCCCAACAGCGCTACCACGCCGAAAATGAGGCCAAGCATCACTCGGCCCATAGATAGATAGCGGCCGAGGTTCTCCGTCAGCTTCACAAACGAGGCGTCCCGCAGGACCAGTGCGGTGCGGTTATCCCCGAGATGTCCCGGCCAGCCAAAGCCGGCTTCATCAAGGGCTTGACGGCTCTCCTCCAGATGGGATGCTGACGTCAGCGTGAAGCGGCAGCTCTCCATCATATAGAAGTCATAGATGTATGCCCTGTAATTCTCCACGGTCCATCTCCCGTAGCGGAATCCATAGCTGCTGCCTTCAGGCGGCTCCTCGCCAAACACCACATCAGGCATAGCAAAAAAGCTGAGTGGCAGGTAGATATGAGCCCGAGAACCGGTCTGATGATAGACGCCCACGATATGCAGTGTGACGGGTATCTCGTCGCCCAGGCTTCTGTTCCCCCGCATCATGCAGGTAAACTCGCAGTCGGGCGTCAAATGATGGGATTCCATGAATTCGTCGCCTACAATAGCCGGGTACGGCGCCAGCTCCTTGTCCGTTTCGATACCCAACAGAGCGCCGAAGATCGTCGGGTAGGAATCATCGGCAAGGCAGGATTCGTCCCATCCGTCGACCCATTGGATAACAGGTTCTGTAAAGTAGAACTCCTTTGCGCCTTTTAAGTTGTTCGTACATACAAGCTCAGACTGAGCGTCGATCCAGTCCTGTCTCCGCTCCTGCGCAAACGTACCTTCTCCAAAGGCCGGGATGTCCTCCGGCATCCAATAGACGTCACGAATGGACACATAGACGTCGCCCACGTCATCCAGTGACATCAGTTTATGGATGGTGGAGATCTTGACCGTCAAGCCGGAGAAGAAACGGCCGTCTGTGCTGGTGACCTGGCCTTCCAGCTGCGTCTTATGCAGCGCCTCATCCAGTTGCGTCTCCCAACCGCGATAGACACCTCCAAGAATGATGATGACCAAGGTGAGCACAGCAGACACAGCGACAACCAGCAGCGCACGGGGTCCGCCGCGCCGAATGGACAGCACCGCGTAGCGCATGCTTCCGGAACCGAAAACGCTTGTTTTTCCCCGGGGAACGCGAACGCGACTCTTACCGCGGCGCAGCGTGCCTCCGCGATAGGCCGTGCGGAGGAACAGAAGGCAGAACAAAAGGGACAGGAGAATGATTCCCGCGATGGTAAGAGCCAAGGGCCAGACAGGGGTATCCACTTTGATATCGGCGGTCTTGACAGTGGAAACCAGCGTCTCACTGAATCGAAGCAGCTCCTTTTCCCCGGAAACGCGGGTCTGGATCCTGCGGAAAACGGCAGGCAGCCCCAAAAGGCCGAGAACACCGCCCAGAAGCGTTGCACTGCCGGAGATCACCAGTGCACCGGACAGCAGCCAGAGCACGATCTTTCGCCGAGGTGTTCCCAGGGACACCAGGATCCGTACTGTTTCGTTCTGACGGCCCACGAAGAGGAGGGCAAACAGAACCAGCACAGAAACCGTGCCGACGGCGCAGAGCAGGAGCACGTTGGTAGCCGTGGATTGCAGCGACACGAACGGCTCGACAGCGTCTGCATAGCCCTGATCCAGCAGTGATACGCGCACGTTTTCAGGCATAATGGACTCCATTGCCATCACGGCTTCCACGCTTTTGGCGTTATCGAGGGAGGCGATGCCGATCCGGTACCCGTACAGCCGGGTCAGCGGTGCATCCGCCTGCTGCCAGATATAGGCTGTATATTCAGTATTTTCATTTGCAATACCTGTCACGGTCAACGACTGATGCCTGTCGGTCAATTCCACATCGTAGCGGTCATTTTCAGCGGAAGAAAACGCTGTATAGTCCAGCTTACCCCCCACCGGGATTTCCATTTTAACTGCCAGATCTCCGCTGATTACGCACTCATCCGGCCGTTCCGGCATCTTGCCTTCCTGCAGGTAGATGACGCCCTGATGGAACTCCCACAGATCATTGAGATTGCCGCAGGTCACCGTGTGAACATAGTTGTTGATCGCCCGGTAGTGCTCCGCGGCCTGAGCGAACAGCTCGCCGGGTTCCTCCCCCGGCTCCAGCCTTGCGACAGGAGAAGCGTCGGAGTCGGGAAACTTCATGGCAAGGAATGCCTCCATGCCGTTGTGAATCCCCAGCTGATCTCCATCCACAAAGGTGCCGTGGAGAACATATAAGTCGCCGTAATCCACATCATCCGGCACGAAATCCGGCAGAATGCTGACAAAAATATTCTCTTTTCCCGTGTAGGAATAGATGCTCCGCGAAACGATCCCGGTATAGTAATCTACTTGATCCGACGGGACAATGCCAAGCTCTCCGTTGGGATCATATCCGACATCCATTGAGTACTTGGGCGACAGATGAGTTACAACGATAACGCCGCGGTTTTTATACGGCATGTCATTGCCGAGACGGATAAAGCCATCAACCGTGCCGAGGGTATGGCAGTCACGATACCATGCATTGACGCCTGGTATGGCACGGATTGCGCCGTCATCAATGGCAGACGATGCGGCTCGTGCGCTGGGATCCGGCTCGTCCCGGTCAGGGTATTCTGCGCCCATATATTCCACCACTGCAATGGAGCGGTAGGATTTGTCAAACTGTGCCAGCGCCGTATCGCAGTATAACCGTACGCCCAGCGCCAGTACCATCACCAGCGTCAGCACCAGGATCATTCCGGTGAAAAGCGCCGTTCTCCCCTTTGCACGGAGATTGGAGCGAATACCGTTTCGTACAATCATCTGAACACCTCGTCAATGCGTCTCTGTTTTGTACTGTTTCATACAAATGAGTATATAAACAATACCGGGCTATGTCAACTATATCGCACCATACCGCTGTCCCTCGGAAGGTCTGCTTCCATAGTTGTAACGGCCTGCCCGTTTATGGGCAGGCCGTTACATTCAGTTCACTGATACATTCAGGCTAGGCGTACGTGAAATCAGCGGTTGACTCGTTTCCTGTTGTTCTGACTCCTTCTGCGTTTGTTGAACCGGAGGAAAACGGCACATAGGATTGCCAGCAGAAGAAGGACTGCAACAATGATGAGTCCCGTGGGCGGGCTATCGGACCGTTCTGACACACCCAGCTCATTCCAAAGATCGTTATAGAGCTGCAGCGTCTTGGTGGGGAGATTCTCGTAGATCTCACAACGCTCCAGCACATCCTCGCCGGGGGCCATGATTTCATAGATTTCCTCGTCAAGCTCCTCGTCGTACAAATCCTGATAGTAGCGGGGGTAATCTGCCAGCGCTTCGGCATTGGGAGAGGCGTACCAGATATAATCCATGTTGGCCAGGTTGGATTCCGTGGATGCAATAAAGTTGATCCAGGCCTCTGCCTCCGCCTTGTGGGGAGAGGTCTTCAGCACACACATGGCATCCACAAACCAGTTGGAACCCTCATCGGGTACAACAAAGGCCAGGTCCTCATTGTTATCCAGCATGGTCAGATAGTCGCCCGCATAGTACATGGCGATAGCTGCGTTGCCGCCCTCCATCTTCTGAAAGACCTGATCCATAACAAATGCCTGATACACGCCGGCATTTTTGGCATCCTTAAGAACCCGGAAGGCATCCCGCAGTTCTGCTTCGTCCGTCGTGTTGATATCGTAACCCAGATACAGAAGCGCAGAAGCAAGGGCATCGCGGGAGTTGTTGATCATCAGCACCTGGCCGGCATACTTGGGATCGAACATGGCGCTCCAGCTGGTGATCTCCTCGTCCACCATGGTGGTGTTGTAAATGATTCCCAGCGTTCCCCACGTATACGGAACAGAATATTTGTTTTCAGGGTCGTAGCTGAGGTTTTTGTACTGATCGTCAATGAGCTTGTAGTTCGGGATGTTATCGAAGTTCAGCTCAGCCAGCATATCTTCTTCAATGAGACGGGCGATCATGTAGTCCGAGGGAACGATGACGTCGAAGTCTGCGCCGCCCATCTCAATGAGAGAATAGAGGGCTTCGTTGCTCTCTACCGTCTGGTAGTTGACGGCGATGCCGGTCTCCTCCTCAAACTGTGTGATCAGTTCCTCATCGATATACTCACCCCAGGAGCAGATATTCACCTCAGGCCGGGCGTTGGCGGCGCGGCCGGTGACAATCAGCGTTACCAGAAGAGCCAGTGCCAGCGCACCTGCACCCACACGCCGCAGGATACGAGCGGTGCGGCTGGGCTCCTTTGTGCGGATGGTTCCCTTCTCGGCACGCTTCTGCATGCTGGATTCGCGGATGTTGATAATGATCAGCAGGATCAGCACCGTGGTGAACAGCAGCGTGGACACCGCGTTGATCTGCGGGCTGACGCGCTTCTTGGTCATGCCGTAGATAGTCATGGCCAGAGTGGAGGTGCGGGAGCCGGCGGTGAAGTAGCTGATGATGAAGTCGTCCACGGACATGGTGAAGGCGGTCAGTGCGCCGGATACGACACCGGGTTTGATCTCGGGGATGACAACCTTCCAGAATGCCTGCATCCAGGTGCAGCCCAGATCCTGTGCCGCGTCAATGAGGTTGCGATCCATCTGCCGCAGCTTGGGTCCGACGGCCAGGATCACATAGGGGATGTTGAAGCAGACATGTGCAATCAGCATGGTGCCGAAGCCCAGGCTCAGCCGGTTGGGCAGCACAAACCAGCTCTGAATGGAGTTGATCCATCCGGCGATGCTTCCCCAGCCGCGGAAAAACGCCACAAACAGCAGGCACAGGCTGACGCCGGTGACGATATCGGCGTTCATCATGGGGATGTTGTTCACAGCCATCAGCGCATCCCGGGACTTGCGACGCATGCTGTAAAAGCCGATGGCCGCAAAGGTGCCGGCGATGGTGGCGATGATCGTTGCCAGCAGGGACACCATCAGCGTGGTGTATACGCTGGTCAGAATGAGCCGGTTATTCAGCAGCTCACGGTACCAGTGCAGGGAGAAACCCGTCCAGACCGAGCTGGAAGTACCGGAGTTGAAGGAGAAGATGATGAGAATAAGGATGGGCGCATAGAGGAACAGGAAAACCAGTCCGATGAGAATGCGATCGCCCAGGTTATTGTTTTTCGTCTTTTTCACATCATCACCGCCTGTTCCTCGCCCTCACCAAAGCGATTCATCACGATCATGCAGAGAACGACAATGATCATCATCACCAGAGAGATGGCCGCGCCCAGCTGCGGGTTATAGGCGCCGCCCAGGAACTGCCGCTCAATGAGGTCGCCCAGCAGCAGCTCAGTGCCGCCGCCCAGCATCTGGGAGATGGCAAAGGTGGACACAGAGGGCACGAATACCATGGTGATGCCGGAAAGCACACCGGGCAGGCTCAGGGGCAGGATCACCTTGCGGAACACCGTGGAGGAGTTGGCGCCCAGATCCCGGGCAGCCTCCAGCAGGGAGTGATCCAGCTTGATGATGACGGAATAAATGGGCAGGATCATGAAGGGCAGGTAGTTATACACCATGCCCAGCACCACCGCGCCGCCGGTGTTCATCATGGGGAAATAGGTCAGGTTGCTGCCGGTGATGTTGTTGTAGAGGGTAATCAGTCCGATCTTCTGAAACAGCTGGTTGAGAAGACCGTTGTTGTCCAGAATAGTGATCCAACTGTAGGTGCGCAGCAGGAAGTTCATCCACATGGGCAGCATGATGAGAACCATGGCAGTACGCTGGAATCCGGCGCCTTCCCGGCTCATCAGATATGCCACGGGATAGCCGATCAGCAGGCAGATGATCGTAGCGATTACGGCCATTTTGAAGGAGCGGAGAAATACCTCCGTATAACTGCCCATCTTCACGAAGTTCTCCAGAGAGAAGCCTCCGTTTTGAGAAGCAAAGGCGTAAACCACCATGATGATGATCGGCGCCACCACAAACAGCGCCATCCAAACCACGTAGGGAACGGCGAACCGGGAGAGCTTATTCTTCATCCCCGCTCTCCTCCTCTTCCAGCGCGCTGACGTCAGCCAGCTCCTCATACTCCTCGGAATAGGAGGAGTAGTCGCCGAACATACCGGAGTATTCGCTCTTCTTCATGATGTGGAAGCCGTCCGGATCGATCTTGACGCCAACCTGGGAGCCCACAGGGGAGTGATCCGTGGTTTGGACCAGCCACTTGAAGCCGCCCAGATCCACGATGATGTCATACTGCATGCCCTTGAAGGTAACGTTGGTAACGGTGCCCGCCAGCTGGCCCTGATCCACGGGGACAATGTCGATGTCCTCGGGACGGATAACCACGTCCACCGGCTCATTGGGAGCAAAACCGCCGTCCACGCAGGGGAACTCCTTGCGGTACATGCGGACTACGCCGTCGCGCACCATGGTGCCGTTGAGGATATTGGACTCGCCGATAAAGTCCGCCACAAAGGCGTTCTGGGGCTCATTATAGATATCCTCCGGAGATCCCACCTGCTGGATGCGGCCTTTGTCCATCACCACCACGGTGTCGGACATGGTCAGGGCTTCCTCCTGATCGTGGGTAACATATATAAACGTGATGCCCATCTGCTGCTGGATACGCTTCAGCTCGATCTGCATATCCTTGCGCAGACGAAGATCCAGAGCGCCAAGAGGCTCGTCCAGCAGCAGAACCTTGGGACGGTTCACCAGTGCGCGGGCAATGGCCACGCGCTGCTGCTGGCCGCCGGAAAGCTGATCCACACGGCGGCGCTCAAAGCCCTTCAGGCTGACAACCTCCAGCATCTCCATGACCCGCTCCTCAATCTCCCGGGCGGGCACCTTGGCGATACGCAGTCCGAACGCGATATTCTCAAAAACGTCCAGATGCGGAAAGAGGGCATACTTCTGGAATACGGTGTTGATCTGCCGCTTGTGAGGCGGGACATCATTAATCCTCACACCGTCAAAGGTGACGTCTCCCGACGTGGGTGTCGTGAAACCGCCAATAATCCTCAGCGTCGTGGTCTTACCACAGCCGCTGGGGCCCAGAAGTGTGAGGAATTCGGAATCATTGATACATAGATTGATGTGATCGAGAACCAGCTCGTCGTCAAACGCCATGCACAGATCGTGCAGACGAATCAACTCTTTGGACATTTATCCTCCCCCGTTCATTGTGAATTCTGCCGCCTCTCGCCTTCAAACCCTGGCCCGGAGCGAGGCTGTATTTTTCCGTTGAAATTTGGCAGCTACAATATATATAAAATATGAACAAATGTCAATGGAGTCGGGCAAATTATCTGCACTTTTTTACGCAAAATAAAGCGGCGATCTGCGCAAAGCCGTGCAGATCGCCGTTCGTTTTTGGTAATTCAGCCTTTTCTGAAGTATTTGTCCCGGAAGGGCACATCCTCCACGGTGAAGCTGCGTCCCCGCAGATAGTTCAGGATCCCCGCGTCCGTTGGGAAGTCAAAGGTCAGCTTATAGGAATACAGCGCCTGCCGCGTCTCGTTATAGCGGCGGTTCACCTCTCCCCTGCCGTATTTCCCGTCGCCCAGCAGCGGACAGCCCAGATCGGCAAAAGAGGCCCGGATCTGATGGGTGCGTCCCGTCTCCAGCTTGACCTCCACGAGGCTCAATTCGCTGCGTGTCTCCAGCGTTTTATAGTGTGTTATAGCGGTCTTTCCGCCGGGCACCGGCTTGTGGTAGACGCGGACACTGTTCTTTTTCTCATCCTTCAGCAGGAAGCACTCGATGGTTCCATTCGACGGCTTTGGACGTCCCACCGTGATGCAGAGGTACCGCTTCTCAATCTCCCGGTCACGAATCTTATCGTTGATGATCCGCAGGGTCTCGGCGTTCTTGGCGGCGATCACAAGGCCGCCGGTATTGCGGTCAATGCGGTTGCACAGCGCCGGAGTAAAGGCGTTCTCCCACCGGGGATTCCACTCCCTCTTCTGATAGAGATAGGCCTGGATGTGGTTGATGAGCGTATTGACCTTCTCTGTCTCATCGGCGTGGACAACGAGGCCCGGCCGCTTGTTGAGGAGCATGATGTTCTCGTCCTCATAGACAATGTCCAGCGTGGGCTTGAACAGGGTGAGGAACATGTTGTCCTCCCGCGGCTGATCGAAGAACTCATCGTTGATGTAGAGCTGCAGCACGTCCCCCTCCAGCAGTCGCTGGTCACGCTGGGCACGCTGTCCGTTGCACTTGATCCGCTTGAGGCGGATGTACTTCTGCAGCAGCGCAGAGGGCAACAGCGGCAGTGATTTGGACACAAACCGGTCCAAACGCTGTCCCGCGTCGTTTTTTCCGACTGTCAGTTCCCGCACAGTGACGCCCTCCTCTCCGAATCTGCCTTCATTCTACCTGATTTTTGAAAAAAGTCAAAATAAATGTGAAAAAATGTTTGACAAGTATTTTCCCATCTACTATAATATCATTCGTGTCATTAAGAGGTGAACTATGCGTCTGAACGTCAACAAGCTGCTGCATACCCCCGGAGCCAGTCAGGATTTCCGTTTTGAGATGGATCTGAGCGACCTGGATTTCGGCGGAACAAGGCCTGTTTGCCGCCCGGTTGTTGTGGACGGCCGGGTGCACAATGAGGCCGGCATGCTGCTGTGCGAGCTGCAGGCGCAAACCCGGCTGCACTGTGTGTGTGACCGGTGCCTGGATGAATTCGACGAGGATAAGATCGTTCCCTACTCCTGCGTTCTGGCGGAGGAGAAGGCGACGGACGAGAACGACGACATCATCCTGCTGGAGCATGACGAAGTGGATCTGGACGATCTGGCCCGCACGGCGTTCATTCTCAATATGGACACGAAAACTCTATGCTCGCCTGACTGCAAAGGCTTGTGCGGCGGCTGCGGTGTGAATCTCAACCGCGAGAGCTGCCGGTGCAAAAAGCAGGTCGATCCCCGGCTTGCAAAGCTGGCAAAGCTGCTGGAGCAGAACGATTGAGTGAACATCATAAATTACTGCTCCGGCAGTTAAGACCAAGGAGGTGTCAACATGGCAGTCCCTAAGGGAAAAGTATCCAAACAAAGACGCAATAAGAGACGCAGCTCCGTGTGGAAGCTGGCGACTCCCGGTCTGGTGGCATGCCCCAAGTGCGGTGCGCTGCATCTGCCCCACAGAATGTGCCCGGAGTGCGGTACCTATAACGGCCGTGAGGTCAAGGTCATCAAGTCCGTGGCCGCAGGCAAGTAATCCATCCGTGTGTCCTTGTTAGGAGGGAAGATTCGTCTTCCCTCCTTACTTTTTTCTCTTTTTCCATCCCGGTCTTGCAAAGAGTCCAATATTTGGTTATAATAAATTGATTTAATATCTCCATTCTGTCGTGAGGTCAACTGCCCATGAGTACCGTCATCACATCCGTGGATCCCCACAGCCCTGCCCACAGGGCTCATATCAAGCCCGGCGAGCAGCTGCTGGCCATCAACGGCCACCGGATCGTGGATGTGCTGGACTACCGGTTCTACGGTTACGATCCCGTCTCTGAACTCTTGCTCCGCGAAAACGACGGTACCGAGCGGACCGTTCGCATCCATAAGGCCGAGGGACAGGATCTGGGGCTGAACTTCGAGACCTACCTCATGGATCGCGCCCATTCCTGCGCCAACAACTGCATTTTCTGCTTTGTGGATCAGATGCCCAAGGGACTGCGAAAGAGCCTCTATTTTAAGGACGATGACGCACGTCTGTCCTTTCTGATGGGCAACTACATCACGCTTACCAATATGTCGCCCCGCTCCGTTCAGCGGATCATCGACCTGCGCATCTCCCCCATCAACGTGTCCGTCCACACCACCGATCCGGCGCTTCGCGCCAGAATGCTGGGAAACCCCCATGCCGGCGAGTCCATTGACGTCATGCGCCGTCTGGCGGAGAATGGCATCCGTATGAACTGCCAGATCGTGGCCTGCCCCGGCATCAACGACGGCGCCCATCTCCGGCGCACTATGGAGGATCTGGCTGCCATGCACCCCGGGGTCACCAGTGTGGCTATCGTGCCGGTGGGCCTCACCCGTTACCGGGAGGGACTCTTTCCGCTGGAGCAGTACAATGCCGAGACCGCTGCCGCTGTCATCGACCAGGTAGAAGCCTACGCCGATTTCTGCCGGAAAGAATACGGCACCGCTATCTTCTGGTGCTCCGACGAATTCTACCTGCTGGCCGGACGGGAGCTGCCTTCGGAGGAAAGCTATGAGAGCTTTGCCCAGCTGGAGAACGGCGTGGGCATGCTGCGGCTGCTGGAGAGCGAGTTCACCGCCGCCCTGCGCCTTGTGGAAGAAGATTCCGCCCCCTCCCCTTTCACCATCGCCACCGGTCTGGACGCCGCGCCCATGCTGAAGCGCCTTCTGGATCTGGCACGGGACAGATTCCCCCGGCTGCGCGGTCAGGTGATTCCTATTGTGAACCACTTTTTCGGCGAACAGATCGTGGTCGCCGGTCTCATTACCGGTCAGGACCTCATTGCGCAGCTTCGAGACCGTGACCTGGGACAGCGTCTGCTGCTGCCGGACAATATGCTGCGCTACCACGAAAACGTCTTTCTGGACGATGTAACCATCCAGCAGGTGGAAGAAGCCTTAGGCGTTCCCCTCACCTTTGTGCCGCAGGACGGCTTTGCACTGTGCGACGCCATGTTTGGCGTGGACGAGCAGTCAAAGAAGTCCCAGTCTGTCGGAGAAGACAGCGAATACTATCAGTATAACCCCTCTCATTGATTGAAAAGGAAGTGACACCTATGTCCAAACCTGTTGTTGCCATCGTGGGCAGACCCAATGTGGGCAAGTCCATGCTGTTTAATAAACTGATCGGCCAGCGCCTGTCCATCGTGGAGGACACGCCCGGCGTCACACGTGACCGCATTTACGGCGAGTGCGAGTGGCTGGGCCGCAAATTCACCCTGGTGGACACCGGCGGAATTGAGCCCAGCACCGACAGTCAGATCCTCTCCTTTATGCGGGATCAGGCCCAGATCGCCATTGACAATGCCACGGTCATCATCTTTGTGGTGGACATCAAAAGCGGCATGACCGCCTCTGATCAGGAGGTGGCTTACATGCTGCAGCGGTCGCAGAAGCCAATCGTGCTGGCGGTGAACAAGATGGACGCCACCGGCGCTGTGGATCCGGATTTCTACGAGTTTTATAATCTGGGCCTTGGCGATCCCATTGCCGTATCCGCCGTTCACGGCCACGGCACCGGCGACCTGCTGGACGAGTGCCTCAAGTACTTCCCTCCCCAGGATGAGGAGGAGGACGAGTCCGACGTGATCCAGGTGGCTATCATCGGCCGGCCCAACGTGGGCAAATCCAGCCTCACCAACAGGATTCTCGGCGAGGAGCGCGTCATCGTCAGCAATGTGGCAGGCACCACCCGTGACGCCATCGACAGCTATTTCGAGAACGCACAGGGCAAGTACAACTTCATCGACACCGCCGGCATGCGCAAGAAGTCCAAGGTAGACGACAGCATTGAAAAATACAGCGTCCTGCGGGCTACCATGGCCATTGAACGCAGCGACGTATGCCTGATCCTCATCGACGCACAGGACGGCGTCACCGAGCAGGACACCAAGGTGGCGGGTCTGGCCCACGAAGCCGGCAAGGCCTGCATCATTGTGGTCAACAAGTGGGATATCATCGAGAAAGACGACAAGACCATGGACCGGATGCGGGAGGAGATCCGCCGGGACCTGAGCTATATGACCTACGCGCCCATCGTGTTTATCTCCGCCGCCACCGGCCAGCGAGTGAATCGGCTCTTTGAGCTCATCAACTACGTCAACGAGCAATCCTCCATGCGTATCACCACCGGCATGCTCAACTCCGTGCTGGCAGACGCCCAAACCCGTGTTCAGCCCCCCACCGACAAGGGGCGGCGGCTGAAGATCTACTATATGACCCAGGTGGGCGTCAAGCCCCCCCATTTCGTGGTATTCTGCAACGATAAAAAGCTGTTCCATTTCTCCTATCAGCGGTATCTGGAGAACCAGATTCGCGGCGTGTTCGGACTGGAGGGCACGCCCGTCATTCTGACCATTCGGCAAAAGGGCGAGGAGGACGTGTGATGTTTTTCTTCTTTATTGCGGCTGTGGTGCTGCTGGTGTCCTATTTCTTCGGATGTATCAACGGCTCCGTGATGACCTCTCACTTCATCATCAAGGATGACGTGCGCAAGCACGGCAGCGGAAACGCCGGACTCACCAACTTCTACCGCACCTACGGCGCCAAATACGCGCTTCTGGTCATCGCCATCGACATGGGAAAGACGGTAGTCGCCGTACTCATCGGCGGTTTCATGTTCGACTATCTGTTCCAGGACTGGATGCTGGGCGTTCTCCTGGCGGGACTTGGCTGCGAGCTGGGCCATATGTTTCCTGTGTTCTTCGGCTTCCGGGGCGGAAAAGGCATCCTGTCCGGCGGCGCTCTCTCGCTCTTTCTGGATTGGCGCATTGCCGCCGTCTGCTGGGGCCTGTTTCTCATTCTGTGGCTCCTGACCCACTATGTCTCTCTGGGCTCTGTGATCGGAACGCTCAGCGTTCCCGTTACTGCTTGTCTTGTCTTCGGGTGGAACTGGCCGTACCTGATCCTCTGCGCGATTCTGGCCGGATTGATCATCTACTGCCACAGAGAGAACATCAAGCGGCTCTTCAAGGGCACAGAAAGCAAGTTCAAGTGGCACGTGAACCCCATCCCCGGCGCTGACGACGCCGGAAAGTAAGCGGTTTGCAGGAAAGGAAAGCCTCCATGAAACAGAACAACCAGATCCGGCAGGTGGTCTTCCCCCTGCTGGCTGCCCTCATCTGGGGCACGGCTTTCGTGGCGCAGGACGTCTGCGCTGACGTAGTCGAACCCATGACCTTTAATGCCGCGCGATCCTTTATTGCGGTCATTGTGCTGTTAGTGATTATCTGGCTGTTCGGCCTGTTCCGGAAGGACAAGCCCAGCTTTACCGCGGCGGAGAAAAAAGCGAGCCGGAAAACGCTTGTCATCGGCGGCCTTTGCTGCGGCGTCGCACTGGCCGTGGCGTCCAACTTCCAGCAGGCAGGCATCGGCGCAGGCACCGACGCGGGAAAAGCCGGATTCATCACGGCTCTTTACATCGTGCTGGTTCCTCTGCTGGGACTGTTTCTGCGAAAAAAGGTATCCCTCCCCGTCTGGATCGCCGTGATCATCGCTGTTGCAGCACTGTACCTGCTCTGCATCAAGGGCGAGTTTGCCCTGCAGACCGGCGACCTGCTGATCCTGCTGTGCGCCTTCTTCTTTGCCGTACATATTTTGATCATCGATCATTTTACTCAGACGGTGGACGGCATGAAGCTCTCCTGCGCCCAGTTTCTTGTGGCTGGGATTCTGTCCGCCATCGGCGCGTTGATCTTTGAGCATCCCGACTGGAGCGCTATTTTCTCCGTAGCGCTTCCCATCCTCTATGTCGGTGTATTCTCCAGCGGAGTGGCATATACTCTGCAGATCCTGGCTCAGAAGGGCTCTAATCCCACGGTTGTCACCATTCTGTTGAGCATGGAGTCGGTCTTTGCCGTCATCTCCGGCGCCATCATCCTGCATCAGCGCATGTCAACCCGGGAATATGTGGGCTGTGTGCTGATGCTGATTGCCGTGATCCTTGCACAGATCCCCCTTCCCCCGAAAAAAGAAAAGACGGCCCAATGACCGTCATGACAGCAAAACAAACAGGCTGCGGAACATTCTCCGCAGCCTGTTTTCTGTTAGAAGAAGCTCTGCTGGCTGGTATCCGGCATGCTGCCGAAGGCACCCAGCGCCTTGAGCTGGGCGATATGGGTTTGGGACAGCTTGTTGCAGCAGATAGCAAAATCCTCGATGGAGATAAACTCCTGTCCCTTACGCTTCTGGACCGTATCCAGTGCTGCGCTCTCGCCCAATCCGTGAACCGACACAAAAGGCGGCAGCAGACCGTTTTCTGTAATGAGAAACGCCGTGGCATCGGATTTCATGATGTCGATGGTGTCGAAATGGAAGCCGCGAAGATAGAACTCGTAGCAGACCTCCAGCGTTACCAGCAGGTTCTGCTCCACATCGGTGGCGTCCTTGTTGTTCTCGATCTCCCGGATCTTCTGCTTCACCTTCTCCATACCCATGCAGCAGAACTCGGCGTCGAAGGCCTTGGCGCGCACCGTGAAGAACGTGGCGTAGAAGGCCAGCGGACGGTGGACCTTGAACCAGGCGATGCGGAAGGCCATCATCACGTAAGCCACAGCATGGGCCTTGGGGAACAGATAGCCGATCTTGGCCAGGGAGTCGATGTACCACTGAGGAACCTCGTGCTCGTGCATCTGCTCTACCCACATGGGCCAGTCGCCGGCTGCGCCCTTCTTGACCTTGCCCTTTCGCACGGCCTCCATGATCTTGAAGGCCATCTTGGGCTGCAACCCCATGCGGATGAGATAGAGCATGATATCGTCGCGGCAGCCCACCGTCTCCAGAACGGAAGCGGTGCCGCTGACGATCAGATCGCGGGCGTTGCCCATCCACACGTCGGTGCCGTGGGAGAAGCCGGACAGACGAACCAGCGTGTTGAAGTTTTTAGGCATCGTGTCCATCAGCATGCCGCGGGTAAACCGGGTGTTGAACTCCGGGATGGCCACGGCGCCTGTGGGGCCTAATATGGGATCATCTTCAAAGCCCAGCACCTTGGAGCTGACAAAGATGCTCATGGTGTCGGGATCATCCAGCGGGATCTGCCGGGCGTTGACGCCCGTGAGATTTTCCAGCATGCGGATCATGGTGGGGTCATCATGGCCCAGCATGTCCAGCTTCAGGAGGTTGTCCTCCATGCAGTGATACTCAAAATGCGTGGTCTTCTGATCGGAATTGACGTCATCCGCCGGATGCTGCACAGCGGTGAAGTCCTCCACGTCCATATCATCCGGCACCACAACAAGGCCACCGGGGTGCTGGCCGGTGGTGCGGCGCACGCCTTCGCAGCCCTTGGCGAGGCGATCCAGCTCAGCAGAGCCGAAATCCAGATCATTCTCCTCCTTGTATTTGAGGACAAAGCCCATAGCTGTCTTCTCGGCCAGTGTGCCTATGGTGCCGGCGCGGAAGACCTGGGTTTCGCCGAACATCTCAATGGCGTGGCGGTGTGCCTTCGCCTGGTATTCGCCGGAGAAGTTCAGGTCGATATCCGGCACCTTGCCGCCGCCGTAGCCCAGGAAGGTCTCAAAGGGGATGTCAAAGCCATCCTTCACCAGCCTGGTACCGCAGTTTGGACACACCTTGTCCGGCATGTCAGCGCCGCAGCCATACTGCCCGCTTTCATCGAATTCAGTGTACTTGCACTGGGGACAGCGATAGTGGGGCGGCAGGGAGTTCACCTCCGTGATGCCGGACATATAGGCCACCAGAGACGAGCCCACGGAGCCCCGGGAGCCCACCAGATAGCCATTTTCCAGACTGCGCTGCACCAGCTTCTGGGCGGACATGTAGACCACGTCGTATTTGCCCAGGATGCCGCCCAACTCGATGTTCAGGCGTTCCACGATCTTCTGGGGCGGATCCTCGCCGTAAAGCTCGTGGCACTTGTCCCACACGCGCTGGTTCAGCTCCTGCTCGGAATTCTCCAACCGGGGCGGGAACAGCTGGCCGTGAGGCAGCAGCTCGATTTCCTCCACCTGATCGGCGATATGGCGGGGGTTCTCCACCACCACCTCAAAGGCCTTCTCCTCACCCAGATAGGAGAACTCCTCCAGCATCTCGTCGGTTGTCTTGAAATAGATGGGAAGCGACTCGTTGGCGTCCGGGAATTTCTTGCTGGCCAGCAGAATATGGCGGTAGATCTCATCCTCCGGATCCATAAAATGGACGTCGCCGGTGGCACACACCGGCTTGCCCAGTTCTTCACCCAGACGGACGATGGTGCGGTTGAAATCGCGCAGATCCTCAACAGATGAGACAGCTCCGTTGCGGAGCATGAACATATTGTTGCAGACGGGCTGGATCTCCAGATAGTCGTAGAAAGAAGCGATCCTCTTGAGTTCTTCCCAGTCCTTATGACCGTCCGTCATGGCCTGAAACAGCTCGCCGGCCTCGCAGGCGGAGCCAATGATCAGCCCCTCCCGGTGGGAAACCAGATCCGTCTTGGGGATAATGGGCACCTTGCGGAAATGCTCCAGATTGGACTTGGAGATCAGCTGATAGAGGTGCTTGAGACCCAGCTTGTTCTTGGCAAGCAGGATGATATGCTTGGGGCGTCGGTTGGATCTGCCGCCCAGCGGACGGAGTTTAAGCATGACGTCGTTGATCTGCTGCAGATTGCTGACGCCGAATTCCTCGGTCAGCCGCTTGAAAAACGGAATCAGCATATAACCGACCATGGCGCCGTCATCGCTGGCGCGGTGGTGGTTGAAGGCAGGAAGATCGAGATGCTCGGCCACAATATCCAGTTTGTATTTATGAAGCTCCGGCAGCAGATTCTGCGACAGAATCAGGGTATCCAGATATGTCGGATCAAAAGAGAGTCCCGTCTCGGCGCAGCCCTTGCGGATAAAGCTGACGTCGAATTCGGCGTTGTGAGCGGCAAGTGGTCTGCCATCCACAAATCGCAAAAAAGACTCCAGTGCTTCCCTGGGCTGGGGAGCGTCCTTCAGCATGGCGTCCGTGATGCCGGTCAATCCAACGATCTCCGGAGGCAGAGAACGTCCGGGGTTGACAAAGGTCTGAAACCGGTCGGTGATCTGGCCGTCCTTCAGTACGACGGCGCCGATCTCGGTGATGGCCTCCTTTGCCACGTTCAGGCCTGTGGTCTCTATGTCGAAGCAGACGATCTCGCTGTGCAAAGGCTGGTCCTTCTTGCCGTGGACCACGATGCGGTCGTCCAAGTCGTTGATGTAATACCCTTCCATGCCGTAAAGGATCTTCACTTTACCTCCCGCGGCACCGGATGCATCCGGGAAGGATTGCACAACGCCGTGGTCGGTGATGGCGATGGCGGGATGACCCCACTCAATGGCGCGCTTGATGACGTCCTTCGTGTTTGTCAGGGCGTCCATATTGGACATCTGCGTGTGAAGATGCAGCTCTACGCGCTTGACCGGCGCCGTATCCATGCGCTTTTCATGAGAAATACGCATGATGTTCTTGGGGAAGATCTGAATATCGCGGCCGTCTCGGGTCAGCTCCACCTTTCCCTGCACACGCAGCCACATATCTGTCTTGATCGCCTTTTCAAGAACGGCAGCCTCATCATCGCCCATCAGCTTATGTATCATGACAGAGCTTTCAAAGTCTGTCATTTCAAGTGAGAGCCGCCATTTACCCGGCTGCTTCGTCTGAGAAACCTCCGCAGAGAACACCTTGCCCTCCACGATGACAAACCCCATCTTGGGATTAAGGCCTTTCATGGAGACAGATTTCCCGCGGATCCGGCTGCCGATAATGACAGACTCGCCCGACACATCACCGGGAGTGCCAGTCGACAGACGAGTGCGGAGATTGAGGTGCTTCAGGGCATAATGCTCCTGGATCAGCTGACGCAATGAGTCAAGCCCCGCCTCCGGAACGGATGCGGGGAGCTCCACCTCAACGTCCATACTGCGGCCGGCACGATCCAGCGAGCCGGCGACCACCGTGGCGCCGTGCATCATCAGACGCAGCTCCCGCGGCGGGACAAAGCTGTCAAAAAAGTCAAAAAACGGTTTTCTGTCTGACATGGGTTCTCTCTTCCCTTAAAGCTTCTCTATCTCATCCATCAGGGCGTCAACAAGCCTTTCCTGCGGCACTTTGTAAAGGATTTCTCCCTTACGGAACAGAAGGCCCTCTCCCCTGCCGCCGGCAATGCCGACGTCAGCGGCGGACGCCTCCCCGGGCCCGTTGACGATGCAGCCCATCACCGCCACAGTGATGGGTTTTGTGCAGTTCCTCAGCCGTTCCTCCACTTCCCGGGCAATGGGGATCATATCATAGGCCGTACGGCCGCAAGTGGGGCAGGCGATCAGATTCGGCCCGGTCTGACGGATACCGGAGGCGGCAAGAATATCCTTTGCCGCACGGATCTCCTCCACCGGATCCGCTGTCAGGCTGACCCGCATGGTGTCGCCGATACCCTGGCAAAGCAGTCCTCCGATGCCGATGGCGGATTTCAGCAGTCCCATGGACGGTGTACCGGCCTCGGTGACACCGAGGTGGAGAGGGTAATCCGTCCGCTCATGGAGCAGGCGGTAGGCCTCCATATTCACCGGGACGCGGGAGCACTTCACGCTGATGCAGATATCGTCAAAGTTGCAGTCGTTCAACAGATGCACATGTCCCATGGCGCTCTCCACCATGGCCTCTGCCGTGACGCCGCCGTACTTTCGGAGCAGTTCCTTTTCCAGAGAGCCTCCGTTGACGCCGATGCGGATGGGGATGCCATGCTCACGGCAGGCGTCCGCTACGGCGCGTACCTTTTCATGACTGCCAATATTACCGGGGTTGATACGGATCTTGTCAATGCCGCTCTCTACGCATTGGAGAGCCAGCTTATAGTCAAAATGGATATCCGCCACCAGGGGGATGTGGATCCGCCTGCGGATCTCCCCCACGGCGCGGGCCGCATCCATATCCGGTACCGCCACGCGGATGATCTCACAGCCCGCCTGCTCCAGACGGAGCATCTGGGCAACGGTGGCGTCCACATCATCGGTGCGGGTATTGCACATGGACTGTATGGAAACAGGCGCGCCGCCGCCAACGGCAACAGCGCCCACACGGATCTGCTTGCTCATATTTCTTCTCCTCAGGTAAACAGCTTCCACACATCATGGAAGGTGACAAACAGCATCAGTCCCAGCAGCAGGATCAAGCCGGCAAAGTGGATATAGTTCTCATACTTGGCCGGGATCTGTTTTTTGAACAGAAGCATGGCAATGGCGTTGATGACAAGGAAGAAAATCTTGCCGCCGTCCAGCGCAGGCAGAGGCAGCAGATTCATCACCGCCAGGTTCACTGCGATCAGCGCGGCAAAGTAGGCGATGTTGTCAATGGCGTCCCTGACAGTCCGGGATTGTTCGCCTACCTCGCTGATGGTGGACACAATGCCCACCGGGCCGCTGAGGTCCTTGACGCCCGCCTGGCCGGAAATCAGCATCTGGATGCTCAAACGCACCATGCGCACGAAGTCCAATGCGTTGTTCCAGCTATGGACGATCCGGTTGCCGAATGTGGCCTCCTCATAGCCCAAAAGCAATCCATAACGCAAGGCTGTGCCACCATAGCCGTCCGGATACTCCCGGAGCACTATGGGAAAGTCCTTCAAGACAATCTTTTGGCCGTTGCGGCGCACAACGAGATCACTGACGCCATCCGTATCCAAGCTCAACAGCATGGAGATATCGTTTGTTGCGTAGACATGCTCGCCGTTGATGGAAACGATCCTGTCACCCACCTGTAGGCCGTCTTCGCGCTCCAGCGGACACCCCTCCATAAAGCCGGCAATGGTCGTGGTAGAAAACCCCTTGGCACCGGCATAAAGGCAGAGGATAATCACCAGGCCCGTCAGAAAGTTCATGAACGCACCGGCGGCATAGATCAGCAGCTTTTTCCAGAAGCCCTGGTTGTTCAGCGCGCGGGGATCCCCGGAGTCCTCCTCCTCGCCCTCCATGGCGCAGTAGCCGCCGATGGGCAAAAGGCGCAGAGCGTACAGCGTCTCACCCTTTTGCTTCTTGATCAGGGCTGGTCCCATGCCGATGGCAAACTCGTTGACCCGGACGCCGCAGGCCTTGGCGGCCATAAAGTGTCCCAGCTCATGGAGACCGATCAGTACGCCGAAAATGAGAATGGCAGCAATAATATAAACCATACGATCCCGTTCCTTTTATCGATTCCGCACGACCTCACGGGCCATGCGGTCTGCTTCCAGTATATCCTCCAGCGTGGGGGTATATTTCACCGCCACAGCGGAAAGTGCCCGCTCTACCTGGCGGGGAATGTCGTTGAATCCCATCTCACCGCGCAGAAAGGCCATCACGGCCTCCTCATTGGCGGCGTTCATAACGGCACAAGACGTGCCGCCTGCTTTAGCGCACTCCCTGGCGATGCGCAGACATGGAAACGCATCCATATCCGGCGCGTGGAAGGTCAGTGCGCCGCAGGACAGTAGGTCCAGCGGTCCATCCGGCGACTCGGCGCGATTGGGCCATGTAAAGGCGTAACGAATAGGCAGCTTCATATCCGGCGTGCCCAGCTGGGCGATCATGGCGCCGTCCCGGAACTCCACCAGTGAGTGGATAATGCTCTGGCGGTGGATCACCGCGTCCACCTGCTCTACCGGAAGGCGATAGAGCCGCATGGCCTCGATGACCTCCAGCCCTTTGTTCATCAGCGTGGCCGAGTCAATGGTGATCTTGGCGCCCATGCTCCAGTTGGGGTGCTTCAACGCGTCGGCAGGACGGACAGGCTCCAGTTCCCTATAGGTTTTTCCGAAGAAAGGACCGCCGGAGCAGGTCAGGATCAATCGCCTGATCTCCTTGCGGTCACGGCATCCCTGCAGGCTCTGGAAGATGGCGGAGTGCTCGCTGTCCACCGGCACGATCTGCGCACCGAAGCGATCCGCCGCGTCCATCACCAGCTCGCCGGCGCACACCAGCGTCTCCTTGTTGGCCAGGGCAATGCGTTTTCCCTTCTCGATGGCAGCCAACGTAGGACGCAGACCCACGCTGCCCACCACAGCGGTGACAACAGTATCGGCTTCTTCCAGCGTCGCCGCAGCCAGCAGTCCGGCCTCGCCGGACATGACGCAGACGGGCAGATCGGAGAGCCTGCCGCGCAGTTCATTTGCCGCGTCCTCGTCCATCATAACGACAAGTTCGGGGCAAAAACGGCGCACCTGCTTCTCCATCAGATCCACTTGTGAATTGGCGGTCAGGGCCGCCACGCGCAGACCCAGCTCCCCGGCTACTTGCAGCGTCTGACGCCCGATGGAGCCGGTGGAGCCGAGGACAGAGATTGTCTTTGTCATATCAGCTCTCCCATAGCCGGATGCTGCTGATGATCAGCCAGATGATAGGCGCGGCGAAAATCACACTGTCAAACCGGTCCAGCACGCCGCCGTGGCCGGGCAGCAGCCGTCCGTAGTCCTTGATGCCGAATTCCCGCTTGACGGCGGAGAATACCAGATCGCCAAGCTGGCCCATCACAGCGCCTACAAAGCCCAGCAGCACGCACCACAGGATGTTCAGCTGCACTTCGGTACAGAGGAAGAAGATGATGCGAAACAGCACCATACCGGCCATGCCGCCGATGATGCCGCCCAGAGAGCCTTCCACGGTCTTTTTGGGACTGACCAGTGGGGCAAGCTTGTGCTTGCCGAAAGCCATGCCGGCAAACAGCGCCATGGTGTCGCTGCAGAAGGCGGCTACCAGCGGGATCAGGACGAGTCCGCTGCCAAGTTCCATCATGCGCAGACGCAGCAGGCAGGATAGAGCCAGCGGAATGGCTACGCCAGCCACAAGCATGGTGCACAGATCTAGGAATGTCAGCGCGTCCTCCTTGCCGTGGCGGGTCACCAGCACCGCAAAGTGGAGCAGGATAAGGGCCGCCACAAAAAACGGGGAGAAGACGTGCATCGACGTATCGGCAAATCGGACATCGCTGAAAAATACAGCCGTCATCGCAAAAACCGCCAATGCAGCGGAGAGCCCCCACCAGCGGCGCACCGTTGCCCTCTTGCATACTGCGCTCATCAGTTCGTGGACGGCAATGACGCACAGGCCGCATAAAAAGGCCAGTGTCGCCCACTCCGGCGCGACGACAAGCACCGCCAGAAGGAACGGCACGCCCACCACGGCAACCAGAATTCTCTTTAACATGATCTTTCTCCTTACTTCACGCCTCCGAAGCGCCTGTCGCGCTTCTGGTAGGCGATGATAGCCTCGTCCAAAGCTTTCTCGTCAAAGTCCGGCCAGAGAGTGTCGCAGAAGTAAAACTCGCTGTAGGCGCACTGCCACAGCAGGAAATTGCTGAGCCGCTGTTCTCCGCTGGGGCGGATGATCAGCTCCGGATCGGGGATCCCGGCGGAGTAGAGATGGCGGGAGAAGTTCTCCTCTGTCATCTCCTCCCCTGCTGCGGCACATTCTCTTGCCGCATGGAGGATCTCGTCCCGGCCCCCGTAGTTCAGACACACGTTGGCCTGGAATCCGCAGATATGCTCCGAAATGGCGTTGGTGCGATCCACCAGCGCCTGCAGCTCCGGGGAGATGGCGCTCAGGTCGCCCAAAAAGCGAAGACGGATCTGGTCACGCTCCATGGAGTCGATGGCCTCCAGCATGTACTGCTTCAAAAGGCCCATGATAGCAGAGACCTCCTCCGGAGGGCGCTTCCAGTTCTCCGTGGAGAAGGCGTACACCGTCAGATACTCCACGCCCAGATCCTTGCAGTATGTGGCAATCTTCCGGAAGGTCTCTGCGCCTACCTTATGGCCGGCAGTGCGAGGCAGACCGCGCCGCTTCGCCCAACGACCGTTGCCGTCCATAATGATAGCGATATGGCGGGGAAGGCGGCTCTTGTCCACCTGCCCCGCCGTACGGTTTTCTTTTTGCCGGAACAGAGCCATCAGACGCTCATCAGTTCCTTTTCCTTGGCTTCCAGCAGCTTATCCAGCTCCTTGCAGCTGTCGTCGGTCAGCTTCTGCAAATCCTTCTCCGCGATCTTCAGCTCGTCCTCGGTGATCTCGGAATTCTTCTGCTGCTTCTTGAAATTCTCAATGGCGTCGCGGCGGATGTTCCGCACGGCCACCTTGCCGTTCTCGGCGTACTTGCGGATCTGCTTGACCAGCTCCTTGCGGCGCTCCTCCGTCAGCTGGGGGAAGGCCAGGCGAATGCACTTGCCGTCGTTCTGGGGATTGATGCCCAGGTCGGACTCCAGGATGGCCTTCTCAATGGCGCGCAGCGTGGAGCTGTCCCACGGCGTGATCACCAGCATGCGGGGATCGGGAGAACCCACAGACGCGATCTGCTGGATGGGCGTGGGGGTACCGTAATAGTCCACACTGATGCGATGGAGCACGGCGGCGTTGGCACGGCCGGCGCGCACGGCGTCAAAATCGTTGGACACGGACTCGATGCTCTTTTGCATCTTCTCTTCGTAAACCTTGTATTCATCCTTCAGCATAGAAATCAACCTTCCTTTCTCTGTTGGGGGGATTTATTCCTTCACGATCGTTCCGAGCTTTTCACCCCGGATGACACGAACGATGTTATAGGGATCCTTCAGCGCAAATACCAGCACGGGGATGTGGTTGTCCATGGACAGGCTGGTAGCGGTAGAGTCCATCACAGCCAGATGCTTGGCAAGGACGTCGTCGTAGGTGATGGAATCGAACTTGACGGCGTTGGAATTCTTGGCCGGATCGCTGTCATAGACGCCGTCGATATTCTTGGCCAGCAGGATCACGTCGGCGTTGATCTCAGCGGCACGCAGTACGGCTGCCGTATCCGTGGAGAAAAACGGACTGCCGATGCCGCAGCCGAAGATGACCACACGGCCCTTTTCCAGATGGCGGATAGCGCGGGCGCGGATGTAGGGCTCCGCCACCTCGCGGATCTCCAGCGCCGTCTGGATGCGGACGTCCACGCCCTTCTGCTCCAGCACGTCAGCCATGGCCATGCAGTTCATGGCGGTGGCCAGCATGCCCATGTGGTCGGCACGGGTGCGCTCGATGTAGCCCTCGCCGTTCTTCACGCCGCGCCAGAAGTTGCCTCCGCCGATGACGATGCCCACCTGGACGCCCATGGCCACGCACTCCTTGATGACGTCGGCCACCTGACCCATTACATTGAAGTCAAGACCGAAATGCTTGTCGCCGGCCAGAGCCTCGCCGCTGATCTTCAGCAGCACCCTCTTATATTTCGGTTCCTGCATACGCCGCCTCCCTCTATTTTACTGCCATTTATTTTACCTTATTTTTCTTCTTTTGCATAGGGGGTAAACAAATTTTTTTCACGATTTCGTTTTGTATAGGAGAATGCGCCACCAAATCTTGTATTTTTCACCGGCCGGTGTATAATATATGCAGTTTTTGCAAGGGGGATCCGGAATGGAATTGCGGCATATCAGAGGCTGCACCTATGCGGTGATCGGCATGGGAGCTGTCATGGGATTGTATCGGCTCAATGAGCGGGATATCGTTTTGATGGACACCGGTGTGCGCCGGACAGACCGGGATGATCTGGACGCGATGATCGCTGAAAACGGCTTTGCCGTCAAGGGCATCTTCTGTTCCCACGCCCACTACGACCACAGCGGCAATACGACTCATCTCCGTAAGCTCTGGGGCGCACAAACCGCCGCGCAGATCATTGAGGCCGGCATTGCCGCCACGCCGGAGGCCTATCACGGCAACTATCCCTATACCACCTATGCCCAGTGCCGGGAATGGTTCCGTGAGGAGTGCTTCCCCACCGACGTAATAATCGGCAGGAACGATGACCGCGTATCCTTCTGCGGCGTGGATTTCGGCATCGTGCAGCTGCCCGGCCACGCGGCGGGTCAGATCGGTATAATCACGCCGGACAACGTAGCGTATCTGGCCGACTGCCTCATCGGTCCGGAAACTCTGGCCGCGTCCAAGCTGCCCACCTCCATGTGCATCGAGGACGATTTCAAGAGCAAGGAAAAGGTGCGCTCTCTGGGCTGCGCGGCATACATTCTGGCCCATCACGATGTGATTGAAGGCGACATTGGCCCGACAGTGGACGCCAATCTGGCGTTTTATCACCGCAAGGCACAGGAGATGCTGGGCTGCCTCCGGGACGGGATGACGGCCGATCAGTGGCGCAGCGCTCTGTCGGAGGTCATGGGATTCCGCACACATAACGAGTTCAAGCTAGGCGTCATCCGCCGCAATTTCGGCAGCTTCCTGCTTTATCTGGAGGACACGGGACGCGTCAGCGTCCGGTGGGACGCCTGCACGAAGCACTATTTCCACATTTGAGCGATATGGATATTATCTACTCTGATAAGCGAATCATTGTGGCAGTCAAGCCCGTCGGCGTGCTCAGTACCGACGACCCCGGCGGCATGCCGGAGCAGCTGCGCCGGGAGTTGGGCACGGAATGCGTCCGCACCGTCCACCGACTGGACGCCCAGGTGTCCGGTCTGATGGTATTTGCCCGCAGCGCTAAAGCGGCTTCCCTGCTCAGCCGGCAGATCCGGGATCATCGGTTTCACAAGGAGTATCTGGCGGTCGTCCACGGCGATCCGCCGGATGAGGGAACGCTGGTCGACCTGCTGGGCAGGGACAAGGCTCGCCGTCTCACCTATGTTTCCCAAGCCCCCGCACCCGACGTGCGAGAGGCGCGGTTAAGCTATCGGGTCATAGAAAGGTGTGAAGGATATTCCCTTGTCAGCATTTGTCTGGAAACAGGTCGCACCCATCAGATCCGGGTGCAGTTTGCCAGCCGGGGCTGGCAGCTTGTGGGCGACCGGAAATACGGCGTCGGCGATGAGGAAATACCTGTTGCCCTCTGGTCCCATCGTCTGGCCTTTACCCATCCGGAGACCGGAGCGCCCATGGACTTCTCCTTGCTCCCCCCTGCCGTTCCGCCCTGGACGTGGTTTTCCGCGTTGAAATGATATGAAAGATACCCCCGCGGAGTTCATTGACACTCCGCGGGGGTATCTTTTTTGTCAATCAGCCCGGAGGCCAGGTCATGTCGCGGCCGCTGAGCACGTGGAAATGCAGGTGATGGACGCTCTGTCCCGCCTGCTCCCCGATATTAGAGACCACGCGGTAGCTCTCCAGTCCCAGCTCACGGGCAACACGAGCGATGACCTCAAAGATGTGAGCCACAACGGCGCTGTTTTGTCCGTCCACCTCTGCAACAGAACCGATGTGGTCCTTGGGAATCACCAGGAAATGGACGGGCGCCTGAGGCGCGATGTCATAAAAGGCGTAGCAGAGTTCGTCCTCATACACCTTGCTGCTGGGGATCTCCCCGGCGGCAATGGCACAGAACAGGCAATCGTTTTTCATGTTACCGCTCCCTTCCAAAATCGATTATTTTACGTGTTCGGACACAAAGTCATCCACTGTGGCCAGCGCATCGTCCAGCTTCAGCGCATTGGTTCCGCCGCCCATGGCGCTGTCCGGCTTTCCGCCGCCCTTGCCGCCGCAGACAGCGGAGACAGTGCGGATCAGATCGCCGGCCTTGACGCCCTTTGCCACAGCCTCCTTGCCGCACACGGCCAGGAATGTGACCTTTTCGCCGTTGACGGAAGCCAGCACAGCCACAATGTTCTCATCCTTATCCCGGAGGAAATCGCCCATCTGGCGCATTGTATTGGCGTCCATACCGTCGTGGTGAGCGGTGACCACACGCAGACCGCAGACATTTCTGGCGGAGGTAAGGAACTGACGAGCCTCACCGAGGGAGGCCTCAGTGCGCATCTTCTCCAAAGAGCGGCGCAGTTCCTTTGTCTCCTCGGCCTGCTGCTCCATGCGGTCCAGCAGCTCATCGGGATTGGTCTTGAAGAACTGCGCAGCGCCGGTGAGCAAACGGTTGGCGCGCTCCAGCGCCTCCAGCGTCAGGCGTCCGGTGGTGGCTTCGATACGGCGCACGCCGGAGGCCACGCTGCTCTCGGATTTAATGTGGAAAAGGCCGGCTTTGGCGGTGTTGTCCAGGTGGGTGCCGCCGCAGAACTCCATGGAGAAGTCGCCCATCTCCACCACACGGACGGTATCGCCGTACTTCTCGCCGAACATGGCAATGGCGCCCTTCTTTTTGGCCTCCTCAATTGGTAAGATCTCCGTCACAACGGGGATACCCGTTAAAATAGCGTTATTGACAAGGGTTTCCACTTTACGCAGTTCCTCGGGATTCACAGCCTCAAAATGGGTAAAGTCAAAGCGGATGCGATCCGGCTCCACCAGAGAACCGGCCTGATGGACGTGGTCGCCCAGCACCTTTCGCAGCGCGGCGTCCAGCAGATGGGTGGCACTGTGAGCGCGGCGGATGGCATTGCGGCGCTCTGTATCCAGCTTCACCTGTACGGTATCGCCAACCTTCAGCTCGCCGTTTTGCAGCGTGCCCTCGTGGAGATATTTGCCGCCCTTGTTCTTCTGCACATCAGAGACAGTGAAGACTGCACCGTCAGCGGAAATGGTGCCGTGGTCGCCCACCTGACCGCCCATTTCGGCGTACATGGTGGTCTGATCCAGCACAACTGTGGCCTGCGTACCGGCAACGATCTCGTCACGCAGCTCGCCGTCAGCCACAATGGCCAGCACCTTGGCCTCGGTCTCGTCCAGCTCGTAGCCCACAAACTCGGTGGCGGGGATCTCCTTACCCAGATCCACACCGGCCCAGCCCAGATCGCCCAGTGCCTTACGGGCCTCGCGGGCCCGCTCCTTCTGCTCCTGCATCAACCTCCGGAAGGACTCCTCATCCACGGTCAGCCCCTCATCGGCGGCCATTTCGATGGTCAGGTCAATGGGGAAACCAAAGGTATCGTACAGCTTGAAGGCGTCAGCGCCGGAGAACATGGTCTCGCCCTGGGCCTTGTGCTGCTCCAGCATCTCGGCAAAGATCTTCATGCCGCCGTCGATGGTGCGGGCGAAGTTCTCCTCCTCCGTGCGGATGACCTTGGTGATGTAGCCCTGCTTCTCCCGCAGGTCGGGGTACTGACACTCGTTCTCATGAATGACGGTGTCCACCACCTCATAGAGGAAGGGCTCGTTGACGCCCAGGAGCTTGCCATGGCGGGCGGCGCGGCGCAGCAGGCGGCGCAGCACGTAGCCCCGGCCTTCGTTAGAGGGCAGAATGCCGTCGCAGATCATGAAGGTGGCGGAACGGATATGGTCGGTGATGACCCGGAGGCTCACGTCACGCTTCTGGCTCTCGCCGTAGTGGGCGCCGGTGAGCTCGCTGACGCGGTGGGTGATGTTCATCACAGTGTCCACGTCGAACAGGCTGGCCACGTTCTGGCACACGCAGGCCAGGCGCTCCAGACCCATGCCGGTGTCGATGTTCTTCTGCTTGAGCTCGGTGTAGTTGTTGTGGCCGTCGTTGTCGAACTGGCTGAACACGTTGTTCCACACCTCAATATAGCGGTCGCAGTCGCAGCCCACGGTGCAGGTGGGCTTGCCGCAGCCGTACTCCGGGCCGCGGTCGTAATAGATCTCGGAGCAGGGACCGCATGGGCCGGCGCCGTGCTCCCAGAAGTTATCCTCCTTGCCGAAGCGGAAGATACGGTCCTTGGCAATGCCGATCTCCTTGTTCCAGATATCGAAGGCCTCATCGTCGTCCTGATAGACAGAGGGATAGAGCCGGTCGGCCTCCAGGCCAACCCACTCCGGGCTGGTGAGGAACTCCCATGACCAGGCAATGGCCTCGTGCTTGAAGTAGTCGCCAAAGGAGAAGTTGCCCAGCATCTCAAAATAGGTGCCGTGGCGGGCGGTGTGGCCCACGTTTTCAATGTCGCCGGTACGAATGCATTTTTGGCAGGTGCAGACGCGGCGGCGGGGCGGCTCCTCCTCCCCTTTGAACCAGGGCTTCATAGGGGTCATGCCGGCGTTGATCAGCAGGATGGATTTGTCGTTCTGGGGCACCAGGGAAAAGCTGGGCAGGCGGAGATGGCCTTTCGTCTCAAAGAACTTGAGGAACATCTCGCGCAGCTCGTTCAGGCCGTAATAGGGATGGGACATGGTTGATTACTCCTTTTATCTCTGAATGATTTTGTATATGCCGGAAAAGACAAAGACCCCCGCCACCATATAGGGGCGAAGGTCAACTTCACGGTACCACCCTACTTGACAGCTCACGCTGCCATCTCGGTTCATCCGGTAACGGGGATGGGGCGGGCGGCTCATCGCCGCCGGCTCGGAAGTGGCTGACGTGTCGCTGTGCCGGCGGGCTTCCATCCTCCCCGCCTCGCTGCAGGCCGCATAACGCGTCTCGTCTTCGTCATCACCTTGATAACGGGATTTATTGTACCACAAATTTGTCGGTTGTCAATGCTGTGATTATTGGGTTAGCACTTGGTTTTCAAGAAATGCTCTTCATTATTCTTTTTCGGAGAAAATGAGAGAGCATCATGACAGCAATACTAACCATGCCTATCAAAACCAACTGGTTGTATGTGAGTGAAATATTCAAATCACTCAAAATACGCTCTGTTTTACCCGGGCCAAAAATATCATCGTAAAGGCCAAAGAGGAGAAACAGCACTGTCGCCATAAAGGAAATAATAGAGATCACAAGAAGAGTTCCGCATACTGCTTTTTTCATTTCCAAGCCTCCTCCGCTTTTGAATGTGAGTTAGTAGATTGATAATCCTTTCTACCCCCTCCCGCTCAATTCCACCGCATGGCGGATAAAGCTCATGGGCGGCACGGGGCGTGGCAGACGCATGCGGAACACCATCTGGGGCGTTTTGGGCTCGGTCAAAGGAAGGCCGTCGGCGTCGGTCATTATGGGCACGGTGATAGAAAACGGTTTGGTGTCCGGTCCCACCACCTCCACGGTGTCCCCCGCCGCGAACTTGTTGCGCAGTGACAGCGTGGCGTTGCCGTCGTCGTCGCACTCCGTTACCACGGCGCAGATCTGCCAGTCCCGGATATAGCGGGCGTTCTCATAGTACTGACCGGGCTGACCGTAGTAGAAGCCGGTAGAGTAATGACGGTGGCTGACGTGCTCCACCTCGTTCCGCCACACCGGGTCCACAGGGCGCCCGGCAGCAACATCGTCGATAACGTGACGGTAGGCGCCGGTGACGATGGCGGCGTAGTAGGCGGATTTGGCACGGCCCTCCAGCTTCAGGCAGTCCACACCGGCGTCCATGAGATCGTCAATGTGGTCGATCATGCACATATCCCGGGAGTTCATGATATAGGTGCCCTTTTCGTCCTCAAATACGGGGAAATACTCGCCGGGACGCTTCTCCTCCATGAGAGTGTACTGATAGCGGCAGGGCTGTGCGCACTCACCCCGGTTGCTGTCACGGCCCGTCATATAGTTGGACAGCAGGCAGCGGCCGGAATAGGACACGCACATGGCGCCGTGGGCAAAGGTCTCGATCTCCAGCTCCGGAGATACCCGGCGGCGGATCTCACGAATCTCCTCCAGGCTCAATTCGCGAGCCAGCACCACCCGGCTGGCGCCCAGATCATACCATGCCTGAGCGCAGGCATAGTTGGCGATGGACTGCTGGGTGGAGATATGGCGCTGGCAGTGAGGTGCGTACTTCCCTGCCAGCGTAAAGGCGCCAAGATCGGCAATAATCAGCGCATCTACCCCGGCATCATCCAGCCGCTCCAGATGGGCGGGGAGCTGATCTACCTCGCCGCTGCGGGGCATGGTGTTGACAGTGGCATGAACTTTGACACCATGTTCGTGGGCAAATCGGACAGCGCGGGGCAGCTCCTCATCGGTAAAATTTCCGGCAAAAGAGCGCATGCCAAATGCGGTGCCCGCAAGGTACACCGCATCGGCGCCGTAAAGCACGGCCATGTTCAGTTTTTCCCAGTCGCCCGCAGGGGCGAGCAGCTCCGGCTTTTTCCGTTCCATCAGCTTCTCTTATACTGATCGCTGTTGATGAAGTTGAGATGTTCCTCGTAGGTTTCGAAGAAGTGGCTGTGGCCATCAATACCGGCGGCAAAGTAGTAGTAGCCCGTATCATTGGGATGCACGGCGGCAATGATGCTGGCAAGGCCGGGGTTGCAGATGGCACCGGGAGGACAGTCGGGATAGAGATAGGTGTTATATTCGCTCTCATACTCCTTGCTGAACTCTGTTCTGTCCTTGCCGTCCAGCATCAGCGCATAGTCGATGGTACTGTCCACCTGCAAATAGCCGTTAGTCTCGCGATCCTTGTTGTTCAGGCGGTTATAGAGAACAGAGGAGATGTTTGCACGCTCCTCGGGATAGTCGTTGCTCTCCTTCTCAATAATGGAGGCAAGAATAATGATCCTCTCCATTGAATATCCCGAGCTGCTGATATCCGACATGATCTGGTCACCGAGACGGCGATCAAAGTTGCTCATCATAGTGTCCAGCACCTGAACGGGGTCGCCGTCTACATAGAACTCGTAGGTGTCCGGGAACAGATAGCCCTCCAGACGGATATAGTTGTCCTTTTTCTCGGGATCCACTTCGGGAAGATAGGGGTGATTTTCAAATTCATGGTTGGAGGCGGTTTCGATCAGCTGGGCCCGGGTACATACATTGTTTTCCACCAGAATGTCAAAAATCTCGCTGACCGTCTTTCCCTCCGGTATGGTGACACTCACCGTTTCAAACGATCTGACGTGGTGCATGGCGCCGATCAGCGCGTGATAGTCCATGTCGGAGTTCATGTTCTCATACACGCCCGGCTCGATAATGGTGTCCGCATGGAGGATGACTTTGCCGGTGAGACAAAAGAACCACTTGTAGTTGATCAGGCCGGCATCCTTCAGCTTCTGCGCCACATCGGACACGGAGTCGCCCTCCTCCACCACGATGGTGGCGGTGACCGGCGCCTTGTTCAGTGACAGAAGATCATTGGCCAGCAGCCAGCCGATACCCGCCAGCAGCGCAGAAACAAGCGCAACGCAGATAAGATAAAGAAGAACGGATAGCACCGGATTCATTTTTTTCCGTTTTTTCTTTGTCTTCTTCCTTTTCGGCGCAGGAGCATTGGCCTGCGCCTGACGCACCTGGTTGGTCTCCCAACTCATGGTATCGGATTTCTTTTGATTCGCCATGGTGTTCTTTCCTTTCTCACACGGCAGTGCGGATTTGGGGCTCATGGGCCCATGCCGCAACACATGATCAATGTATTATACCACGTCTTTCCATATTTGTCTATCCAGAAATCCGCGCCGCTTCAAAGGCCGATCCCGCCGGGCTGTATTTGCCACGGCGGGATCGGATGAATTCATTTGTCACGCGCCAGAAGGCGGTCTGCCAGCTCCAGCAGGAAGGCTCTGTCACCCCATGTTGCAACAGCGGCCTTGGCCCGCTGTGTATGCTCCTCCAGCGCAGCGCGGCAGCCGTCGATGCCCTTAAGATCCACATAGGTGATCTTCCCCTCTTCCCTGTCAGATCCGATGGGTTTTCCAAATACCGCCTCGTCGCCTGTCACATCCAGCATATCGTCCCGGATCTGAAAAGCAAGGCCCAGCTCCGAGGCGTATTCCAATGCCTGCATGCGCATGGTGGGCGGCATTTTTGCGGCCACGCAGCCCAGCTCCGCCGCCGCAGTGATCATCGCGCCGGTCTTCAGCCGATCCAGCTCCATGCGCCCGGCCTCGTCGCGAACATCGCATACCGTATCCAGCACCTGACCGGCCACCATGCCGTCGGCACCGCAGGCACGGGCCAGCACCTGAATGGCCTCCAGTCGGTTTTCCGCCGACATCATGGGGGCCTGGGCAATGATGCGGAAGGCCTCCGGCTGCATGGCATCGCCGGCGAGAATGGCCAGCGCCTCGCCGTATACCTTATGATTGGTGGGCTTGCCACGGCGCAGATCGTCGTCATCCATGCAGGGCAGGTCATCGTGGATCAGGCTGTAATTGTGTACCAGCTCCAGCGCACAGGCGTAGGGCAGTGCCAGGTGCCAGTCCATGCCGCCCAACCGGGCAAACTCCAGCGTCAGCACCGGGCGGATGCGCTTGCCGCCGGAGAGCAGGCTGTAGCGGATGGACTCATACAGCTTTCCGTATGGCTTGTCCGCCGTGAACAGGCGGCCCAGATACCGTTCGACGCCCTCCAAATACATCTCATATCGTTCTTGATAATCCATGATTATTCCTCCATCAGGAAGTCCGTCTCCACCGGCGCGCCGTCGCCGCCCTTCATCAGCTTGACAACCTGCTGCTCGGCCTGATCCAGTTCCTTGCGGCAGGCGGAAACAAGGGCTGTGCCCTCTTCAAAAAGGGCCAGAGAATCGCTCAGCGGCGCTTCGCCCTTTTCCAGTCTGGCCACGATCTCCTCCAGACGACGCATATTCTCCTCAAAACTCTTCTGTTCCATTCCATCTTCCTCCTATTCCGCCGAATCCACGGTGCAGTGCAGACTGCCCCGTGCCAGTTGTACCCGGATGGTATCGCCGGGCGCCACCTGTGCGCTGTCACGCAGGATCGCACCGTCACTGCCTTGCGCCATGGCATAGCCGCGGCCCAGCACCTTCAGCGGGCTGAGGGCGTCCAGTGCGGCCGTCAGGCGCGTGAAGCGGCGCACGTCGCTTTCGATCTGATCTCTGGCGGCAGCCGCCAGTTTCTGCTGTACGTAGTCCAGCTGCAGGCGTCTGTCCTGCAAAAATGCCATGGGATCGGAGAGCACCCGCTTCTTCCCCAGCTCCGTCAGTCGCTTATCCTGCCGGTCAAGGAGATTCAGCGTACCCTGAATCAGGCGGCCTTCCGCGCCTTGCAGATAACGCAGCAGCTCCGTCATGTCGGGGACAGCGATCTCGGCGGCGTTGGACGGCGTGGAAGCCCGCCTGTCCGCCACAAAATCAGCAATGGTTACGTCCGGCTCGTGTCCCACGGCGGAAATCACAGGGATCTCCGAGACGTAGATGGCCCGTGCAACCCGCTCGTCGTTAAAGGCCCAGAGATCCTCCAGGGAACCGCCGCCTCGGCCGGTGATCAGCACGTCGGCCAGCTTCCACCGGTTGGCATAGCGAATGGCGCCTACGATCTCCGCCGGCGCTTCCACGCCCTGTACGCGCACCGGGAGCAGCAGTACCTTGGCAATGGGATAGCGGCGGCGCAGGATGCGGATCATATCGTGTACCGCCGCGCCGGCAGAGGATGTGACAATGGCGATGCGGCGAGGATAAAGCGGAAGAGGCTTCTTGTGGGACTCATCAAAGAGGCCCTCCTGATAAAGCTTCTCCTTCAGCTGCTCGAAGGCCACATGGAGGTCGCCCACTCCATCCGGCGTCAGCACGCCGCAATAGAGCTGGTATGCGCCGTCCCGCGGAAAGACGCTGATGCGGCCAAAGGCAATGACCTTCATGCCGTGCTCCGGACGGAAGCGCAGCTTGACCGCGGAGCTCTTGAACATGACGCAGCGCAGGGAGCTCTCGGCGTCCTTCAGCGTGAAATAGTGGTGGCCGGAGGGATATATCTTATAGTTTGACAGCTCGCCACGAATATATACGCCGTTGAGTTGAGGCACGTCGTCAATCACATTTTTGATAAGCCCGTTGATCTGGGAAACGCTGTAAACCTGCTGATCCAAACTCTCACCTCCCATAAGGGGAAACAGGCAGAGCGTTTTTCGCTCTGCCTGCTGTTTACTCCTTCACTTCTTCCCGGGCAAAGCTGCCCAGAATGCCGTTGAGGAATCGGACCGTCTCTGGCTCCTCGTACTTCTTGGCAATCTCCACCGCTTCGTTGATGGCCACGCCGGCGGGGATATCAGGCATGTAGAGGATCTCGTACATGGCCACGCGCATGATGGCGGAGGCCACCAGGGAGATGCGCTCAAATCGCCAGCCCCGGGCGTATTTTTCGATATAGCCGTCCAGCTCTGCCGCGTGCTCAGCCACGCCGGAGACAAGGCGGCGGATATAGGCCATCTGCTTTTCGCCGGGTGTGCGCTCATAGAGACTGCACTCTGGAGCCAGATCGGAGAAGTTCTCCTCCGAGAGGCGCTGATCCAGAAACTCTCCCAGCGGAAGGTCCGTAAAGCTCAATTCATAGGCCAGATGTGCGGCGATCTCCCGGGCTGTGTTGCGTGTCATATGTTGATTCCTCTTTCTCTCTCAGTTGAAGCTGATGCCGCCTACGTGGACGTTCACGGCGCCGACGCGGAAGCCGGTGGTGCTCTCCAGCGTTGCGTGGACAGCATGCTGCACCTTGCCGGCCACCTCAGATATGCCGCAGCCGTAGCGGATCATCAGAAAGAGGTTGACCATCAGACTGTCGCCCTCCATCTCCACACGGACGCCCTTGGCGGTCAGCTTCTTGCCGCCCAGCACGTCTGACACATTGCCGGTCATCAAACCGCCGACGCCGTCCACCTCCATCGCGGTGGCGGTGGCAAGATTGGCCACGACTTCCTCCGCGATCTGAATATCGCCCAGATCCTCGTGACGAACCATATATTCTCTGTTTTCAGCCATGGTATGAATATCTCCTAACTGTTGAAGTTTGTTCAGTTTGCAGTTATGGGTATTATACCATTTCATGGAAGAAAAAACAACAGTTAATTTGACTCCACGATCTTGATCTGATCCGGCGTATAATTCGTCTCGCTGACTACAATATCTGTGATGCGCGCCACATCCGCTGTGTCCAGTCCGTCCGGAGCGGCCACCACCACGCTGATGGAGTCCTGCCCCATAAATGCCACGCAGTCGGCGTAGCCCTTTGCGGTGACCAGACTCTCGATCTGGGACTCGGCCACTGTGTAGGCAGCCAGCACCTGCAGCGTCTGGGACGCTTCATTGAGCGTTGCCTCGTCGGCGTTCTCATCCACCTCCGCCTGCTGCAGCATGCTGATGGCGCTGTCTCTGGCCTGCTTGCGGCTCAGACGCGCTGTGGCAAAGTAATCGTTCTCCGCGGGAGCAGCCGCTTGCTGCACGTCGCTTTCCTTCCCCACAGACTGTGTGCTGTTGACAAGCTTTGTCTCGCCCAGCATCTTCCCCGACTCCTCTACATCCGACGAATAGCGCCAGTTGAGATAGACCGCTGCTGCCACAAGAAGCAACACTCCCGCAATGACAGCCCGTTTCTTCCAGATGATTTTCATGTTTTTCCCTCCTATGATTGTTTCCATTTCACGACAGATATCTTATCTGCGCTCAAGCCCGTGAGCGCAGATACCGCCTCGATTACCGCAAGGCGCACGGAGCTTTTGTCCGCGCCCTGGCAAACGACGACTGCACCGCGATAAACAGGGTAGAATTGTCTTGTGACGATTACCTCCTGGTAACCGCTGCCTCGGTTCAGCGTAACCGTCTCCTGCCTGCGGCGCTGATCTGCGGCGCCGTCCTTCGTCAGATCCAGATCTGACGCCAGCTGCAGTTGGGACCCCGAAGACAGCGTCAGCATGACGTGAATCTTTCCAACGCCTTCGATCTGTCCCAGAATGTTCTCCATCTTCTGCTCTGTTTCCTCAAGGGAAAAGGTCTCCTCCACTGCAGGAACCGGATCCCGCTGAACGGTCGCTTTCTTTTTCCCGGTGGGGATCAGCATCAGCACCACGCCCGCCACAATAATCAACACCACGTAGCGGTATTTTTTCCAGAGTTTGGATAGTTGAATGAAACGCATGACCTACCTCTCCCGCCAAATCTGACGCTCCCGCGGAATGCCCAGGTCGTCGGCAATAGATGCCGCGAGATCCTCATCCAACGGGATATCCATGACGACCGAATCGGGAAACGGCACCCCCTGTTCCATCCGTGTCGTCACCGAGGGATGACATACAAGGCCGCCCTCATTTCCTTTGTCCGCAATATATGTCTCCACGCGTTCGGATATGAGTTCCGCGTAGCGGTTCTCATTCTCTGTCCGGTAACTGTCGATCTGGTCCTGTATCAGATTTGCATAGTCGCTGTAAGACGTGTCCCAGTCAACATCTATCCTGCCCAATGGGCCGAGAACGGCCATCAGAAGGACGAGTCCGCCAATAAGCCGCGTCGCAGGGCGCAGCTTCCCGGGAGGTGCGATGCTGTATATCACCGCCAGGATCAGGGATGTGGCGATAATTCCCAGAAGCCAGGAGCGAAACAGCTCAATCATGTCACCACCACCGATACAGACGAGATCACCGCAATGAGAAGAAGGATCGCACCGGCGCCCACCATGGCCAGAATCAGGCCGAAGGCGGTGCCCAGGGCGTCGATCAGCTCCACCATCGGCGTCGAGCCCACAGCAGACGCCAGAAATGCCGTCAGCTTATAGAGAAGGAACTGTACCGCCAGCTGCACAAAGGGGATCAGGCATGTGGCAAAGATCCCCAGTGTGCCGAACACGCCGATGGCACTCTTCAGCAGCGAAGCACCGGAGGCCACTGTTTCCGATGCCTCGGAAATAATGCCTCCCACCACCGGAACAGCCGTGGAAATGGCAGAACGCGTCAGATGCACCGCCGTGCTGTCTGCTGCTGCGCCTACAGATCCGGTGAGCTTGAGAAAGCCCGTGAAAGCCAGCAGCAGACCGGCAAGCGCCCAGGTGACGACCTTTGCGATCCCGGTGCGGATCCGTTTCAGATCGTGCTCCGGCAGTGCAGCATCGGCCATAGCCACCGCGATATAGCAGTACATCAGAGGCAGCAGTACCCCGCGGATCAGCGAGAGAAGCACATTGGCAAAAAAGACGGCGGCAACCTGTCCCATACCGGCGCTGACAACGCCGCCGCCTGCCGCAACAGCCGCAGACAGCGTAGGCAGCAGCGTTTTGGCAAACAGATCCAGCCGCTCCAGCGTTTGCGTCCCCAGCCCGATGAGGGATTGCAGACTTCCCACAGAGAGCGCCGTGATCGCCAACGGGCCTGCCATATGGACGGAGAATGTTTTTCCCGGCTCCGCCGCGCTGTGCAGCTCCGATGTCACGCTGCACAGCAGCACCGCGCCCATCATCAGCACAAGATTCTTCACATTTCCCCGGAGGAAATCCAGAAAGGTCTCCTTTGCGGTTGCCCAGAGCAGTGAAAGCCCCTCCAACAACGTATCATGGTCGCTGAATTCCCCTTCCAGACCATCTAAAAGCTGTTCGGCATCGGCATCCAGCGCATTTGTCAATTCATCCGGAACAGGCTCTGCCCATGCGGGAATGATCGTCAGCAGCATCAGAGCCAGTACGGTTGCTCGCAGTATTTTCATATCAACGATTGCAGCATCTGCCAGACTGCCCGGAGCAGCGGCACAGAGACCAAAACCGCGCCCAGCGCACCGCCCATTTCCAGAAGGGACGCCATAGCGCTTTGTCCGGCGTCACGGCAAAGATCACCGCACACTTTACAGATCAGAGTAATGCCCAGGGTTTTGAGGAGCGGCGAAAACACGTCTTCCGTCATTCCGCTCCACTCCATCATCTGTCGCAAAAGGTCGGTGACGTCAATGAGCGGAATCACCAGCACCGTCAGAATAACGCCGCAGACCGCCAGCGCCACCAGCAGACCCATATCCGGACTGTTCTTTTTTACGAAAACAGCCAGAACGGAGCCGATCACACAGACGGCAGCGATACGGAGATAGAGGTCCATCTTAAAAGTGGAAAAGCGCCTTGACCAGATCGAACAGGTCACTGATCTTCTGCAGCAGAATCATCATGACCACCACCAGACCTGCCAGTGTAGTCATCATCGCCTGCTCCTCCCGTCCACTGCGTACCAGAAGCTGGTTGAGAACAGCCACAAGGATACCCACCGCAGCGATTTTAAATATCAGATCAACGTCCATTTTTCGACCTCGTCAAATCAGTATCAGCACCAACAAGCCCGCTGCAGACAGTGTCACTGCCGCACAAAGCTTTTCCCGCTGCCGAAGCTCTCCGCGATTCCGCACGTCCCACTCCTGCAGCTGTGCGGAGACGTATCGGATCGAGCTCTCCTGCCGTTCCAGATCGCCGCCCCATTCCATGCGCAGCACGATTGTTCCGAGTTCTTGCGGCAGATCTTGAAATGCCTGTTTCCATGCTTTCTGTAAAGGCATTCCGCCTTGCAGGTATTCATGTACATTCAGAAAGTAGTGACCGGAAATATCCCGCTCCGAAAGGGCTTCGATGGCGTCCGGTAGCGGTGTGAGACGCCAGCGGATCTCCCCTGCCATTTGCTCCAACGCGGCGGACAGATCCTGTATCAGCGCCAGCTTCCGCCGCTGGCCCCGGGAGTACATCCAGAAGACAGAAAAGCCGCCCAGCAGGATCATGATCGCTCCGGCCGGCTTCACAGCTCCTCTACCTCGTAGGTACGCTCTCCGTCCCGGCGGGAGATGATGACGCAGCGCGTGAATACGCCCATCTCCAAAAGGCGGTCAAAAAGCGGTTTTGCCCGCAATTCTCCCAGATCAGCGGCATGAATGGTGGCCAGCAGAGCAACGCCGCAGTTAGCCGCAGACGCCATGGCGGTCAGATCCTCTGCCGCCGTGATCTCATCTACCGCAATGATCTGCGGATTGCAGGCGCGCAGCAGGATGGGGATGGCAATCGCCTTCGGGCAGCCGTCCAGCACATCTGTGTGGCTGCCCACGTCCATTCGAGGCATCCCCTTCTGCATCACCGCAATTTCGCCCCGTTCGTCCACCACCGCAACCCGCCGGGCCGGGACGGATTCTGTACCCTCTGACAGAAGGCGGATCAGATCCCGCAGCAGCGTGGTTTTCCCCAGTCCCGGCGGTGAGAGGATCAGCAGGTTGTCCAGCTTTCCGTCCCCATAGATCCGGGCAAAAACCGGATCGCCCACGCCGATGCGCTGACGGCTCAGGCGAACCGTCATGGAGGAGATATTCCGCAGATTTGTATTGACGCCCTCGTCCATCACCGCCGTGCCGCACACACCTACGCGGAAGCCGCCCTCCGCCGTCAGATAACCCTGGCGAAGGGTCTCCGTGGCGGCATAGCGGGAATACCCTGTGATTTTGTCGCACATCTGCTCCAGATCGCCGGAGGTGACGGCCATGCCGCTCTCGCCCAGCGGCACCTCCCCCTCCGGCATCAGCACTGACATGCATCGCCCGCAGCGCAGGCGAAACTCCTCCGTCACTGTCTTCTGCTCACTGCGCAGAGCCAGTGCATATCGCTGCCATCGCAGCGGCAGCAGCTTCACCGCCTCATCAAACCTGTTAGACTCATCGTTGTTACCCACGCCATTCACTTCCTTATCCTGTGATGGACTACTCTATGACAGGTTGTCCCCGGTTATGTCAGGACAAAAAATCCCCTGTACATCTCTGTACAGGGGATTCACTTTACATATCTTGTTATTTGTTGTCATCCATGCGGAACAGAGTTTTGATGAGGCTGGAATAAACCTGCTCCGGGCTCTGCTGGAACCGGTCCGCCAGATCCCGGGCCATCTCCTCACCTGCCACCATCAGCTGCAGATGCATCACGTTGTCCAGATCGTCGTCCAGAGACAGATCCACGGTAAATGTTCCGTTTGGACGGGGCGACACACTGCTGCGCACCTGGGACTGGCGCAGGAGCTTTTGATTATAGGCCGAGACGTTTTTATCTGTGCGCATCCGGACGGAATAAGGCAGGCTCGTCTCGCAGATGGCGCTGTTTTTCAACCCTTTGGGGGTGATGCAGTAGGTACCCTGCTCCGTCAGGCGCAGATGCTCCGTGCGCACCAGATCGTTCAGGCATTCGGAAAACGCAAAGTAGTCGATGCCGTCATCACACATGGTCAGCTCCTGCATACCCTCCAGCGGCAGCGGCTCCAGCACGCGCGCGGCAATATATAGGATCAAAAACTTAATCTCGATCTTTTCCCGGATAAACCCAACGCCCATTGCCAGGCCTCCTCTCTTGCTTGACTTTATTATACGGGACATCTGCCATTTTGTACAGAGGATGAATCAAATTTTCTTTGCTGTTGAATTGCTTTTTATGGGATAATCTGCTATGATAATTTGGATAAAAAACAAACGACAGGAGGCATTTTACTTATGTGGAAAAGAATTCTCTGCGGTATTCTGGCTTCGCTGACTTTGCTGAGCTGCTGCGCCTGCGGTAATAAGGAGCAACAGGCACCGAAAGAGAAGCCTTCCAGCAATGCTGTGGATCCCAAACCGGCGGATCCCGATGTCAAGCCCGAGCCCCAGCCGGAACCCGAACCGGAGCCGGAGCCTGTGCCGAACGCGGTTGTCAATCCCCTGACCGGCGAGGCGCTGGAGGATGAATCTCTTGTCAATGCCCGGCCCGTTGCGGTGATGCTGAACAACATCCACTACGCCATGCCCCAGCACGGCACGTCGGATGCCGATATGATCTTCGAGTTCAATGTGGAGGGCAGCATTACCCGCATGGTCGCTTTCTATCAGGATCCGTCCAAGGTGGGCACCATCGGCTCTGTGCGCAGCGCACGGGCCTGCTTCATTGAAACCATTATGGGCATGGACGCCATTTACGTCCATGCCGGCGGCAGTGCCGAGGCAAAACGCATGCTGCGGGAGCTGAACGTGGATCACATCAGCGAGAATGCCGGTGAGGTGTTCTGGCGCGATGCCGAGCGCCGCAAGACCATGGCGATCGAGCACACTCTCATGACCTCCGGCGAGCGGATCCTGAACTATATCGACAAGTCCTCCTTCCGCCGCGAGCACAACGAGGACTACTCCTACCCCATCACCTATGTTGAGAACGCCACCCCCGCCGGCGGCGAGGCTGCCGAGCATGTTGTCGTTAAGTTCTCCGGCTACAAGCAGGGCTATTTCGACTATAACGCGGAGACCGGCCTCTATCAGATCAGCCAGCGTTATTCCACTCTGGGCACCGTGGATCCCTACATGGACGGCAACACCGGCGAGCAGGTCGCCGTGACCAATCTCATCGTGCTGCGGACGACCGTTGCCAACAGCGGCGACTCCAAGGGCCACATGAACATTGATCTCAAGGGCGGTAACGTCGGCATGTTCTTCTGCGGCGGAAAGGCGGAGCCCATCACCTGGAAGAAGGCCACCACCAACGATCCCTTTACCTTCTATCATGAGGACGGCACCCCTCTGGAGCTGCAGGTGGGACATACCTATGTCTGTGTCATCGGTCTGAATGCCGACCTCACCTACGAGGGATGAGCCGATAGATCCAGGAAGCGGTTCTGTTTACACGGAACCGCTTCTCTTTTCACACGAATTGAGGTGATCCCATGGAGAATCTGGAGCAATTACGCACTCAAATCGACAGCATCGACCGCGAGATGGCCGAATTGTTCCGCCGCCGGATGGCTGTCGTGGCCCGGATCAACGCATACAAGGCAGCCCACGGCCTGCCCATCGCCGATCCTGCGCGGGAGGCGGCAATGCTGACGCAGGCATACGATGCCTCTGACGGCGTTCTGAACAGCCTGTACGGTGCATTTCACCGCAGCGTGGTTGAGATCAGCAAGCAGTATCAGGCACGCCTGCGCAGTCCGGAAAACGTGATACGGCTGGATGGCCGGGACGGCAACTGCGAGATCATCATAGAACACGGATGTCTCCATCGGGCCGGGGAGCTGGCGGATCTCAACCGGCGCGTTCTCATTGTTACGGACGACGGCGTACCGGCACAATACGCGCAGACAGTCGCATCCCAATGCAGAATGCCTTGCATCATTACCGTTCCGCAGGGCGAGGCGAGCAAAAGCTTCTCTCTTCTGCAAACGGTGCTGGAGCGCATGGCTGCCCATGAGATGACGCGACAGGACTGTGTGGTGGCGGTGGGCGGCGGCGCCGTGTGCGATCTGGCGGGCTTTGCCGCGTCCATCTATGAACGCGGCGTGGAACATTACAACATCCCCACCACCCTTCTGGCACAGGTGGATGCCTCGGTGGGCGGGAAAACCGGCGTCAACTTGGGCGGCGTCAAGAACGCCGTGGGCACCTTCTCCCAACCCCGAAAGGTACTGATCGACCCGCAAGTGCTGGAAACCCTGCCGGAGCGGCAGATGGCATCCGGGCTGGCCGAGGCGCTGAAGATCGGTGTGACTCTGGATCCTGAGCTGTTTGATATCTTTGAGCGGAAGGATCCTCTTCCCCATCTTGACGAGATCATTCGCCGCGCCGTGGTGCAGAAAGCGCAGATTGTCTCCGCCGATGAACGGGAACGCGGCGTGCGCCGTGTGCTCAACTTCGGCCACACCGTTGGCCATGCGCTGGAAGCCGACCACCCGGAGCTGCTCCACGGCGAGTGCGTCGCGCTGGGCATGCTGGCCATGAGCAGTGAGCCTGTTGTCCAGCGCCTGCTGCCGATTTATGAAAAGCTGCGGCTTCCCACCCGCTGCAGCGTAAACGGTGAGCCCGTGGCAGAGCGGATCCTTCACGACAAAAAACGGGTAGGTTCGGAAATTCTGGCTGTGGAAGCGTCGCAGATCGGGCAGTTCGTCATCCGTCCCATGACAATGGACGAACTGCTGCGGCGGCTTTCCCGCATCGCAGAAGGAGGCATGACGCCATGAAAAATACGTTTGGCAGCAGCGTGTCCGTGACGCTGTTCGGCGAGAGCCACGGAAGCGCCATCGGCGCAGTGCTGGACGGTCTGGCCCCCGGCATCCCGGTGGATGAATCGTTCATCGCCCGTCAGCTGACGCTGCGGCGTCCGGCAGGCGACACCGGCTCTGCCCGCCGGGAAGCTGACCGCTTTACCCTTGTCAGCGGCGTATATAACGGCATGACAACCGGCACGCCCCTTTGCATCCTGATCCCCAATGACGACACGGACAGCGCGCCTTACCATGCGCTCGGCGGCGTGGCACGGCCCGGACACGCGGACTACACAGCACAGTGCAAATACCACGGTTTTCAGGACCCGCGGGGCGGCGGACATTTCAGCGGACGACTCACCGCGCCTCTTGTCGCCGTTGGCGCCGTTGCTATCTCTGCGCTGCGGGCACGCGGTATCCACATCGGCACCCATATTCTCCGCTGCGGCGGAATCTCAGATCGGAGTTTCCGCGATATGCACACTGACATCGAGGCGTTGAATCAGATGGATTTCGCTGTCCTCGATGAACACGCAAAGCAGATGATGCAGCAGGCTATCGCCGCCGCTGCGGCGGAAAAGGACAGCCTGGGCGGTGTGCTGGAGACGGCGGTGACCGGCGTTCCGGCAGGAATCGGCGAGCCGTGGTTCGACACGGTGGAGAGTCTCCTCTCTCATGCATTATTCAGCATTCCCGCCGTCAAGGGCGTGGAATTCGGCGCCGGATTCGCCATGGCAGACGGCTGCGGAAGCCGGTACAATGATCCGTTTTCCGTGGAAAACGGCAGAATCATCACCCAAACCAACCACAACGGCGGCGTCAACGGCGGCATTACCAACGGCATGCCCCTGTTGTTCCGCTGCGCCGTCAAGCCCACCCCTTCCATCGGAAAGGAGCAGCAGACGGTAGATTATCTCCATTGTGAAAACAGAACGATCACAATCACCGGCCGTCACGACCCCGCTATCGTACACCGGGCCCGGGTCGTGGTGGACAGTCTCACAGCCATCGTGCTGTGCGATCTGCTGACAGGTCGATACGGAACAGACTGGCTGGCAGGTGACGCGACATGAGATACGGCCTGATCGGCAAAAAGCTGGGACACAGCTTCTCCCCGGAGCTGCACCGACTGATCGGCGGATATCATTACGAGCTGATGGAGCTGCCGGAATCCCTGCTGGCCGGTTTTTTCACACAGCGTGAATTTGACGGCATCAACGTCACGATACCATATAAGCAGTCTGTTCTCCCCTATTTGGACAAGATTGATTCCTCTGCATCCGCCATCGGTGCGGTAAACACCGTCGTCAACCGGCAGGGCAAGCTGTATGGGTATAATACGGATTTTGGCGGAATGATCGCTCTGATCCGGCGAATGGGTCTGGATTTGCGCGGCAAAAAGGTATTGATCCTCGGCACCGGCGGCACGGCACAGACGGCCCGAGCGTGTACCGGAACGCTCGGAGCGGCGGAAATACACCTTGTCAGCCGAAGCAATCGAGGAGACGCATTGACCTATCCGGAGGCGATGACACAGTACGCTGACGCCGACATTCTCATCAACGCAACGCCGGTGGGTATGTTCCCGGATTTGGATAATTGCCCCATTGCGCTATCCGCCTTTCCGCAGCTTTGCGGCGTGGTGGACATGGTCTATAACCCGCTCCAAACCCGATTGGTTCTGGAGGCGCGGCAACGCGGGATTCTCGCCGAGGGCGGACTCTATATGCTGGTCGCCCAGGCAGCACTTGCCTCGGAATTGTTTACCGGCAAATCTGTGCCGGAAGCCGCTGTAAATGCCGCATACGATGCGCTCCTGCGTCAAAAGCGCAATCTCGTGTTGATCGGCATGCCAGGCAGCGGGAAAACCACCGTCGGGCGTGAGATCGCCCGCAAGCTGAAAAGCAAGTTCGTGGATCTGGATGAGGTAATTCAGAGACGCACAGGAAAGACGATCCCGGATATTTTTGTTCAGGACGGAGAAACGGCCTTTCGCGATCTGGAAACGGAGGCCGTCAGGGATGTTGCCGGACGCAGCGGTATCGTGATCGCCACCGGAGGCGGCACTGTTCTGCGCCCGGAAAATGTAAACAGTCTGCGTCAGAACGGGCTGCTGTTCCTTTTGGATCGTCCTTTGGACCAGCTGTACCCCACAGAAGATCGCCCGCTGGCAGATACCGCGCAGAAACTGGAAAAGCTGTACCGGCAGCGGATGCCCCTATATCGCGCTGCGGTGGATGAAATTATCGAAGCAAAAATGAGCGTATCCGAAACGGCAAATGCCGTGATCCAACGCTTTTATGAGGTTTGAAGGAAATGAAACTGCTTGTGATAAACGGACCGAATCTGAATCTTCTGGGTTGCCGTGAGCCGGAGCTCTACGGAACGGGAACCTACAACGATCTATGCCGGATGATCGAGGAGCATGCCCGGAAGCTCAACGTGGAGGTGGAAATCTATCAATCCAACCACGAGGGAGATCTTGTGGACCGGATCCAGGCAGCCCGCGGCATCTTTGACGGTCTGATTCTCAACCCCGCCGCCTATACCCACACCAGTATCGCTCTGCTTGACGCTCTGCTGGCCGTGCGCCTTCCTGCGGTGGAGGTGCATATCTCGCAGGTGGATGAGCGGGAGCCATTCCGGCGGGTCAGCTATATCCGACAGGCCTGTATCGCCACCATCAGTGGCCACGGGTTCAGCGGGTATCTGGAGGCCATGGATCTGTTGACAAAGCCCGAGGTGCAGTCATGACGGCGGTTTTCCTCCCCTCACGCCCTTCCGGTACGGTGGAAGCGCCCCCCTCCAAAAGCATGGCGCACCGTGCTCTGATCGCCGCGGCACTGGCGAATGAGCAAAGCGTTGTGGATCATCTGGATATGTCGGATGATATACGGGCCACCATTGACTGCCTCCGCGCGCTGGGTGCGGAGATCACATTTAGCGGTGACATCTGTATCGTGGATGGGCACGGCCTGTTTCCGGCAAAAGGCGGCGCTGTTCTCCCCTGCCGCGAGTCTGCCAGCACACTGCGCTTTTTGATCCCTTTGGCACTAACTACTGACAAGGATATATCCTTTACAGGTTCCACCCGTCTTTTTTTCCGTCCTCTGGGCATTTATGCGGAGATCTGCCGGGAACAGGGACTGCTTTTCCGCCTGGACGACAATCAACTGACGGTAAAGGGCAGGCTCAGGCCCGGAAAATATGCGGTTCCGGGGAACGTGAGCAGCCAGTTCATTTCCGGTCTCTGCTTTGCTCTGCCCAGGCTGGACGGCGACAGTGAGGTCGAGATCATCCCGCCCGTTGAGAGCGCCCCCTATCTGGAGATGACGCTTCAAATGCTTGCCCGGTGCGGAACCCGGATCAGGCGTGAGGACAACCGCCTCTTGATCCCCGGCCGCCAGCGTTTTTCACCGTTTTCGTACACGGTGGAGGGCGACTGGACCAACGCCGCTTATCTGGAAGCACTCGGCTGCGAAAGCGGCGACGTGCGTGTAACCGGGCTTGAACACAGCAGTGTTCAGGGGGATCGGATCTATCCCGCGCTCTTTGATGCGCTGTGCAAAGACGCGCCTGTGATCGATCTGGCAAACTGCCCGGATCTGGGACCTGTCCTCTTTGCATTGGCTGCCTTCTGGCACGGCGGCGTGTTCACAGGAATCAGGCGTCTGCGGATGAAGGAGAGCGACCGGATCGCCGCCATGGCGGAGGAACTGACCAAGTTTGGGGCAAGGATGCGGATCGGTACAGATACCGTGACCGTTCTCCCTTCCGCACTCCATGCGCCGAGCGAAAAACTATGTGGCCACGGCGATCATCGCGTCGTTATGGCGCTGTCCGTCCCCGCATCTGTCTTGGGCGGGACGATACGCGGCGCAGAAGCGGTAAACAAGAGCTTTCCGGGCTATTTTGACGTACTGCGCGAACTCGGCGTCAAGTGCGCCACAGTGGATGAAACGTGAGGAATTGCCATGATGAACATGATTTTTGACCGAAAGCTGCCCATCCCCATGGAAACCAAGGAGATGTACCCCCTCTCCCCTGTGCTGGCGCAGATTATCGATGAGCGTGCGGCGGAACTGCGGGACATCATCTCCGGCCGCTCCGATAAGCTGCTGCTTCTCATTGGACCATGTTCGGCGGATAATGAGGACAGCGTGATGGAATATATCCACCGACTGCGGAAGGTACAGGATCAGGTACGGGACAGGCTCTTTATTATCCCTCGCATCTATACAAACAAGCCGCGCACGACAGGCGATGGCTACATGGGCATGCTTCACCAGCCGGATCCGGGTGAAAAGGCGGATTTGTTCAAGGGTATCGTGGCAATTCGGGAGCTCCACATGCGCGTGCTGTCCGAGACCGGCTTTTCCTGCGCCGATGAAATGCTGTACCCGGAAAACCACAAGTATCTGGACGATCTGCTGGCTTATGTGACGGTTGGCGCCCGATCTGTGGAGGATCAGCAGCACCGGCTCACGGCCAGCGGCGTGGGGATCCCTGTCGGCATGAAAAACCCCACCGGCGGCAGTATTGACGTTCTGCTCAACTCCATTGCGGCGGCACAGCATCCCCACAGCTTTATCTACCGGGGCTGGCAGGCTCATTCCCCGGGAAATCCCTATGCCCACGCAATCCTGCGAGGGTACGTGGATAAGCACGGACGCATGGTGCCCAATTATCATTATGAGAATCTCCTGCAGCTTTGCCAAGCCTATGCCGAAAGGGAACTGGAAAACCCTGCGGTGATCGTGGATACCAATCACGCCAATTCCGGCAAACAGTATCTGGAGCAGATTCGCATCGCACGCGAGGTCATGGAAAGCAGGAGAGCCAGCGGAGATATCTGCAAGCTTGTAAAGGGGCTGATGATTGAGAGCTATCTGGAGGACGGCGCGCAGGAGGTTGGCGGCGGCTGTTTTGGGAAATCCATTACAGATCCGTGTCTGGGATGGGAGAAGTCCCAGCGTCTGATCTTCGAACTGGCGGAAAACTGCTGTAATTGATCCGATTCCGCAGTTCGTTATCCGTAACCGTCATATCCGTCCTCGAATAGACAGCAGCCTTGCAATTTGCGAGATTATCTCCGAATGACGGTAAAGTCTCCACAACTTACGGAAATCGTCCGGGAGACGCGGAGAATGTGTGCTGGATCCGTCCCGCTATCTGATTTGGATCCTGCAGGAGGGGCCAAGGCTGGCGCAAAGGGATACCGCCTGGGCAAAACACTTTCTCCCGTGCGCAGCACCGGATAACTGCAAAGTGAACAGATGACGAAAGACGGCCCGGATTATCCGGACCGTCTTTTAGTCGCCGGGAAAAGTGACGGTTACGGTCGAACACTCGACACGGCCGCTTTTTCCTTTTTTATCTATCGTCTCTTGCGCTTTTTTACCAGCCGTAGATACTGCTTCCGGCTGCGACCTGAACCGCCTTTGTGGCCTCGTTCATCTTGATCTTGCCATCGCCGTTGGTATCAACAACCAACAGCTTCAACCCGGTCAGCGTCCTGGTTCCCGATGCCGCCTGCTTGGCGCTGATAGCATCGTTGGACTTGATCTGACCGTCCAGGGTGACATCGCCCTTCAATGCGATGGCAATGGTCACATCGGCGTCTTCCACAGTAACGGTAAAACGATGCTCACCGTCCGCACTATTGCAAACAAGGCGGGTAAAGGTTCCGTCACCATGATCAATGGCAACCACGCAGGCTTTGTCACAGGTCACGGTAAAGGTCACCTCACCGCTGTACAACTGTGCGGCAACGATACTGGTGGCTGCAGCGCCCTTGGTGTAGTCGGTCACATTGATATGATGTCCAATCAGCGTCTCGGTATAGGTTGCCGTATACGTAGCGTCACCGGTCACGGCCACGATCTCCGGCGTCCAG
>CAMVRT010000005.1 GCA_947169975.1 uncultured Oscillospiraceae bacterium
AGATTGGCGATTTCTGGCGGGCTCCCAGTGGCTTTTCTGGCGGCCCCGAACAGAGCTAAATCAAATCAACCATGTTTCCCCGTCTGCAACGATGCTCAAAATACGTTATTCGGAAAAAACGTGCCAAAAGCTGCTGTCCATTTTACCGCGAAAGATGAAAGTCTCTGTTTCATCAATAAAAGCATCCATTGAACACAGACGATGAATCGACTGCACATGGGATAGCAATCTTAAACTCTTGATCATACGAGAAAGACGGATGAGAGAGGACGTGAGCATAGCATGAGTGAGTTAACATTTCAAGATCTGATTGGGAAAACCATTTTGGTTGGTCTGACACTGAGAACACAGGGGACGGTTCTCTGTGTTCTCTTAAAAGGGGCGAGAGATAGCTGAACACACAGAACCATCCTCTGTGTTCTACGTATATAAGCGAAAGTTCAATATCTATCACCATCATTACCTGAGAGGTTTCTGATATGAGAAATCGTATTTATTATTTATTCGTATCAATAGTCCTGCTGTTAGAATTGACGACAGGATGCGCCCGTCATGGGGACGCAGCCCTTGCCTACTTTCGTGATGACTTTGGCTTTAAACGGTCCGATGGGACCTTCTCGGTAAAAACGATTCTTGATACCCACGATCATTTCTTAGGAGATGGTGATTCCGTGTACCGCATGACGCCGGACGAAAAGGCCCGCGCCTGGCTACAAGCGCGGGAGGTCCTACCCCTGCCGGTGGAAGGGCAAAACCTGATTGCCTGGATCAATGAGCAGTATGAACTGGAATTGTCTCCCCCGGATACATGCCGCTGGGAATATCTGAACCGCTCCGACGACCGATCTGGCATGCCACCCAACGCTTCCTTCTTTTTTTACGACGAGGTAGAGAACGCTCTCTACTTTATTCGGTATGATATGTAGCACGCTTTATGAGAACATGAGAACACAGGCAGACAATTATTGAAAAAGCTGTGTCAGAAACGCCAACTTTAGAACAAGATAATAGTATTCCATTATGTTGTATGATGAATACTTTGGAGTGTCAGCGAATGGAGGAACTGTAGCCTTCAATGGATTTGCGCAGGATTCAGACTAAAGCAGCTTGTTCGTGTTTGTACGTATAACTGCAACACAGAAAGCCTTTTTCGAATAAGCCGACATCTGTATTTCCATGCGGACACAGTGACAGTAAACAAGACCTCTTTTGCCTTCCACGGCAAAAGAGGTCTTGTCTATTCGGTTGCAGAACGGCCTTATGAGCGTTATAATAATAGCAAACCATTCGATCTTAATCTTTAAAAGTGTGTTTTGCCTTAAAAAGCAGTGAGGAGAATGCAGATGTCGGATGAAGTGAAGTTTGTTTTGTTTACTGTCATTCCCATCATACAGGATGTGCTTATTATCATACTGTTTGCCCGCGGCACGATTCTGCATAGAAAACGAAAAGCGTCCAAATCTGATCGTATCGTATCTTTGAGTCCGATACTTCTGTGGGTCGGCGCAATTGGTGGCAGTTTGCTCAGTGTTCCGGGGACACTTTCCAGGGGGACGAATCAATGGCCTGACGGCGTATGGTATATATTCGAAGCGTTTATTCTTGCCTGTATCGCCATGATGCTGGCCTATTGCAACGAGACGGTTACATATGAAGAATCGAAATTTGAGGCAAGCAATCTGCTCGGTATAAAACACACCTATGACTACGGGGAGATAACCGGAATTGCCAGCAAGGGCGGCGATACGATACTGTACTGCGGACGCAGGAGGATTCGCCTGGATACTATGTCCTCCGGTGGCGACAAGTTTGTGGCATATGCCGATAAGGCGTATTTCCGACAGCACAAGAAATACATCCCCGTTCGAATGTCCCGGAAGGATCCCATGAACGGGAATCTGGATACTCCGTGGCTGTATTTCTTTATCTATTTGCTTGGGTTTGCTTGTTTCGTCACAATGATCGTTTTTCCCGGCTATACTTTGAGACCGGCTGACAGCAAGCTTCCTGCCGATGCAATGGAGATCCGAACGTCCTTTTCGTCCTATGAGCGCACGAAGAAAGAACAAGGCACACTGATTCTGCACGCGGTAGATTATGAGAAGCCCTTTACCCTCTCATGGTTGTCTGGGTATGAAATCACTCTCCCCGATCCGGAGACACTGTGCAGCGGGGAGGAGTATGTCCTTACAATTGAAGAGGGCAAATCGAAATACTGGATATATTCCATGTCGACGGGCAATGGGCAGGAAATTATAAACGCCTACGATCGCAATACCGCCTACCGGAACACGCAGATCGCGCCTTGCATCGGACTGCTGATTTTTGGAACTCTGGGGTCAGTATTCTGCATTTTTGGCATCCTGGTCGGCAGGCATCCGGAACGCTATCCGGGTTGGTTCCGGGGCCTTTTTTACAAAGGATCTGCGTGGACATCCCCTACAGGTAATTACCTGAATGCCTATACTAAGCGACGCGGTAAGAAACGACACCACACAAAAAACAAAAAGAAGTGAGTGCGATACGGCCACCCCTGTGTTCCCGGACAGCGAGGGCTGAGGGAAGATTAGCTTAACATCGATAGGAGGACCAATAATGGGCATTGAACAGTGTTTGGAATACATCTGCGACTGGTATTATTCAGATACGATTGAGCTGATTGACCTGGTTTTATGCGATGATAATAACGACCCGCAATATTCTGCTATTACAGCATTGAATCGGCTTTGGGTGTATCTACAATATAAACAGCAGTCCCAAGAAGAAGGATTCGATAAAAAGGACTTGTTTTCCTTGATCGAAGATGCGGGATATCCGGAAAAGGCTATTGAAATCATTAAGCAAAAAGCCAGAGATGAGCTTGAGGCTTATACTGGTGATGTACTGATCAGAGGTTTCCTTGAGGATTGAGTGATAAAAGGAGGAGGTGACAGCAGATGAATGCCCATAGTGTTTGGGTTAAGGCCCAGTCTGTAGAACTCCAGGTTTCAGAAACCATCATGCCCGGCTTTAACATAGGATTCGACAAGAATATTCCTGCAGAGACAGAAAAAGAGATGCGTGCATTCGTTAGCTGGGTGGAAGACAACTATCGTATTCCGATTACCCTGTGGGTGGATTTTGAATACAAGCACTATCTTAGGAGCCGCGAGGGAAAACGAGTGGGATATCTGTTCTACTGGGCTGACTTTGCATCTTATCCCACGTTCAGCAGTCCGGAGGACATCCCGGTCATCCGGCTCCCGGTCAGAACAGAACACAGCACGATGGAAGAAATTCTTTCGTCCTTCATTGAGGCAATCATGCACTATTACGCATGGATTTGCAACGAGCTGAACGACGAGTTTGTAGTGGATCAGGAAGATGTAGAGGAGATACTGCGGGCATACCTCCGATCGCGGTAACGAAGGTGGCCGTCAAGGACGAAAACAATACGGCGCGAGAAGTGTTTGCCTGTGTTTCCTGCGCAGACGGTTTCTTGACAGGAAATGGGGATATGCTTATAATTTTAAGCGGAAAAAGGATATCCAAAAGGGAACACACAGAACCGTCCCCTGTGTTTTCGATAGTTAATCCCAATGTCCTTGAGCACCGAATGGTTCATTTGCTGCTGCCTTTCTACACACAATAGACAGGAACAGGAACACAGGGGGACGGCTCTCTGTGTTCGCCCCAAAGGACGATGTTAAGAGGAACACATAGAACCGTCCCCTGTGTTTCTTGCCGATGGGAGGTTGAGTGTCCATGCGTAGATTGTCGTGCTGTAATACCTATATGCAAATTGAAACTGCACCGCGCTTTATCGCGACTTACTATAGTTTCGGTATCCACCATAAAATTGAGATCACACAGGAATTAGACAACATTTGCCATGTGAGAGTTCTTGATAAAAATGGGGATGTGTTTCAGTGGTCAACTAACAAAATGTACCTGGTTGGGCATATGATGTACGGAATATCTGTCTCTCCCATGGGCTACCAACTGTTCGCGCAACAGGAGCCCCACCCCGGAGGAATGATCTGTTTCGATCTGAAAACCGGAGCGGAGATTTGGCACCTTCCAACACGCGCTGAGATTGCAAACTTGTTTGTTGGCGATAATACTTTGTGCTGCGCTAAGTCCAGGAAATCCATCGTATTGTATGATATGCTCACCGGGAAGCAGATTGCAGAGCACAAAACGCCTTTTGACAACCGCTTCACGGTTTTGACTGAAAGGGCCGTTTTTTGCCATACTTATACAAGAGTGTGGGAGGTCATTGATCCGCAATCTCTTCGGGTTATGGAAGAGGTCAGACATGCAGACATGATGAAAGACTCGGGCTCCAATTGCAAACGTCTATTGGAAAAATATAATACAGGGGGACGGTTCTCTGTGTTCCCACCAAAAAGCGGATAAAAGCTGAACACACAGAAGCGTCCCCTGTATTCCTCAAGTTCTTTATGGTCTCAAGAATTTGAAAGTGTTTGCATTAGATGGGATGTAAATTGAGATTATTAGTTGGAGGAAGACGCAAATGTCTGTAGGAATTGATGAAGTGTTTGATATGCTAAGTTGGAATAGTGACGAAGAAACTCAGAGAAAAGGAATTGAGTTGGCTAAAAATGTTAGATGTTTTAGCGTGTTTCTGCAACCACGTGGATTAGAACACAGCAAAGATGTCTGGGAAAACTGTGCCAAAATATTAGCAGCATATTCTGATGAAACCTTAAAATATTGTTTACAAGAATTGTTAGAATGGTTGGCGGACATGAATTGGCCCGGGGCGGAGATCGTGCTGCAGCGTTTAATTGAGTTTAGGGATCCAAAACTTCTTTCTTTATTTATTGAGCATTGTGTGAAAGAAGCGCTGGTATGTGACGACCAAGTGTGGTTGGGAAATATGGCTGCGTTGTTGGAAAATGAAAATCTTAAAAGACATCTTCCGAAAGATATTTATAATACTTTGTATTGCCGAACAAAACACAGGAACACAGACAGCGTGAACACAGACCATTTAGATTCATCCCCGTAAAGCGAATATCATGAGCATTCATAGTGGTGATAGGACAATTATGGATTTTGCAGAGACATCGGAAAAGATGGACAACGCATAAATTGTTTTGGGGTGTGATTATATTACGGCACTCGGGCGGAATTAGGTGAGGAGTTGAAACAGAAATATTGAAAATTACATATAATATGTAAAGTAAAATGTTCTGTAATTTCTCATAATTTTACAGATTCTGCAACTTCCTGGCTGAATAATGGCATATCCCAGAATGGCATTCAAGAGGTCAGCGGTTCGATCCCGCTTATCTCCACCAACTTTTGAGACGGAAACATGATCGTTTCCGTCTCTCTTTTTGCTTTTTTCATAACTTTTTGTGTATAATGTGCTTGCTTGCACCTTTTGGGGTAAAACGAAAAACCCACACAAAAACCCACACGGGGGTAGAAAAACGGTAGAAAATGAGGCCGGACAGAGGTGATCTGCCCGGCCTTTCTTTATGCCTGTTTGACTTCATCGGAGGACTTTTTCTTCAGCGCATCGCGGAAGATGTTGCCTGCCCGGCGGATGCTATCCTGGTCAGCGTGGGTATACATCTTCAGTGTGATCCCTTTGTTGGCGTGACCCAGCTTCTCGCTGACGGAGGCGATGTCCGCACCGTTGGTAATGGCGATGGAGGCGAAGGTGTGGCGCAGCTTGTGGGGGTGGAAGTCCTCGATACCGTACCGCTTGGCAAACTGCTTGAAGTACCGGGTTGGAGAGGAGGGATGCATCGGGTCAGTTGAGCCGCGCTGTGTAAAGACGAAGGTGGACAGGGCAGAGGAGGCCTGTTCCAGTCGAAGCTGCTTCAGGAGATCCATCACCTCCGGACTCACGTCAATGGTGCGGATTGATTTCGGCGTTTTCGGCGTGTCTGTGTAGACGCCCTTCCCGCCGGTCTTTTCCGGTGTGTAGAGAAGGTTGGTATCCAGGGTGATTGCTCCCGCCTTGAAATCAATGGCTTTCCAGCGGAGTCCGCAGACCTCACCCCGCCGACACCCGGTATCCACAAGCAGCATGACCAGTGCGCGCCACTTCAGGGGCTCGTGTTCGAGACAGGACAGAATGTATTGCATTTCCTCCACGGTGAAGGTAGGCAGGTCATTGTCTGCTCGAACCTCGGATTTGGGGCGTCGGGGCTTCTTCACCTTGCGCATGGGATCGTCGGGAATCATCCCGGTGTCCTCGGCTTCAGCGAAGAGCTGGCACAGGGGAACATAGATGGAGTTGATCGTGGAGGCAGAATATCCTGCGTTCTGCTTTTCCAGAAGGAGCGCCTCCAGATCGGCGCGGGTGATGTCGGTGAGCCTGCGGTCGCCCAAAGCAGAGTAGACGTGCTTTTTCAGTGCGTTCATGTAGAAGGCACGCGTGGACTCCGCAATGGCTTTCTTGCCGATCACACCGGCCATCTTCCCCGGCATGAGGATCTTCTCGCAGTACTGCTTCAGCGTGAGGATGCGTGCCTCCTCGGCGGCGCGTTCCGCAGCGGCTCTCGCTTCTGCGGCCTTACGCTCCTTCAGCGATGTGAACTCGCCGCTCTTGCAGCGCCGCTCAAAGTCGGCGGAGACCTTTGCCAGCTCACGCTGGATTGCCCGCTCGCTCCAACCGTCCGGTACAGGCCAGCGCATCGTCAGCTCCGGAGCGTCGCGCTTGACCCGGCACCGGATTTCGTAGAACGCCTGACCGTCCTTTGTAGTCCTCTTTCGTGTGGAAGCCATTTATTCGCCCTCCTTCGACTGCTGCTCTTTCATCCAATCCACCAAACCTTCGGCAGCTTCTCCCAAGAAGCGAATTGCCTTCGCATATTCGGAGTCAATGACATCTCGGGTAGCTGCAACTCGGAAATACCCATTTGATCCGCTCCGAATAATACTGTCCGCTTCCATGGCAACCGCGTACTTTTTGTTGAGCTCTTCAAAACTCATATCGTCATAGTCGCTGGGAGCAGTTGCTTTATCCGCTGCATATGCCCGGACCGCGTTCATCCCACACCAGAAACGCATATCGCGGAACAAATGGCTGAATACAGAAGCAAAAGAGGGAAGATCTGGCCGGTCTGGGAATTGATTCATTCGCAGAAATGCAGTGATAGCCTTCTCCGATAAACCGGTGTACTCAGATGCAGAACGGAGACTTGCGTCGGGTGACATGATCCTTGTACGACCGAGGAGGTAATCCACAGAGACGTTGAAAAAGTCTGCGATTTTTACGAGTGTCTCCCAGTCAGGGCTTGACGAGCCGTCCGAGTAATACCCAACCGCTTGACGCGTTTTTCCTATGGCTTTTCCGAGTTCAGATTGCGTAACCGAAGGGACACGATTTTCCATAAGTGTGCGGAGGGTGCGGGGAAAGTCGGAGTTGTACGCAGCTACGGTGGGTGCGTTTTTCTTGCGCGCCATTGTTTCAGACCTCCTTGATGTCGTTAACTGTTGCGTTTGGTATTGTGGTGGTTATTTTTAGTTGCGAGGGTTACGTCCATTTGCTATAATATCACAAGAAGCAAGAAATCGCAACACTAAAATGTAAGGAGCGTGAAATAATGAGAGGTTACCAAGTACAGCGGGTGACTGCGGAAGATGCTGCCAGACCGTTCCTCAAGATCCAAGACGCCGTGGCGGTGACGGGGCTGAGCGCCTACTTCCTCCGGCGGGGGTGTCGGGACGGCTCGGTACCCTGCGTCCTGTCCGGCAAGACGTACTACATTAATATCCCGGCGCTGCTGAAGAAGCTCGGGGCGACGGAGAACAGGAAGGAGAAATGAAAATGTACTACACCAAACCGAGGAGAACACATTGGTCGGAGAACTGGATCCCGCTGGCATCGCTGAGAGTGACCCGAGGATGGCTGCCGGAGATCGGGTACTGCCCCACGGAGAAGTCGGCTTATAAATGGTGTGTCCAATTTGGCGGAAACGGGCACTACTTCAGATCCGCCGAGGGCGCCGTGGCGTATGCCCAGGGCCGTGGATGGTTAGCCAGTACCCTGGACGCAGAGCGGCTGGTGGACGATCTGGAGGCCGAATGCAAGGCGTGCGACGAGGAGGCCGCTGCCGATGGCGTATGACCATATTCCACAGGACCTCCGGGACACAGCCCGCTGGTGCTGTTGGAGATATGAACAGCGGGACGGTCAGGAGACGAAAATCCCCTACAACCCCCGTACCGGGGCAAAAGCGCGGCCGAACAACAGGAACACCTTCAGCAGTTTCCGGGCGGCCGTTGATGCCCTGCAGCGCAGGCCGGACAAGTACGACGGCATCGGCCTGGGACTGTTCGGTGATCTTGCGGGTATCGACATCGACCACTGTGTCAGCGAGGAGACGGGTGAACTGAAGCCGCTCGCGCAGGAGATCATCGAGAAGATGGGCAGTTACACAGAGTGGTCCCCTTCCGGGGAAGGCATCCATATCTACTGCCGAGCACCCGGCCTTCGTCCAGACAAGGAACGCTACTACACAAAGCGGAGGGACCTGGAGATCTATGTGGCCGGAAGCACGAACCGCTATCTCACGGTGACCGGTGACGCCATCAACCAAGAGAGCCTGAACGAACGGTCGGCGGAGCTGGCTGAGGTGTTGGAGCGCTACATGCTTAAAAAGGACAAGCCGACAGTGGCACAGAGCAACGTGGTCACGAGAAGCAGCAACAGCACGTCGGACGACCCTCTCGCGGCGGCTATGGATGATGCAGAACTCATCGACCGGATGCTTCGCGCCAAGAACGGAGAGAAAATCCGGCGACTCTGGGAGGGCGATGCCTCCGATTACCTCAAGGATAACGGCGACCCGGACAATTCTGGGGCAGACCAGGCCCTCTGCAACCGCCTCGCATTCTGGACGCGGAAACACCCGGAGCAGATGGATAGGCTGTTCCGGCAGTCAGGCCTCATGAGGGATAAGTGGGACGAGCGGCGTGGTGCGGCAACCTACGGCGCCATCACCGTTCAGAAGGCTATCTCCGAATGCACGACCGTGTGGACGCCCGGATACCGCGCGGTCGAGCCCGGCGGGCAACAGGCGGCGCTGGGCTTCCTGAAGGCGTCCGATGTGGCCCACAGCACCCGCTATACCCACGACGACGTGGGCGCCGGATACCTGCTGGCTGACTACCTGAAGTCCTTCGCCCGGTACGTACCGGAGAAAAAGGGGTGGCGCGTTTACGACGGCTTGTGCTGGAGAACCGACACCGGCGGGAAGACCATCGAGGCGGCGGCAAAGGATATGAGCCGTGCGCTGGCCGCCTACGCCTCCACCCTTGACGACAAGGACATGGCGGAATATCTCTCCTGGGCAGGGCGGTGGTCCAAGGCGACCAACCGTAAGACGTACATCTACGAGGCGACGTCCGTCTGGCCGGTATCGGAGAGCTGCTTTGACCGGGACCCCTGGCTATTGAACCTTAACAACGGAACACTGAACCTCAAGACGATGGAGCTGCGGGACCATGACCCAGACGATCTGATCACCCAGCTTGCACCTGTGGACTACGATCCGGCGGCTACCTGCCCCCGTTGGGACAGTTTTGTGCGGGAGACCATGGAGCCCGGAGACACGGAATGCCCCGGCGACAAGGACACGGTTTTGACGGAAAAGGCCGCCTTTCTCCAGACCTACCTGGGGTACTGCCTGTCAGGAGACACCAGCGCGGAGGCCTTCCTGATCCTCTACGGAGCGACCAGCAGGAACGGAAAGAGCGTGTGTGTGGAGACGGTGCAGTCCATCCTCGGGAGCTACAGCCGAACGATGAACGCTGGCACCCTGATGGCGGCAAAGTTCCGCGACGGCAGTTCCCCCTCGGAGGATATTGCCCGTCTCGCCGGAGTGAGGATGGTATCTGTGGGTGAGATCCAGCAGGGTAGCAGGCTGGACGCAAGCAGGATCAAGACCCTGACCGGCGGCGACACGGTGACAGCCCGCTTTCTGGGTGAGAACTCCTTTGAATTTACACCCCGGTTCAAGCTGCTGCTGCACACGAACCACCTGCCCCAGTGCAGTGACCTATCTGTGTTTGACAGTGGCAGAGCGCTGGTGTTGCCCTTCAGCCGCCATTTTGAGGAAGAGGAGCAGGACAAAGGACTGAAGCGCCTTTTCCGTGAGCCGGAGAATCAGAGCGCTATCCTGAACTGGCTGATTGCGGGGCTCCGGGAATACGTGTCTCACGGGCTTCACGCTCCGGCGGCGGTAAAGGCTGCGACGGCGGAATACCGGCGGGACTCTGACAAGGTGGCCCGGTTTATGGAAGAACGCCTGCGGCAGGGACCTGAACAGGCGGTGCGTTCATCGCTGGTATACGCCGCATACAAGCTCTGGTGTAAAGCAAATGGCCAGTACGTGGAGAGCAGTCGGCAGTTTCGTCAGAAGCTGCTAAGCACGGGCGTTAGAATTGAGAAGCGGCGTCCAGCGCCCACAGAGTGCGCCACTGATATGCTGATAGGTTATGCTCTTGTGGGGGACATGGACGACTTGCCGACCGCAGGATAAGATCCACAGGAGTATGAAAGCGGTCTGTTGCGTCTGTTGCGTGATTACCGGGTCGTTCTTATGAGAAGACAAATATTTCACCGACCTATAAATCAAGCAACAGACGCAACAGGACCCAGATAAACAGCGGTCGCCCCCTCTGTGGGCGACGGAGAGGAGAGATGTGAATGAGCGTTGAAAACCTGATCCAGTACAACCCGGAGCGTTCAACACCGGAACAGCGCCGCGAGAATGCGAGAAAGGCCGGACTGGCCTCCGGCGTGGCGAGGCAGAAGCGGAAGAAGCTGCGGGACGTGCTGGCCAACATGATGACCTTCCATGTGACGGAGGAGGAGCTCCGTGTGGCTTTGGAGACCGCCGGATACGAACCGACCCACGAGAACGCCATCGGTCTGGCGGCGATTATCAAGGCGTCCCACGGTGATATTGAGGCCGCCCGGTTCGTGAGAGACACGCTGGGAGAGAAGCCCACGGAGAGCTTCAACCTGGCGACCACCGACCGTCCGATCCGGAGCCTGGATCTGAGCGGATACACCGATGCGGATCTGGAGGCTATCGCCGACGGACTGGATGACCCGGCGGAGCTTCCCCCTGCACGATGACAAACGAGGAGCTGACCGTCGCGATCAAAGGCAGCGCTGATGACCTGATCCAGTGCATGTTTCTGTACAGGCCGTCGGAAACCGTTTGCCGGAATAAAACAGAAACGGCCGGGACAACATGTCCCGGCCATCCATTTGGCTTGCGTTGAACATATCTGGTTTATTTCTCTGAGACCCATACGATATTACACTGCTCTCAAACGTCATTGCCGGTCTTCCGGGACTTGCCCTCGTTTGAGACCCCTACGAAATTACACTGCTCTCAAACGTTACGCAAAAGCCTACCTATCTCGATTATGTTTGAGACCCCTACGAAATTACACTGCTCTCAAACATAAAGATCCGGGACAGCGTCCAGGCGCCTGTTTGAGACCCCTACGAAAATACACTGCTCTCAAACCATCTCGCTAATCATGCGCTGGATGCTCTGGTTTGAGACCCCTACGAAATTACACTGCTCTCAAACTCCGGGATATCGGCCTGCGGATGCTGACGGTTTGAGACCCCTACGAAAATACACTGCTCTCAAACCACCCTTATACACCACTTTCTCGAAATTCGGTTTGAGACCCCTACGAAAATACACTGCTCTCAAACCTCAAATCCCAAACCCACGTTCGGGAGTGAGCGGGCTGCACCGCCGAGATCTGACCGCAGAAGGGGTCTCAAACCATTCAGCTGATCTCACAGAGGGATTCGTCAACGATATACCTCTGCTCACCGGAGAGCCGCGTGTGCTCGCAACTCTCTACCATTAATACATTATACCGGTGCCGGATCACGGAATCAAGGAACAATCCCGCCTGATTGGCAACGACCACGGTCCGCCAGCTCATATCAATTCCAGCAGATTCCCGGAACGCTTCTCCCACAGACCGGAGGGTGAAGCGTCAATAAGCTGTACGTCTGAATAGTTTTTCTTCCAGTTGGAAACCGCGGCGCTAAAGCTGATGGTCGCTGCAGCCTTTCCTGCTCCGCCAATTGCCGTCAGGTCACAGCCGCCGGCAACCCTGCCAAAGACCTGATGGATGTTGAGCAGTGCCTTCGCCTGCTCCCAGGGAGACAATGCGCGGAATTTTTCCCGCCCCTTGCCCAGCAGTTCCGCGGGGGCGTTGATACGTTTCCGGTAGATAGAGTTCTGCAGCTTATCACAGTAAAGGTCAAACAGTTCCAAATTCTTTTCGGCAGAAACCTTGTCGTATACCTCATCGAAGACATATTTCGGATTCCTGCCCATCTTTTCCGTCAGCATTTCCAACTTCTTCAAATAAAACTGCCAGAACGGATCCGCAGAAAACTGCATCATCGGCTGTGCAATCAGGCATCTGCCGCCGCTGGAACTGCCTGCAATGCACACCCGGAAACCATCCAAAGACAAAACGGTGTTGATCTTCCAGGGACGCATTCCCAAGGGGAATGACACCTCATCCACGGATTTGTTCAAAATCTTGCTCAACCTGTTGTGCGCATATTCCTGCGCAAAAGCCGGATCCTCAAGGAAGCGCTTCCCGTGAAGCAGTTCAACAGACATGACGAATACTTCGGACTTTTTTCCGGCCTTGTAGCGTACGGGAATAAAGAACATCACGCCGGCTTTGTTGTAACCGCCGTATTTTTCCGTCGGAAGATTCTTCTTGAGGGGAACGAGTCCCTCCGCTGCCGCCAAGGGCATCTGATCGAACAGACCGCCTTTTTTGAAGAAGCTGTATTTTGTGAAGTGAGCTGTGTTTTTGACGGCCGTCTTTTTCACCTGCGCCAGCATTTTTTCTCCATCCCAGACAGTTTTTCCGCCACACACCACCGGGTGAGTAAAGACCGTCCGGGTCTTGATGCTGTAGCGTGTATGGACGTTGAAGTTTTTCGTGAACTTCATGTTATATACGTTGCCGGTCACGATATTCAGATAGGCATCCACAGCATGGTGGAGATCATTGAAAGTCCTCGATTTCAGCAGATCAAATTCCTGCCGGAATTCTGAGGCCAGCTGCGCCTTGCAGTAGACGATCTCCGCATTGGGGAAGTGCTCCTTTAACAGTGTCGCTACCGCTTTGGTGGATTGGGAGGTCTCAGTCAGCTGCCGATTGATAAACGCATATTTTTCTTCATCCGAAAAGGGTGTTGCACGAGTCAGACGCTTGTATTTCTCTTCGCTGAGCAAACCCGCTTCCTTCAGGAACCCCCAAAACCCCGTCATTTCATGACGGATCGCACTTGCAATGGGATAGCTGTCGCTCTTTGCTCCGTTTTCCTCCGACAGGACAAGCACCTTATTATTGATAATACTGTCATCCTTTACGAAGGCCTGCGGATAAATATGGTCGACATCATATTCTTTCGTGTTCAGTTTTTCCAGAGAAATCGGCTTGCCGCTATACATGGATCGGCCCAGTTGGAGATAATATAGGAACAGCTTGTCGCTCTGCAGCCTGCTGTCTGCACTGTCTCCCATCGCCTCCAACTGACTCCGGAGACGTGGAACGTCCTCATCCCGGCAACGCTCATACAGTTCCGTCAACTGCTGCTTGCGGGACTTGGTACGCTTGCCCTTTTGGTCCTCTCTTGCGCCTCGGGTCATTTCCACAAAAAACTTTTGCGGGTCGCCAAATGCTTTGGTGACGTCCTTCACAATATCAAGCGTTCTGAAAACCGAGCGCTTTACGGCACCGGAGAGATACATTTCATCCAAACGGTCAGACAGACTCTGCGGGTGCCGGGCATAGTACTCCCGCTGAAGTGTTTCGATCTCTGCGGCAAATGTAAACCGATCCGAAAGCAGCTCCATCAGGTTGCAGCCGGTGCTCCACAAGGCCTCGATGATCGTAAATGCCTCGCCGGTGTCCTTCGCCGCGCCAACAAGTTCAGAAAGAAACGTACGAGATAGACGACCGAAATCCTTCCATCGCTGGCTGCACAGGAACCTACGATCCGTCTCTTCCAGATTGGGATATTCCTTTGCAAGCCACTTGGCGAGGCGGGTCTTATCCTCAGCATAGGATGCCCGCTCGACAATACGCTCGGCGTCATCCTCTGTGAGTACTCCGGATTCCAACAGCCGCCGGAACGTGATTTGCGGTGTAAGATTCGACTTGATTTCGTCGTCGATTCCTGTGACGCTACCCTCTTCGCCCCTATCTATGATTCCCTCCGAGAGCAGGTATTCCAACAGTTTTTTCTTGGAAACTTTCTTCTTGCACAGAAACAGTTCTCTGTAAATACGTTGCTTCAATTCGACCGGAATCCGTTCACCATTGATACGAAGGTTGTTGATTTCGTTGAGTACGGTGAATTTGTGATAGAGCAAGGAATCTTTAGGAAGTACCGGCTCACCGGGGAGATACGTGCATTTTCCTGTCAGGTTTCTGATAAAGGCATCTTCACTGGCGTCCAGATCTACAATCTTTTCAAAATTCCACGGGAGTATTTTGCCGGGCTTGCGAACGACCCACGCCCGCTCAGATGCCGGGTTCAGCGGTCCGACAAAATAGGGGATACGGAACAGGAAAACAGACATCACCTTGTCGGCAACGCTTAATCCATCCCCATCTGTCTGTGTCAAAAAGGGAAGGTATGTCTGTGCATTATCCAAAATTTTCTGGAGTTCATACCAGTAAAGCTGATGAGGAATAACACGGTTATCTGTGTCTCGCTGTTTGGGCAAAAAAGTCCGCAGTTTCAGCCTGCTGAGCATATCCTCAAACTGTGCGGCATCAGCAGCATCCGGTGTGATATCTTTGACTGCAGCAAGAACATATTTGGAAAAGTCCTCCTTGTTCTTCCACTTGAGTGTGGATGTGTTCCCATCCTCCGTATGGTATGAATAAGCGGTATAGTTGTCCAGATTCAATGCTCGGAACATATCATCATACTTCTCCGGGCAATACCGTCGTATCACTTTTTTCAAAAAGGCCAAATCTGTCCTGTGCTGGTTGTAGAGCTCCACCTTTGCCTCGGAGATCGTTGTGGCATCTCCGATGGCATCGACCAGAACCGACCAGTCATACACACCGCGAAGAGCAGCAATCAACTCGAAATCATCTCCGATATTCGAAGCAATCTCTCCGAGCTTTTCATCGTCCATATCCAGTGAGACGGAGCCAAAATCGGCATAGTCATCCCGATCAAACAAATCCTTCAACTTGCATGTCCCGCCAGAGAGCAGTTTGATGATGGCGGCCTGGCTGAAGGGGAACTTCTCAGTGCGAGTTTTGGGTGCCTGTTTTCCATTAAGCAGTACGGCTGCCAACTCTTTTTCCTTAGCCGTAACGCCGGTTCGTTTGCGCAGAACCGAACCGATTTGGTTTACGTCTGCGTCACCCCAGGGATACTCGCAGTCGTTCTGTTCAAAAAAACTGCGCAACAGTGCGTATGTACCGGAAAAGTCCTTCAGCTCGGAGAGATTATTCCTGTCAATCTTGCTGAGGAAATGACCACGGTGTGAAACCAACCATGCACAAGCGAGGTAAACAAGCCGGATATCATGCGGGTCCTTGCTGTTCATCAAGTCGCAAATGAGATGATGTATCGTTGGATACTGGGCATAATAATCTTTGTCTGTATAATCAGCGTCATTGAACAGAGGATACCGATCACCTGTCTCGTCACGGTACAGAGCGCTCTCCCGAATTCGAATATAAAACCGGGAATCCTTTTTACTGATTTCCGAAGCGAACAGTTCCTGGATCAATGCAACACGCTGCTGTCGACGGTCTAAACGCCTTCTTGCGGTACGAAAGGCTCTACGCTCCGAACTTAGAGATGCCTCATCAAAAACGGTGACGCCCCATGCCGGCTCCCCACGGAATTTCAATAGATGGTATTGTTCGTTTGTAACGGCATAACCTACTGAATCCGTTCCTATATCCAATCCGAGATAGTAGCTTTTTTGCGTGCTCATATTGACATCTCCTCTCTGATGCTGTATCATAACGAAGTAGTTTTGTAGACCCCTACGAAATTGCGCTGCGAGTTCAAATAAAAGAATTCTCAAATCGTTGGCTTGACCAACTGCACAGTGTGTGCATGAAGGGCTTCTTAGGTGAAGCCCTTTCTTTTTTGCATTCTGGTCCTTTCCCGTCAAATATGACTATTTTGTTTATTATAGCAAAGCAATCGCGAAATATCAATTATCACAAACCCTTCTGTTTCCAGATTCTGTTGTAGTTGTAGAATTCTTGTTGCTCTAATCATTCATATCGGGTTGCGCGTTCGCGCTCTTATATGGTTATGCTTCTTAGATGTGATTCCGCCTCACTACCTTAGCAGTAACTCAACATTCCTACATTTGCAGTTCATTTTTCAAAAATTGAAATAACACTGTGGTGCCCCCCGGGGTGCCCGCCGCGCGACGGACCCCACCCCCTACAATAGTATCAGCCCCGAAATTTTGGAATTTTGAAAATGTTTTAGCATACTTGTTATACCGCCGTTGCTTTTGCTTACCGACTCTGCTATACTGCAACAAAAAGGAGGAGATCCTATGGCATACCCACTTGAGCCCGGCGGCGCGGTTCCGCACAAGTTTATTGTACAGGATCATGGCACTTGCGAAAACTGTCACGAGAAGGATGTAGATCTCTGCTGTATACCCGGATACATGTGGCTGTGTGAGACTTGCTTTGGCGACCTCGACTGGTGCGATATCTGTGGAGAAGCGTTTGTGGATGGCGCGGAAGAATTCATCGAAACCTCTGATGGGCGATATGTCTGCCCTTACTGCGCAGAGGCGTATGGCCTCGGGGAAGAAGAGTAACACAAGAAATTAAAAACAGGGCCACCCTTTTGAAGTGTTAACTTCAATCGGGTGGCCCTGTTTCACGGTATTAGTCTTTCGGCGTGGATTTGCGATTCTTCTTCAGCCATGCCATGAACCATTCCTTGGCATCCTCGTACGCGGCCGTCCGGGCCTCCTCGCATGCATCGAAGAAGGCCCGCATCACGGGATCGTCGTTGGGGTTGTAGTCGGTCTGGTTACCTTCCGCGTCGGGGCGGAGGGTCGGGGAGTATCGATAGTCACACACCCGCCCAAAAGGCTTGCCATACGTGTTGACAAAACGGTCTGCGTTGTTCTACCTATGAAAGAGTAGCTTGCACCCGTCCCTTGGGCATTCAGAGGCCCAGGGGTTCGCGCGGAAGGATTGTTGAATCCCAAAGCGCGTAGGAGGTGCGGGGCTCTTTTTTTGTCTGCGTAGACGACGTTTCGCTCCGATACGTCCCACGGGTGGTTCCCTTGACAATCTCCAGCAGGTCTGCTACACTCATAGTAGAGGTGTCCATCAAAGGGTCAATGGCTGCCGAGGTTTCCTCGGTGTAGCTACCCTGGTGGTGGGCCTCTACTTTTTTTGCCTGGATTCCCTTGAGCACGTAGTAGAGAGTGGGGAGATTATCTATAGTGACTTCTCCGGCATCTATGTTATACTGTTCCACAGAAGATGGTTCGGTCCCGAGTATCGCCGGTGCGTTGTCAGGAGCACTCCGCTCCTGCGTAACCGTGTCGAGGGGCACCGTCTTCTTTGCTATCGGTAATCGTTGTTTTACATAGAATCAGTTAAGGAGATGCAGGGATGGAGGAGAAGAAACACGACAAGGTACTCACGTGGGTCATAGCAGGCATAGTCATTGTGATACTGTTCGGACTGATCAGCGCTGGCCACGCTGCTGAAGAGCGTGCGCGGACGGCTGGCTATTGGTCGGGGCACGAAGACGGGTATTCCGAGGGGTACAATGTCGCTAGTCAAGAGTATCAAGACGAAATCGAGGATCTTATGCGTGAGTCAGAACGTTCCAGCGAGTCTGCATATTCAGATGGCTACAATGAGGGTTATCAGCAGGGATATGAAGACGCAGAGAACGACTATGCAGGGGGTTAAAGATAGTTGATGCCAGTCTCCGGCTGATATAAAAACCCCACACAAAAACCCACACCGACATGAAAAAACCCACACCGAGAGTTCACGATAGATGACAACAAGCTACGACAAGTAAAACCAGGAATCCGTTGGTATCAGAGGGAAAGCACGATTATAATAGAGTGCAACAGAGTGGGCTGTAGTAGGCTGGTTTTGACGAAAAATTAGAATGGCATTCAAGAGGTCAGCGGTTCGATCCCTCTTATCTCCACCAAAAAGAAGGACAGGCAAAAGCCTGTCCTTCTTTTTGGTGGAGACCGGTGCGGGAGAATCAGTCCGGTTCGAACGTGCGGCCACAGGCCGCACGGCATGGCGGCGCAGCCGCCATATCCCGCACGCCTTTAGAAGAATGACGCAACAGTCAGGCGCTTTTGGTTGGGGGAGATAATAGAAATCACATGGAAAACAACGCCGGTTCTTGCGTTTTGTCCGGAACTGTTTTATTATATTGCGTGACGGTATTTCGTCTCACGATCAGATCCAATTCAGGGAGGCATAAATTATGGCTGAATTATTGAAGGGCGCGCCGGTGGCGGCGGCTCTGTGCGAAAAAACGGCTGCTGACGCGGCGGCACTGCGGGAACAGGGAATCATTCCTACGCTGGCGATCCTGCGTGTCGGTGCGCGGGACGATGATCTATCCTATGAGCGCGGCGCCATGAAGCGCTGCGAAAAGGTGGGCGTTGCGGTGAAGAACGTGGTGCTGCCCGTAGATGTGGACAGCGAGACCTTTTTCAACACCCTGGAATCGCTGAACAACGATCCGGCTGTACACGGCATCCTGATGTTCCGCCCGCTGCCTAAACAACTGGACGGTGAGCGTGCGCGGAAATGTCTGTCGCCCCAAAAGGATGTGGACGGCTGCACGGACGGATCTCTCGCCGGTGTATTTACCGGCACGCCGCTGGGTTTTCCGCCCTGTACTGCCCGGGCCGCCATGGAGATCCTGCATCACTACGGTGTGGAGCTGAAGGGCAAGCGTGTGGCGGTTATCGGTCGCAGCCTTGTTATCGGCCGTCCGGTGGCCATGATGCTGATGCATGAAAATGCCACCGTCACCATCTGCCACACCAGGACCGTGGACGTTCCCTCTGTGACACGGGAGGCGGACATTGTGGTCGCCGCATCCGGTCAGATGGAGAGCGTCGGCGCTGACTATCTTCGCCCCGGTCAGGTGGTTGTGGACGTGGGCATCGGCTGGAACGAGACCAAGCAGAAGCTCTGTGGCGACGTCCGCTTTGATGAGGCGGAGCCCATCGTGTCCGCTATCACCCCGGTGCCCGGCGGCGTGGGCAGTGTGACCACCGCCGTGCTGTGCCGCCACGTGGTGGAGGCCGCCCAGCGCACGCTATGACGATCAAACGCAATCACATCGCGGGGGAAGAGCCGATCCGCATGGCACAGAGTCCAGATGTGTATCTTGTGCCCTGCAAAAATGGGCCGGAATGCGGCTTGCCGAAGCCGCCGGAGGAGCTGCTCCGCGGAACGAAAACAGTGATCCTGTGGGTGGATCAGCCCGTGGAGGAGCAGGAGCTTCGCTCCGCTCTGGACACGGCAGGGGAGGATGGCGCCGTTGTCGTCAACTGCCCCGCAGCTCATGTAGAGGCCATCCGCGCCGCGATCCCTCCGGCACTGCGCAGATGGCAGCGCAGAAGGAAGATCCGGGCGCGGAACGACTTGTCGCCGGAGGAGCGGGCGAAACGGTCTGCCGGAGCCGTAGAACGGCTGACGGAGAGCGATCTCTTCCGCAACGCCCGGACCGTGATGATCTACGACCATGTACGGGGCGAGCTTTCGCTGGACAGCCTGCTGACGCACCCGGCGTCTGCCGGAAAGCGGTTCTGTTATCCGCTGTGCGTCAGCGACACGGAGATGATCGCCATGGTGCCCGGCGCATGGCGTCCCGGCGCCTTCGGCATTCGGGAGCCGGTACGGGAGCTGTCGCTGGAGATCCCGCCGGAGGAGATCGACCTGGTGGTGTGCCCCGGCACAGCCTTTGACCCAGCCTGCAACCGGATGGGAATGGGCGGCGGATACTACGACCGGTATCTGCCGCGGTGCGTCCGTGCCCATGTGGTGATGGTCGCCTTCGAGGTGCAGAAGGTGCCGGTTCTGCCGGTGGATCTGTGGGATCAGCCGGTGGAGGCTGTGTTCACCGAGGCGCGTGTCTATCGCCGGGATGAGCCGTATACGGCGGAAACAGACGTTTTTCCGGAACAGAAGACTTGACTTTCCGCCGGGAGCGTATTACAGTTGCAAATAGCGAGTTTACGCGCCGTCCGGCGCGAGCATTATCATGAAGTGGAGGAAACATCATGCTGAAAGAATCACTGGAACGGCTGACTGCTTATGACAGAGAGGTCGGCGATGCCATGCAGGCGGAGTTCGCCCGGCAGAGCAGAAACCTGGAGCTGATCGCATCGGAGAATATCGTCTCCGAGGAGGTCATGATGGCCATGGGCAGCGTGCTGACCAACAAATATGCTGAGGGCTATCCCGGCAAGCGCTACTACGGCGGCTGCGAGTGCGTCGACGTGGTGGAGAATATCGCCATCGAGCGGGCCAAGAAGCTGTTTGGCTGCGACTATGCCAACGTGCAGCCCCACTCCGGCGCACAGGCCAATATGGCTGTGTTCTTCGCCATTCTGAATCCCGGCGACACCTTCATGGGCATGGATCTGTCCAACGGCGGCCATCTGACTCACGGCAGCCCCGTGAACATGTCCGGCAAGTATTTCAAGGCCGTCTCCTACGGCGTGGATGAGAACGGCATCATCGACTATGAGGATGTCCGTGCCAAGGCGCTGGAGTATCGCCCCAAGCTGATCGTGGCCGGCGCCAGCGCATATTGCCGCATCATCGACTTTCCCCGTTTCCGCGAGATCTGCGATGAGGTCGGCGCGGTGCTGATGGTCGATATGGCTCACATCGCCGGTCTCGTGGCTGCCGGTGTGCATCCCAGTCCCTTCCCCTATGCCGACGTGGTCACTACCACCACCCACAAGACGCTGCGCGGTCCCCGCGGCGGCATGATCCTGGCCAATCAGGCGGCTGTGGATAAGTTCAACTTCAACAAGGCCATCTTCCCCGGCATCCAGGGCGGCCCGCTGATGCACGTCATCGCCGGCAAGGCTGTGGCGCTGGGCGAGGCTATGAAGCCGGAGTTCAAGGCCTATCAGGAGCAGGTGGTGCGCAACGCCAAGGCACTGGCCGCCGCGCTGCAGGCACGTGGCCAGAAGATCGTCTCCGGCGGCACGGACAACCATCTGATGCTGCTGGATCTGATCGGTCTGGACGTCACCGGCAAGGAGCTGCAGAACCGTCTGGACGAGGTGTATATCACCGTCAACAAGAACACCGTTCCCGGCGAGCCCAGAAGCCCCTTCGTCACCTCCGGCATCCGCATCGGCACCCCCGCCGTCACCACCCGCGGTCTGGTGGAGTCCGACATGGAGAAGCTGGCCAAGCTGATCGATCTTGCCATCCGTGACTTCGATGAGAACAAGGAGTACATCCGCGGTGAGGTCATCAAGCTGACCGAAAAGTACCCCATCTATCGGTAAACAAACGCATAAAAATATCCGCCCTGTCCGGAAGTACCGGACAGGGCGGATATTTTTATTGAGCTGATGACGGGACGGTCCGGGTCGGATCAGGTGTTCACGTCCCGGGGCTTGAAGCCCTCGCCGAAAGCGGCGTCCACGGAGCTGACCATGATGAAGGATTTTTCATCCAGCGTGTACACGATGCGCTTGACCTTGTAGACCTGCGCGTTGGAGCAGGCGCAGAGAAGGATGTTTTTGTTCTCGCCGGAATAGGAGCCTTTTCCGTTGATGATGGTGACGCCGCGGGAGACCTCGTCATTGATGCGGCGGGAGATCTCGTCACCCTTGACAGTGATGATCGTCAGCAGCTTGCGGGAATCGTTGCCCAGCATGATCTTGTCGATGATAAGACTGTAGGTAATGGTCATCAGCAGGCCGTACAGCGCCGCATCCACGGCGCCGTAGACAATGCCGCCCAGCAGGATCACGACGCCGTCCACCGCCAGGGACACAATGCCGATGGAGAGGTGGGGGTTCTTCTTTTGAATGGCAAGGATTACGAAGTCAGAGCCGCCGGTGGAGGAGTCGCGCATATAGATGCAGGAGAGACCTGCGCCGGCCAGCACGCCGCCGAAGATAGCCGCCAGCATGGGTGAGCCCTGATACGTCCACAGATGAGGCATCAGATGGTCAACGATCAGGGACGAGATGAGTATCGTTTTGACGGAGCGGAAGAAAAACTCCAGTCCCAGCGCCTTGTAGCAGAAGATCACAATGGGGATATTGATCAGGATCATGGCGAGACCGATGGAGATCCCCCCGTGGAAGAAGGGGATGTCCCGGGTCAGAATGTTGATCAGAATGGAAAGGCCCGACACACCGCCGGGAGCGAAATTGGCAGTATAAGCGAAGTTATAGATGCCGGCGCCGTACAGCACACAGCCGATTATATCGAAGATAACGTCTGTGGCAAAGGTTTTGGGGTCGAGCTTCAGGTTTTTCAGACGGTTTTTCATTGCGTTCTCTCTCTTTATCTCTTTAATACATCCAGATACGGCGGCAAGACATTTCCCTACAGCGGAAACGCGGATCACCACCAAGCTCTATATAATACACTCCCGGATTGGAATTCGTCAACCCCCATTCTGCACGAAAACGTGTCTCCGAACATTCTGCACGAAAACGTGTCTCCGAAGGAGTTGACCACTTGTCAGACCGGCGGAGAGAAGATATAATGATAATAAGATAACCGCAAAGATGGAGGCGAGACCATGCCCTTTGAAATCGTGCGCAATGACATTACGAAAATGCACGTGGACGCCATCGTCAACACCGCCAATCCCCAACCGGTGATCGGGGCGGGCACGGACTCCGCCGTCCACACAGCAGCAGGACCGAAGCTGCTGGCGGCGCGGAAAAAGATCGGCGCCATTGAGGTGGGCAATTCTATGGCCACCAAAGGCTATGATCTGCCCGCCAGATACGTGCTGCATACCGTCAGCCCCGCATGGCAGGACGGTGCGCATGGCGAGGAGACGCTGCTGCGCCGTGCCTATGACGCGGCGCTGACGCTGGCCGGCCGGCTGAAATGCCGGTCCGTGGCCTTCCCGCTGATGGCGGCGGGGAGCTACGGCTTTCCCCATGATCTAGCGCTTTCCGTGGCGATCCGGGCCTTTACGGACTATCTTCTAACCCACGACATGCAGATCTATCTGGTGATCTTCAACGCCGAGGCGTTCCGTCTGGCCGGCTCGCTGTTCGACGATCTGAAGAGCTATGTGGACGATCAATATGTCAGCGAGCAGACGGAGCGGGAGTACGCCGCCGGGCGTCCGTACCGCCGGGAATGGGACGAGCAGGAGACCGCCTGCGAGTCAGCACCGTCCTTCAACAGCGCAGGCCTCGCCAACAACGCCCACATTGCGAAAGATATGGCAGCTCTCCGCCCGTGGCGGAGGAACAAAGCGCAAGCCGCCGCGCCTCAGGCGGTGGGGAGCCTGCAGGATTTCCTCAACCAGACGGAGAGCACCTTTACCGAGTATCTGCTGGATCTGCTGCAGGAGAGGGGAGAGAAGGACTCCTCCGTCTATCACCGGGCCCAGATGAGCCGCCAGCTCTTCAACAAGATTATCAATAAGAAGGACTATCAGCCCAGCAAGAACACCGCCATCCAGCTGGCTATCGGATTGCAGCTGGACCTGAACAAAACCCAGAAGCTGCTGGGCAAGGCGGGCTATGCCCTGACCCGCAGCAGCAAGTCGGATCTGGTGGTGCAGTACTTCATCCAGCACGGGGAGTACAGCATCGTGACCATCAACACCGCCCTGTACGACAGCGATCTGCCGCTGCTGACCAAGTAAAAATGTCAACCCCCGGTTGACCACGACCGCCTTCGGACTTGTTATACTGATGCCAACAAATCTGAAGGAGGTCACTTACATGAACAACAATTTGACGGAGATCGTATTCATCCTTGACCGCAGCGGCTCCATGGCGGGGCTGGAGGCGGACACCATCGGCGGCTTCAACGCCATGGTGGAAAAGCAGAAGAAGGAGCCGGGCGAGGCGCTGCTGTCGGCGGTGCTCTTCGACAACGAGAGCCAGGTCATCTACGACCGCGTTGACATCCGCAAGGTGGAGCCCATGACGGACCGGCAGTATCAGGTGCGGGGCTGCACCGCGTTGCTGGACGCCATCGGCGGCGCCGTGCACCACATCGCCAACGTCCACAAGTACGCCCGGGAGGAGGACCGTCCCGGCAAGACCGTGTTCGTCATCACCACCGACGGCATGGAGAACGCCAGCCGCCGCTACACCTATGCCCAGGTGCAGAAGATGGTGAAGCACGAGCAGGAGAAGTACGGCTGGGAGTTTTTGTTCCTGGGCGCCAACATGGACGCCATTTCCGCCGCCCGAAGCTTCGGTATCCGGGAGGACAGAGCCGTGCGCTACGAGTGCGACGGCGCCGGCACCGCCCTGAACTTCGCCGTGGTCAGCAAGACCATCGGCAAGCTGCGCAAGGGCGCGCCGATCCAGGCGGACTGGGCCTGCGAGATTCAGGAGGACTACGAGACCAGAGGCAGTAAATAAGCACATATCCCATGGCGTCCCGCGGCAAATGCTGCGGGACGCTTCCTTTTGCGGGACGGGCGACAGGCAAGCCCTTGCGGATTTGCCGTTTTGTGGTATAATACCCATCGGTAAAGTAAAAAAACAAGGAGGACAAAACCATGCCCTGTACCACCATTCTGGTTGGCAAAAACGCCAGCAACGACGGCTCTACCATGATCGCCCGCACCGACGACGGCCACTTTGACGTGAAGAAGGTCATCGTAGTGGACCCCAAAGACCATAAAAAGAAATATAAAAGCGTCCTCTCCCACGTGGAGGTGGAGCTGCCCGATAACCCCCTGCGCTTTACCGCCTGCCCCAACGTGAATCCCGACGAGGGCATCTGGGGCACCACCGGTATCAATGCGGCGGGCGTGGGCATGACTGCCACCGAGACCATCACCTCCAACCCCCGCGTGCTCTCGGCGGATCCCATGGTGGAGCTGCGCAAGGCGACGAGAAGAGGGGAGAAGGACGTTCCCGGCGGCATCGGCGAGGAGGATATCCTCATGCTGGTGCTGCCCTATATCCGCTCCGCCCGCGAGGGCGTGCTTCGTCTGGCGTCTCTGTTGGAGCAGTACGGCACCTACGAGTCCAACGGCATCGCCTTCAACGACGAGAACGAGGTATGGTGGATGGAGACCATCGGCGGTCACCACTGGATCGCCCGCCGTGTGCCGGACGACGGCTGTGTCATCGCCCCCAACCAGTTCGGTCTGGACGACTTCGATCTGGACGACGCCTTCGGCGCCCAGCGTGATCACATGTGCTCTGCCGATCTGCGGGAGTTCATCGCGGAAAATAAGCTGGACTGCAACTGCGGCGGCGTGTTCAACCCCCGTGACGTCTTCGGCTCCCACACCGACTCCGACCACGTCTACAACACGCCCCGGGCCTGGTTCATGGGACGTTATCTGACCCCGTATTCCCACCGCTGGGACGGCGAGAATGCCGAGTTCGGCCCCGAGAGCGACAACATCCCCTGGTGCCTGACGCCGGACCGGAAGGTAACGGTGGAGGACGTGAAGTATCTGCTGTCCGCCCACTATCAGGGTACGCCCTATGACCCCTACACCAGCCAGAACACCGGCAAGCGGGGCATGTACCGCTCCATCGGCATCAACCGTACCGGCGTCACGGCCCTGTGCCAGATCCGCGGCAATATGCCGGAGGAGATCAAGGCGGTGGAGTGGATCTGCTTTGGCTCCACCACGTTCAATGCCATGGTGCCCGTGTACCCCGACGTGGCAAAGATGCCCAAATATCTCAGCAACGTGACCATGGACGCCTCCACGGAGAACTTCTACTGGGCCAGCCGCATGATCGCCGCTCTGGCCGACCACAACTACGCCACCTCCATTCAGCACATTGAGCGCTACCAGAGCGCCATGTTCACCGAGGGCCGCCGCCTTATCCGGGAGTATGACGAGAAGATGATGCAATCCGGCGATTACAGCCTGAAGACCGAGGCCAATGAGGCCCTGTGCAAGATGGCGAAGGAGCGCACCACGGACACGCTGAACAAGGTGCTGCAGGACGCCAGCGTCCACATGAAGAACGGCTATAACCGTGCCGACAACTGATTTAACAGGAGAACCGCCATGACGGACTACTTCCACACGTCCCTGCAGCCGGATGAGATCCGCGCCATCAGCAGCATCGGCCTTGCCCATCTGGGCGACGCAGTGTACGAGCTGCTGGTGCGCACCTGGTTGTGCGCCCACGGCAAGGCCACCGGTAAGGGACTCCACCGCGCCACCATCGAGCTGGTCTGCGCTCCGGCCCAGGCTCGGTTCAGTGCGCGGATCCTGCCCATGCTGACGGAGGAGGAGCACGACGTATTCCGCCGCGGCCGCAACGCCAACGTCCACTCCATTCCCCAGCACGCCAGCCGCGCCGAGTACCAGCAGGCCACGGCGCTGGAGGCCCTGCTGGGCTGGCTGTGGCTCCGCGGGGAGCACGTACGGATCAACGAGCTGTTCACCGCCATGATGGAGGAGGAAGACTGATGCCGCTGGACGCCGTCTGTCTGCGCGCCGTAGTGGGGGAACTGACCCCGCAGATCACAGGCGCACGCATCGAAAAGATCCAGCAGCCCGCCCGGGATCAGGTGGTGCTGCTGCTGCGCCACGGCCGCCGCGTGCTGCTGTGCGCCAACCCCAACCAACCCCGCATCCATATGACCGAACTCCAGCGCGACAATCCCGCCCAGCCGCCCATGTTCTGCATGCTGCTGCGCAAATACCTGCAGGGCGGCGCTATCGTGGCCGTGGAGCAGGCGCCGCTGGAGCGTGTGGTGTGGCTTACCGTCCGCGCCGCCGATGAGCTGGGCGAACTAAGCGACTATCGTCTTATACTGGAACTGATGGGACGCCGGGCCAATCTGATCCTATGCGGCTCCGACGGCCGGATCATCGACTGCCTGCGCCGTGTGGATTTGGAGATGTCCGAGAGCCGGCAGGTGCTGCCGGGACTCTATTACCGTCTGCCGCCTGCCCAGAAGAAGCTGTCGCCGCTGGAGATCGGGGAGGAGGACTTCGCCGCTCTGCTGTCCCGGCGTCCGGAGGGAACGCCCTTGGATAAATGGCTGGTGGACACCTTTACCGCCATGTCTCCGCTGGTAGCCCGTGAGATCGTTTTTCGCGCCGACGAGGAGCCGTCCGCTCTGTGGCAGAGCTTTTCCAGATGGCAGAATGATGTAAGGTATGAACACTTTACACCGATTATTATTAAACGAGAAAATAAACTAATGGACTTCACCTATCTGCCTGTTGCGCAGTACGGCGACTATGCCGTCAGCGAGGAGGCGGAGAGCTTCGGCACGCTGCTGGACGACTTCTATGAGCAGCGGGAGCAGGCGGACCGCGTGCACCAGCGGGGACAGGACCTGCTGAAGACCGCCACCAACGCACGGGACCGTATCCGCCGCAAGATTGCCATGCAGGAGAAGGAGTATGAGCGCACGCTGGACCGTGACCGCCTGCGGATCTTCGGCGAGCTGATCACCGCCAATTTCTACCGTATGGAGCGGGGACAGGCCCGTCTTGTGGCCCAGAACTACTATGAGGAGAACTGCCCGGACGTGGAGATCCCGCTGGACGTGCGCCTTTCCCCTCAGGAGAACGCCGCCAGATACTTCAAGCAGTACGCCAAGGCCAAGACGGCCCAGCGCGTTCTGACGGAGCAGTTGGAAAAGGGCAGGGAAGAGCTTGCTTATTTGGAAAGCGTGCTGCAGGAGCTGAATCAGGCGGAGAGCGAGCAGGACTTCAACGACATCCGAGCCGAGCTGGAGAGCGGCGGCTACCTGCGGAGCAGAGGCAAGAAGCAGGCGGGCTTCCAGCGTGCTTCCAAGCCCCGGGAGTACCGATCCTCCAGCGGATTGCGTATTCTGGTGGGGCGCAACAACCGGCAGAACGACAAGCTGACGAAGGATGCCCAGCGCTGGGACGTCTGGCTCCACACACAGAAGATCCACGGCTCCCACGTGATCCTCTGCACCGAAGGAGCGGACCCGGACGAGCGAAGCCTCTATGAAGCGGCGGTGCTGGCGGCGTACTATTCTCAGGGCAGAGACGGCGGCAAGGTCAGCGTGGATTATACGCCTGCACGGTACGTGAAAAAGCCAGCGGGCAGCCGGCCCGGCATGGTGGTGTACACCACCTACCAGACCATGGCAGTGACGCCGGATGAGACGGTGGTCAAGAGCCTGAAAAGTAAGTAAGAAGAAGCCTGTTATTTCGAAGAAAATGCCGCCCGATGGGCGGCATTTTCTGTGGAAATCCGCCCTGAGAAGTGAAACACGGATTGCCACGGCCCCGATGGGGTCTCGCAATGACAGTTTTTAGTCGCGGTGGTCGTAGTCGCGGAACAGCAGCGTGATGCACCACAGTCCGGCGATGCCCACCAGTGAGTAAATGATGCGGCTGAACGTGCCCATCTGGCCGCCGAACAGGAAAGCTACGCAGTCAAAGCCGAACAGGCCCACGCTGCCCCAGTTCAGTGCGCCGACGATCACGAGGATCAGCGCGATCCGATCGATGAGTTTCATATTGATTCCCTCCAGTTTCGCATTTGATGCTGCCGATAGCATCCGCCAATGGCCGCCGATTTATACATGAAATCGGGCAAACGCGCAAAAATTATTTGCGCAGACGATTGAAAAGCCTGTCCGTATTTTGTATAATGATAAACGGAATATGGCGGCCTGTGCCGCCCGGAAGGATTGAAGGAGGAAAACCATGAACGAGAAGTTTGACAAGCTGGGCTTTTATCCCGCCGATATCCTGCTGCCCAAGGGCCAGGATATGACCAAATGGGCCGTGGTGGCCTGCGACCAGTTCACCTCTGAGCCCGAGTACTGGGCCGCGGTGGAGCAGCAGGTGGGCGACGCGCCTTCCACCCTGCGTCTGATCCTGCCGGAGGCCAATCTGAAGGCCCCCAACGTGGACGAGCTGATCGGCGATATCAACGCTTCCATGGACAAATATATGGCTGACGGCGTGTTCGAGACCCTGCCCGGCTCCCTGATCTATATCGAGCGCGAGCAGTCCGACGGTAAGATTCGCCACGGCCTCATCGGCATGGTGGATCTGGACGATTACGATTTCACCCCCGGCAGCGGCGCTCTGATCCGTGCCACCGAGGCCACTGTCACCGAGCGCATCCCGCCCCGCGCCCGCGTGCGCCGCAACGCCCCCATCGAGCTGCCCCACGTGATGCTGCTGATCGATGACCCCGACAAGACCGTCATCGAGCCGCTGACCGCCGCCGCCGACACCATGGAGGTGGTGTACGACTTTGATCTGATGCAGAACGGCGGCCACATCAAGGGCTACAAGCTCTCCGAGGGGCAGCTGGATGCCGTGGCCGACGCCCTGCGCGGCCTGTGCTCCGACGAGGCTCAGATGGCCAAGTACAATCTCTCCGGCGCAGCGCCTCTGCTGTTCGCCGTGGGTGACGGCAACCACTCTCTGGCTACCGCCAAGGCCTGCTACGAGGAGCAGAAGAAGGGTCTCACCGAGGAGGAGTGGAAAAAGCTGCCCGCCCGTTACGCGCTGGTGGAGGTGGTCAACAACCACGACGACGCCCTGCAGTTCGAGCCCATTCACCGCGTGCTGTTCGGCGTAGACAAGGACGACTTTATGGCCGCCTTTCAGGCTGCCTATCCCGACGCCTACGAGGGCAAGGGCGAGGGCCACGTGATCGAGTTCGTCTGGCCCGGCCACGACACCTTCTTCACCGTGCCCCATCCCGCCAAGCAGCTTGCCGTCGCCACCCTGCAGACCTTCCTGGACGGCTATCTGAAGGGCAAGGACGTGGAGATCGACTACATCCACGGCGATGAGGTCACCCGGGAGCTGGGCGGCAAGGAGGGCAACATGGGCTTCCTGCTGCCCGCCATGGGCAAGGAGCAGCTGTTCAAGACCGTTATGGCCGACGGCGTGCTGCCCCGCAAGACCTTCTCCATGGGCCACGCCCAGGACAAGCGCTACTACATCGAAGCCCGCAAGATTCGGTAATTGATTCATTTGATCTGGAAAGCCGCCGGGGTCTCCTCGGCGGCTTTCATCCCATTTCCCGAGAGGTGATTCCATGTTCCGTATCTGGATCGGCACGCTTGTGATCCCGGCGCTGATGCTGCTGTACGCGGCGCTGAGTGCTCTGTTCCCCAATGCGCTGGGTTATCCCCGGGCGCTGCCGATACAATTGAAAAAAGTAGCCAACGGGATCTTTCTGCCCTGGCTGTGGAAGCTGGCGCTGGCCTTTGCCGCCCTCAGCTTCATGCTGATGCAGTCCACCCGCCTGATGGAGGAGAACCCGCAGCGCCTCATCGCCTTTGCCGTGATGCTGGCGGAGGCGCTTTTGGCGGCGGCTGTGGTGATCCCCGTGGAGCGTGTACTGGGGGAGCAGGCGGAAAATGAACCGGCGGAGATCACTGTTACCGAACAGGCCGCCGCCAAGGTAAATTTGCTGCTGAATGTAGGCCGCAAGCGGGAGGACGGTTACCACGAATTGGTGAGCGTCATGCAGACGGTGGGGGTGTACGACACCGTGACCGTCACCGCACATACCGGCGGCGGCATCCATCTCACCTGCGATGAGCCGAACCTGGCAACAGACGAGACAAACCTTTGCTATAAAGCTGCTGTAAAGTTCTTTACCTATACAGGAACAGAAAACGACGGCGTGTCCATCGATCTTCAAAAACGGCTTCCCATGCAGGCGGGACTGGGCGGCGGCAGCGCCGATGCGGCTGCGGTTCTGCGCGCCATGCGGCGGCTGTATGCACCGGATCTGTCCGATGAGGAACTGGAAACCATGGCGGCGGAGCTGGGCAGCGACGTGCCCTTCTGTGTCCGGGGCGGAATGGCTTTGGCCTGCGGCAGGGGGGAAGAGCTGACGGTCCTTTCGCCTCTTCCGGCCTGCTGGTTCGTGCTGGTGAAGCCGGAGGCCGCCTTCTCAACGGGGAAGATGTACGGTCTCATCGACCAGCGCCGCTGCTACGACGAGGACGGCGCCGACGCCATGCTCGCCGCGCTGAAAGCCGGTGATCTGAAAGCGGTCTGCGCCGCCATGGGCAATACCTTTGAGCGCATCCTCCCGCCGGACAGCGAGATCTTTGCTATCCAGCACCGCCTGCGGGATCTTGGCGCGCTGAGCGCCATGATGTCCGGCAGCGGCAGCGCCGTGTTCGGCGTGTTTGACGACGAGGATAGAGCGCGGATGGCCTGTTCCGCCCTGCGGGGCACGTATCCGGCATCTTTTTGCGGTAAAAGTGAATAAAAAACGAAAGTACCGTCCATCATTCAGTCAAATCTGATTGATGGACGGTGTTTCTATGCGTAACTATCAAAACAAACTACATCCCATTGAAATCGCTCTACTGCTGGCGCTGGCGCTGACTGCCCTGTGGGGCGCCTGGTCGCTGCAGCGGCAGGATCAACTGGAGCGAAAGATGATCCGCCTTCACGTGATCGCCAACTCCGATGAGGAGGCGGACCAGGCGCTGAAGCTGCAGGTGCGGGATCGTGTCCTGACGCTGGCGGAGGGGATTCTGCGTCGATCCGACACCCGGGAGGAGGCCATGGCGGAGCTGCAGGCAGCACTTCCCACCGTGGAAAAAGCCGCCGCCGAGGAGATCGCAAAGCAGGGGTATGATTACAGCGTCAAGGCCCGGCTGGAACCGGCGGAGTTTCCCCATAAAACCTACGACGGGTTTGCCCTGCCTGCCGGCGAGTACATGGCTCTGCGTGTGGTGATCGGCGAGGGGAGAGGGCAGAACTGGTGGTGCGTGGTGTTTCCGCCCCTTTGCACCACGGCAGCGTCGGACCGCAATGAGACGGCCATTGCTGCCGGCTGGGAGCAGGATGACCTGGGCCTTGTGACGGAGGAAGACACAGGGTATGTGCTGAAGTTCCGCTCTGTGGAGTTATGGGAGACCATCCGTCGCTGGCTGGGAAAATGATGGGACGGCGCAAGAGGCCGGACGGTGTTCCGTCCGGCCTCAGACTGTAGACAAAGGCAATTGGCCGAAAGACTGCGACACGCATGGGGGATTGTGAAGGGGAAATCAGCGAAGCGCCGCCGGTGGCGGATGAAGCGAGCTGATTTCGAGGAAGTGTCCCGGCGGCCGGGCACGTAAGTGCTCGGGCACCTGCTGACACAACGGTGGGGCTAACGGGACTCCCCCTTCACGTGAAATCCATGCAAATGCAGGAACATGATTCAATGGTTCTGCATTTGCCTCTTATGCTGTTGATACGTTTTCGACAGCATAAGAGACCGGACGGAACGCCGTCCGGCCTTTTGTGTCCAAGGAGGCTCTTTATCTTGACACAGTCACAAGATATAGTGTAAAATAAAGTGTCAGATTGTTTACATTAGCTTGTAGAAGTGACTGCGTAAGGGGGCGTGCGATTTGCTTGTCAGTATTGCGGCGGGCTTGCTGTTGGGTTTTGCTGTAGCCGGGGTGAACACTGCCGTCACGGCGCGCGCTATGCGCACCGGCAGTTCCGGAGCGCTGACCGGCGCCGTGGTGATTCGGACGGTGCTGGATCTTCTGGCGCTGGCTGCCGTCTTTTTGACGAGGAATGTACTTCCGATCCGGTTTGAACCTGCGCTCCTCGCCACCGCAGCAGGGTTGAGCTCCGGAATCATTGCCCTTTCGATCCTCACTTCGCGTCAGAAAAGCCGGGGAGACCGTCCGGAAAAGGAGGATGAGTAAGCGATGGGAGAAGTTCATAATGCCTTGTTCTCCATCGGCCCGCTGGAGGTCACAAGACCGGTGGTGACCATGTGGGTCATTATCGCTGTGTTGGGCCTTGTGTCGTTCCTGGCCACGAGACGGCTCAAGGATGTACCGGGTCCTGTTCAGAACGCAGCCGAATTCCTGGTGGATAAGCTGCGGGGGCTCTACTCCGACGGCTTGAACAGGGATGCATTAAATCGGTATCTGCCTGTGCTGGGAACATTTTTCATCTTCATCATCACCTGCAACTACACCGGACTGCTGCCCGGTGCGGGGAAGTTGTTTGCAGTCCCTACCGCCAGTTTGTCTGTCACGGCGGGGTTGGGTGTCAGCAGCTTTCTGATCAGCTTTTACGCAGGTTTTCGAAAGCGGGGCATATGGGGGTACATCAAAGCGCTGATGTCTCCGCTGCCGCTGTTTATCCTGATGCTGCCGCTGAATCTCATTGAACAGCTGGTCAGGCCCGTTTCACTTGCCATGCGTCTTTACGGCAATATTCTCGGCGAGGAGACGGCTGTGGAGCAGATGGGGCATGTGCTGCCTCTGGTGCTGCCGGTGATCATGCAGGTTCTGAGCATCCTGTTCGGCGCCATTCAGGCCATCGTTTTCACCAAGTTGGTAGCCGCCTATCTGGAGGAGGCCACTGAGATTGAAGAGTAAATCTGTTCATCATTCATTTTAGGAGGAAATAATATGGAGACTTCTGCTGTCATCGCCCTGGCCGCCGCCTTAAGCGTGGCTGTAAGCGTCATCTTTGCCTCTCTGGCGCAGGGCAAGTTCGCCGCATCCGCAATGGACGCCATCGGCCGTCAGCCCGAGGCTGCCAAGGATGTTAAGAGCAGCATGCTGCTGCCGCTGGCGCTGATGGAGGCACTGGCAATCTACGGTACCGTGGTTGCCATGATGCTGGTGGGTAAGATCTGAGGAGGAGCGCCGAGAAGGAGGCACCCAAATTGAGCATCAACATTTCAGAGATGATCTGGACGATCATCTGCTTCTTTGTGCTGCTGCTCGTCCTGAAGACCTTTCTCTTCGGCCCGCTGATTCGCCACATGGATGAGCGGCGCAGCCGCATTGACGCCGGCCTTGGCGAGGCGCGCAGGGCGGAGGACGCCAAAAAAGCGGCCCGTCAGGCAGCGGAGGAGAGCTGGCATCAGAGCAGCGATGAAGCCCGCACAGCCATAACGCTTGGAAAAACCCGGGCGGCAACCCGCCGCGCCGAGGATCTGAAGCAGGCGCACGAACGGGGGGCGCAGCTTATCAGCGACGCCCGCGCTGATTCTGCACGGGAGGAAGAGACTGCCCGCGATACCGTTTCCCGCCGTGCGCGGGAACTGGCCAACCAGCTGGCGGATCGTCTGCTGGACGGCGGGGAAGAGAGGTGAGACGGCTATGACAGAAAAAGAAGTCCTGTTTGCCGTCATCAACTTTCTCATTCTGGTCGGACTGGTCTTTATCTTCGGCCACAGGAAAATCCGCGACATCCTGCGCGGCCACCGGGATCAGGTGGTGCAGGATCTGAATGACGCGGAGCGTGCCCGGGCAGAGGCAACCACAATGGACGCCGAGCTGGCGAAGATCCGCTCCGATGAGACAGAGCGGGAGCAGAGGCTTCTGGCCGAGACCCGGTCCGCTGTGAATGAGAACGACCGGATCGAGCAGAGTGGGAGCGACGAGGATTGCCGCCGCATAATGGACGCGGCGCGCTCCGATGCCGACCAGCTTCACTGGGAGATGCAGCGCCGTTTCTGCGGCGACGCCGTGGAGCAGGTAACCCGGGAAACCGCCCGTGTGCTGGCAGAGCCGCGCCATGCATCGGCTCTTTCCGCACTGCGCAGCCGCATGCTGCGGCGGATCGGCCCGGAGATCCGGCTCACGGTGTATGACAGGATCCAGCTGGAGCGCCATCACAAACTGGAGCTTATTGTCACCGGTACGGAGCCCTTGACGGAAGCGGAGCGGCGCGAGCTGGAAACGGCGGTGCGCAGCGGGCTCAACCTGTCCGGGGAGGACGAACTGGTGATCCGCGATCATCCGGACAGAAACGTGCTGGGCGGCATCCGGGTTACCGTGGGGGACGCTGTATATGACGGGACGGTCTCCCATCGTCTTGCCCGGATGCGCGACGGAGATGGGGAGTCCGATAACGCCGACTCAGCCATGGCTGCGCTGCTTGCCCGGCTTGCACAAACCGGCGATGAGCTGGACGTGTATCAATTCGGCCATGTTGCCCGTGTGTCCGACGGCATCTGCAAGGTTACAGGTCTATCCGACGTCATGTCCGGCGAGCTGCTGGACTTTGCCGGCGGTGTGCGCGGCATGGTGATGGATCTGGAGGTCGGCAGCGTGGGCGTCATGATGCTGGGCGACTACTCCCGTGTGCAGGAGGGCGACGAGGTGCGCCGCACCGGGCGGATCATCCAGATCCCCGTGGGCGAGGCCATGATCGGCCGCGTTGTGGATGCGCTGGGCCGTCCCCTGGACGGACGCGGCCCGATCCGGGCAGAGACATACCGCCCGGTGGAGAGTCCCGCTCCCGGCATCCCGGACCGGCAGGCTGTTAACGTGCCCCTGCAGACCGGCATCAAGGCCATCGACGCCCTGATCCCCATCGGCCGTGGCCAGCGCGAGCTGATCATCGGCGACAGACAGACCGGCAAGACTTCCATCGCACTGGACACCATCATCAACCAGAAGGGCAAGGACGTGATCTGCGTCTATGTGGCCGTCGGCCAAAAGGAATCCACCGTGGCCGATGTGGTGCGCAAGCTCCGGGATCACGGCGCCATGGAGTACACCGTTGTGGTCTCCGCAGCGGCTTCGGACAGCGCGCCGATGCAGTATCTTGCGCCCTATTCCGGCACCGCTGTGGGCGAGCATTTCATGTATCAGGGCAGGGACGTGCTCATCGTCTTTGACGATCTTTCCAAGCAGGCCACTGCTTTCCGCGAGATCTCTCTTCTGCTGCAGCGCCCGCCCGGACGGGAGGCTTATCCCGGCGACGTGTTTTATCTCCACTCCCGTCTGTTGGAGCGCTCCGCCAGACTCAGCGATGCGCTGGGCGGCGGCAGCATGACGGCGCTGCCCATTATCGAGACCCAGGCGGGGGATATCTCCGCCTATATTCCCACCAACGTTATCTCCATCACCGACGGTCAGATTTTCCTGGAGACAGGACTTTTCCACGCGGGCATCCGACCCGCCGTCAATGTGGGCCTTTCCGTGTCCCGTGTGGGCGGTGCAGCCCAGCTGGGCGCCATGAAGCAGGTGGCTTCCCGCCTGCGCATGGATCTGGCCCAGTACCGCGAGCTGGCGGTCTTTACCCAGTTCGGCGCCGATCTGGATAAGGCAACCCGTGACACGCTCCGCCGCGGCGAACGGATGACGGAGCTTCTGAAGCAGCCCCGTTACGCGCCTATGGACGCGGCGGATCAGGTCATTGTCATCTTTGCCGCCGCAGAGGGCTATGCCGACGACCTGCCCGTGGAAGAGATCGCGCGCTTCGAGTCGGAGCTGATCCCCTTTGTGCGCCGGAAGATGCCGGAACTGGCGGACGCCATCCACAGCGGCAAAAAGATTCCGAACGACATGCTGGAGCAGCTGCGCAGCGTTATCACAGCCATGAAGGAACGGTTCTGATCGGTTGAAACCCGAAGGAGAGGAGGCGGTGCGCCGTGGCCAATGTCCGTGAGATCCGCGGACGGATCAAAAGCGTAAAAAGCACCCAGCAGATCACCAAGGCCATGAAAATGGTCTCGGCGGCCAAGCTGCGCCGCATCCAGGGCGGCATGGACGCCGTCAAGCTGTTTGCCGCACGGTCCCGCGAGATCGTGGATCTTCTCTCCGGAATCGATACGGACGAGCCGCTGCTGACGCCGCGGCAGGAGGTCAGAACCGTCTGCTACGTGGTGTTTATCGGAAACCGCGGATTGTGCAGCCTCTACAACATCTCCCTCGTGCATGAGCTCCGGGAGCTTCTGGCAGCGGAGGAGCATGCCGCCGTTGTAGTGGCAGCCGGACGGTGGGGCAAGGACGTGATGGAGGACGAGGGAATCCCGGTCATCCGATGGTTTTCCGATTTGGGCGACCTGCCCACGCAGGCAGATGCCGCCAGACTGGCGGACTATATGAAAGAGCTGTTTCTCAGCGGAGAGGTGGATGAGATCCGTCTTCTCTATCAGCAGTACCACACCGCATTCCGTCAGACGCCGGTATGTGTGCCGTTCCTGCCGGTAAGGCGGGAAAACGGAGAGCAGCCGGACTGCCTGATCGAGCCGTCCCGTGCCGCCGTAATCCACAACGCGGTGGAGATCTATGTGAATGCCGTGGTGATGGACGCCCTGCGGGAAGCCCGCCAGGGCGAGCAGGCGGCCCGTATGACCGACATGACCGCCGCAACGGACGCCACTACGGAGCTGATCGACCAGTTGAGTCTGGAGCTCAACCGCGCACGTCAGGCCGCCGTGACAACGGAGATAGCGGATATCGTGGGCGGCACCAAGGCCATGAAGGCCGGAACCATCCACTCTTGAGGTAAGGAGTATCGTATGGAGCATGGAATTGTCAGACGGATCATCGGCGCTGTGGTGGACGTGGAGTTTCCCGGCGGCCGTCTGCCGGAGATATATACTGCCATTGAGGCGCAGTTGAGCGATCACACCGTCGTGATGGAGGCCGTGCAGCAGCTGGGCCACAACGTGGTGCGCTGTGTCTCGCTGTTCTCCACTGACGGCCTGTATCGCGGCTGTACTGCCGTGGATACCGGAAAACCGGTGACCGTGCCGGTGGGTGAGGCCACTCTTGGCCGGATGTTCAACGTGGTGGGAGAGCCCATCGACGGCAAAGGCCCTGTCAACACGGAAAAGCGGCTGCCGATCCACCGCAGCGCGCCGGCCTTTACCGAGGTCCTGCCCGCCACGGAGATTCTGGAGACGGGCATCAAGGTCATTGACCTGCTGGCGCCCTATGCCAAGGGCGGCAAGATCGGCCTGTTCGGCGGCGCCGGCGTGGGCAAGACGGTGCTGATCCAGGAGCTGATCCGCAACGTGGCCTACGAGCACGGCGGTTACTCCGTGTTTGCCGGCGTGGGCGAGCGCTCCCGCGAGGGCAACGACCTCTGGAACGAGATGATCGCCTCCGGCGTCATCAACAAGACGGCGCTGGTGTTCGGCCAGATGAACGAGCCGCCCGGAGCCCGTTTGCGGGTTCCGCTGTCCGGCCTGACCATGGCCGAGTATTTTCGGGATGAGTCGGGACAGGACGTGCTGCTGTTCATCGACAACATCTTCCGCTTCACCCAGGCGGGCAGCGAGGTATCAGCTCTGCTGGGCCGCATGCCCTCCGCCGTTGGCTATCAACCCACGCTGGCTTCGGAAATGGGTGCTCTGCAGGAGCGCATCACCTCCACGCACAGCGGCTCCATAACGTCCGTGCAGGCCATCTATGTGCCCGCTGACGATCTGACGGACCCCGCTCCGGCCACGGCCTTCGCCCATCTGGACGCCACCACCGTGCTGGATCGCGGCATCTCCGAAATGGGCATCTATCCGGCGGTGGATCCGCTTTCATCCACCTCCCGGCTGCTGGATCCGGGCGTGCTGGGCAAGCGCCATTACGACACAGCCCGCGCCGTGCAGCGTGTGCTGCAGCGGTACAAGGAGCTTCAGGACATCATTGCCGTGCTGGGTATGGACGAGCTGAACGCCGAGGATAAAAAGGACGTCAACCGCGCCCGCCGCATCCAGCGGTTTTTGTCCCAGCCCTTCCACGTGGCGGAGAACTTCACCGGTCTGCCCGGCAAATACGTGCCGCTGGAGGAGACGATCCGCGGCTTCGAGGCGATTCTGGGCGGCGAGTGCGATGATATCCCGGAGCAGGCATTCCTGATGTGCGGTACCATTGACGAGGTGCTGGCCAAACGCGAGAAGGGGTAAGAGGTGACCTATGGACGACCGGATCCATTTGCAGATTGTCACGCCCTCTGCTATCATCGTTGACGAGATGGCGGGCTATGTGCGCCTGCCGCTGGAGGGCGGCAGCATCGGTGTGCTGCACGGCCATGCGCCGCTGATCGGCGCGTTGACAGCCGGTGTCGTCAAGTACACCTGCGGCGGTAAGGACTGCTACGCCGCCGTCGATGGCGGCGTGGTCAAGGTGGGGGCCGATGAGATCGCCCTGCTGGTGCGCAGTGCTTCCTGCGCCGCTACCCTTGACGCAGCCCGCGAGATGGTGCGGCAGATGAGAAAAACGAAGGAATCATGCGTATAATCGTCTCAATATGCCGGCGTTTGCCGGCATATTGAGACGTTTCTCTACATTTCCCCCGGATGTGGGGCGATTTTGGGACAGTGACCGCGGTACACTGTCCCCGGAGGTGAGGTAGAATGCTGTCCATTTGGATCGGACGGGCGGGTTCCGGCAAATCCCGCCGCGTGCTGGAGCGGATGAAGGAGCGCAGGAATCTGCGTCCTCAGGCACTGATCGTGCCGGAGCATGTGACCCATGAGGCGGAGATGGATCTCTGCCGCGCGCTGGGGCCAACAGCCTCCCGCTGCGCAGAGGTGCTCAGCTTTCGCTCGCTGTCCGGCCGCGTGCTGGCCGAGCAGGGAGGACTGTCCGACTTCACATTGGATGCCGGCGGCAAATTGCTGACGGTACGTCTGGTGCTGCAGGAGCTCCACAGCCAGCTCAAGGTGTTCGGCCGCCCGTCCCGGCGTTCTGTTTTCCTGCGCCAGTTGACGGAACTGATCGACGAGCTGTATGCCTATGAAATCCCTCCCGAGACCATGTATGAGCGCATTGCCGGGATCCCCGGCGCAGCCGGTGACAAGCTGCGTGACGTGGCGCTGATCTACGCCGCCTACGACGGCAAGCTGCGCGCCGGCGGTATCGACCGCCGCAGCCGCGTGCAGAAGCTTCGTGACCGCATGGCAGATTCCGGGTACCTGAAGGGAAAGGACGTTTATCTGGACGGCTTTTCCTATTTCAACAAGACCGAGGAGTCTATTCTGGAAACGCTGCTGGGCCAGCAGTGCGATGTGGTGGTTACCCTGCTGGGCGACCGGAAGAACGACAACCTTTTCTACAATGCCGTCCGCCAGCGCCAGCGCCTTGCGGACATGGCCCGCCGTGCCGGCGTGCCCTGCGAGATCGTCTGGCTCACCGACACACCATCCGGCCCATTGGGGCATTTGGAGCGCTGCGTGTTCGGGGATGATGAAGCGTGGGAGGGCGAGCCGGAGGGCATCGAGCTTTATCAGGCCGGCACAGCCTTTACCGAGGTGGAGTACGTGGCCCATGAGATCCGCGCGCTGACGGCACAGGGAGTGCGTTGCCGTGAGATCGGCGTCATGGCCCGCAACATGGACGTATACGGTCCCATTCTGGAAAACGTGTTTCACCGGGATGCCATTCCGTTCTACCTCAGCCGCCGCAGCGATATCCTGAAAAAGCCGGTGCTTACCCTGCTCTTGAGCGCTGTAGACGCCGTCACCGGCGGCTTTGAATACGAGGATATGTTCCGCTACCTGAAAACCGGCATGGCAGGCATTACGGAGGCGGAGTGCGACTTGCTGGAGAACTACGTTATTACCTGGGAAATTCGGGGCAGCATGTGGCTGCGTGACACGGCGTGGACGGCCTGCCCCGATGGATACGGGCAGGAGATGACGCCGGAGCGCAAGGCGCGTCTGGATGAGATCAACGCCATCCGTGCCAGAGTCCGCGCTCCGCTGCTCCCCTTAAGCGAGGGACTGAAAGCCAACGCATCAGCAGAGGGGAAAGCAAAAATACTTTACGAGTTTGCCGAGCGCTCCGGCGTTCCAGAAACCCTCATGGTGAAGGCACAGGAGCTGGTGGAGGCCGGTGAACATCAGCTGGCGGAGGAATACAGTCAGCTCTGGGGCATCTTCTGCTCCGTGCTGGATCAGTTTGTGGAGATCCTGGGCCAGACGCCTCTGGACGGCGAGGAGTTTGCCCGTCTGCTGCGGCTGGTGCTGGGTGAATACAGCGTGGGAACGATTCCCGCCACACTGGATCAGGTGAAGATCAGCGACATCACCCGCAATGACCGCCATAACGTCCGCTGCCTTTTCCTGCTGGGCGCCAATGACCATGTGCTGCCCCAGGTGAGCGGCAACGGCGGCCTGTTGGATGACGAGGCAAGGGACCTGCTGCGCAGCCAGGAAATCACGTTGTCCGACGCCACTTTCGACGAGCTGGATAACGAGCTGCAGAACATCTATGCGGCGTTGGTCCAGCCAACAGAGCGGCTGACGGTCAGCTATCCCGTGACGGATTTCAACGGCGCGGAGCTCCGTCCGTCCTTCCTTGTCAGCCGCATAGAGCGGCTGTTCCCCGCGCTGCGGGTCAAGCGGGAGGATCTGGGCTTCCGTGCCCACATGGAGGCAACGGCACTGGAGATGGCCGGTGAGGATCCGGACGGCCCGCTGTGGCGCCGGTTTGCCGCCACAGGGCAGTACGATGACGTGCTTGCCGCCATGTCCCGTGCCCGGGAGATGGGACGCGGCCGGCTGTCGCCGGATGCCGTGCAGGTTCTCTACGGCCGGACGGTTCGTATGTCCGCCTCCCGGATGGACCGCCTGCGCAGCTGCCATTTCCAGTACTTTATGGAGTACGGCCTCAAGGCAAAGGAACGCAGGAGCGCCGGCTTTGAGGCGCCGGAGATCGGCACGTTTATCCACTATCTGCTGGAGAACGTCACCCGCGACGTGATGGATCGCGGCGGCTACAGCGCTGTGGAGCGAGACGAGCTGCACCGCATTGTCAACCACTATGTAAAGGAATATACCTTAACAGAGATACCGGACTATCCGGAGAAGAGCGCCCGGTTCCGCTATCTGTTTTCCCGCCTGAAACGCATGGCGCTGAACATCATGGACGACGTAGCCGGCGAGCTTGCTGAGTCGGATTTTAAGCCCATTGAATTTGAACTGGGCTTCGGCGGCAAGGATGCGCCCCTCCAGCCGGTCATCATCCGCGAGGCAGACACCACGCTGTCGGTCAGCGGAAAAGTCGACCGGGTGGACGGCTGGGAGAAGGACGGCAAGCTCTATCTTCGCGTCGTGGATTACAAGACGGGCAAAAAGTCCTTCAATTTGGGCGATGTGAAGGCAGGTCTCGGCATACAGATGCTGCTGTATCTCTTTACGCTGGCGGAAAGCGGCGAGTCGTATTTCCGCAAACCCATCGTCCCCGCCGGCGTTTTGTACATGCCGGCCAGAGACGTGATCCTCTCCCGTGACCGGAACATCACGCCGGAGGAGCTGGAGAAGGATCTTCGCAAGGAGCTGCGGCGCAGCGGTCTTGTGCTGGACGATCCGGCTGTGCTGCAGGCCATGGAGCACAGCGCGCTGGAGAGCCCCTGCTATCTGCCCATGAGCGTGAAAAAGGACGGCACCATCAGCGGAAGCATTGCATCGGCTGCCCGTTTGGGTAAATTGAGCCGCTACGTGGACAAGCTGCTGCATCAGATCACCCGCGAGCTGCGCCAGGGCAATATCGACGCCGATCCCTGCACCCGCGGCGAAGCAGACAGCGCCTGCACCTACTGTCCCTTCAAGGCGGCCTGCCACTTCGATGAGAACAGGGACAGGCGCAACTGGCTCCGAAATGTGAAAGACGACGAATTCTGGCAGTTTATCGATAAGGAAACAGGAGAGGAGGGAGACCATGCCTGACGTCAAGCTGACACCCCAGCAGCACACGGCGGTGACGGATCGGGGCGGCGCTCTGCTGGTCTCCGCCGCGGCGGGCTCCGGCAAGACGAAGGTGCTGGTGGAACGCATCTTCGACTACATGGCCCGGGAACACTGCAGTGTGGACGATTTTCTGGTCATCACCTTCACCAAAGCGGCCGCATCGGAGCTGCGGGGCAAGATCGCCGTGGAGCTGGGCCGCCGCGTGGCGCAGCACCCGGAGGATGATCACCTGCGCCGCCAGCTGTTCCGTGTCTATCAGGCGGATATCAAGACGGTGGATGCCTTCTGCGGCGATATCCTTCGCCAGAATGCCCATCTTTTGAGCGCAGTGGACGGCAGATCCCTGACGCCGGACTTCCGCGTTCTGGACGACGCGGAGGCGGAGCTGCTGCGCGTACGTGTGCTCCAGCGTGTGCTGGACGGCTTCTACGAGAAGCTGGAGCAGGGGGATGAGGATGCCCTGCTGCTGGCCGAAACGCTGGGCTTCGGCCGCGATGACCGGGTGCTTGAGGAGCTTGTGCTGCTGCTCCACAAGAAGATCCAGAGCCATCCCTATCCGTTGGACTGGCTGCGCCGTGTAGGCGAGAGCTGGGATCATCTCCCCGGCGATCTGTCTGAATCGAGATTCGGTGAGATCCTGATGCATTCCACCGTGCGCCGGGCCAATTATCTGGCGTCACTTCTGGAGCGTGAGGTGCAGAATCTGGAGGACTGCCCGGAGATCCGGGACAAGTATGCCCCTGACTATCTGAACGTGGCCGCCCAGCTGCGCCGCTATGAGGCGGCTGCCAAAGAGGGCTGGGATGCCATGCGGGAGGCGTGTCCTGTTTTCCCCTCCCGGTTGAGTATGGTGCGCGACAAAAGTCTGGCGGAGCGAAAAGACCGGGCAAAAGCGCCGTGGGATCGCTGCAAGAAGGAGGTCCGGGAGAAGATCGCACCCCTCTACAGCATTACCTCGGCGGAGTATCTGGAGGATCTATCCGCCATGGCTCCGGCCATGCGTGCCCTTGTGGCGCTGACCACGGACTTCTCCAACGCATACCAGGCGGAGAAGGTGCGCCGCAACTGCATGGATTTCTCCGATCAGGAGCATTACGCCGTAGAACTCCTGTTGGAGCCGGACGGCTCACCCACAGAGCTGGCCAACCAGCTGAGCAGCCGGTATCGGGAGGTCATGGTGGACGAGTATCAGGACAGCAACGAGGTGCAGGACTGGATCTACCGGGCTGTATCTGACGGCGGACGGCGGCTCTTCGTCGTGGGCGACGTGAAGCAGAGTATCTACCGCTTCCGCCTGGCGGACCCGACCATCTTTCTGAAAAAATATAACGACTATCCGCTTGCCGGGAAGGCGGAGGACGGCAAGCCGCGGAAGGTGCTGCTCCAGAGCAACTTTCGATCCCGCAGGCAGGTGCTGGATGCGGTGAACTTCGTATTTTCCGCCATTCTGTCCGAGGATATGGGCGAGATGAACTACGGCCCGGACGAGCAGCTCAACCTTGGCGCGGAGACCTATCTGCCCCGCACGGATGTTGACACGGAATTCCACCTGATCTCCGTGGAGAACACGGAGGAGGAGACCGTGGACCGCACGGAGACGGAGGCTCGCTTTATCGCGCACCGGATCCGGCAGATGCTGGACGAGGGTTATCCCGTCCAGACCGGTGATGGAACGTTCCGCCCGGTGGAGCCGGAGGACATCGTGATCCTCATGCGCTCCGCCAATCCCCGGCTGGCCGCCGTTGCCGCAGCCATGGCAAGGGAAAATATCCCCTTTGCCGGCGATGAGAACGAAGACTTCTTCTCCACCGTGGAGATCGCCGTAGCGCTCTCTTTTCTGGAGATTATCGACAATCCCCGTCAGGATGTGCCGCTGATCTCGGTGATGCGCTCGCCTCTGTTCGGCTTTTCCCCCGACCGTCTGGCTGAGATCCGGGCGCTTCAGCCCTCCGGCGACTATTATGACGCCGTGCTGCTGGATGAGAAGGAGGACACGGCTGCGTTCCGCACCATGCTGGACGGGCTGCGCCGTGCCGCCCGTGATCTGACGGCCGACGGTGTGCTGTGGCGCATCTATACCGACTGCCATGCTCTGGCCATCTTCGGCGCTATGGAGGGAGGCGGACAGCGAAAGGATAACCTGCTGACGCTGTTTTCCTATGCCGGAGATCTGGCGGCGGCAGGGAAGGGCGGACTGTTTGATTTTGTCACCCACCTGCACGACCTGCTCCAACGGGGTGATAAACCGAAGCTCACGTCCCGCCGCAGCGGCGGAGGCGTGCGCCTCATGAGCATCCACAAATCCAAGGGCCTGGAATTCCCGGTGGTTTTTCTGGCCGATCTCAATAAGGACTTTAACCGGGACGATCTGCGCAAGCCCGTGCTGGTTCATCCGGAGCTGGGGCTGGGCCCGGACTGTGTGGACCGTCAGCGACGCATCCGGTTTCAGACCGCCGCAAAAGCGGCTGTGAAGCTGCAGCTTGACCGGGAGAGCAAGGCCGAGGAGATGCGGATCCTGTACGTAGCCATGACCCGCGCCAAGGAAAAGCTGATCCTTGTGGACTGCATCAAACAGTCTCCCCGCAAGCATGTTGCCGATCTGATCGGCGTTGCCTCCATACCCGCCGATCCCGAGGCGGTGGCTGCCTGCAGGAGTCTGGGCGACTGGGTGCTGCTGCCGCTGGTGTGCTCCGATGCGGGCGCACCCATCTGCCGCTGGGCAGAGCAGACAACGTCTCAGGAGCTGATTTCCGCTCCCGGCTGGAAGGTACAGGTCTGGGAGAACCCCTCCGCGCAGCCTGCCCGTTTCGAGAAGACGACAGAGCAGGCTGAAGCGGACGATGCCGGCCTTGCCGACCTCTCCTATGTCTATCCCCACCGGCGCGCGGCGATGATCCCCACCAAGGTTACTGCCACGCAGCTCAAGGGCAGGGAGCTGGATCAGGAGATCGCCGAAGGCACTGTCGTGCCGCGCCGCGTGCCCTCCTTTGATAAGCCCCGTTTTCTCCGGGGAGGACGTGAACTTACCGGCGCCGAGCGCGGCACCGCCATGCACCTTGCCATGCAGTTCGTGGATTTCTCCGCTGCCGACGAGGCGGCCGTATCCGGTCGTATCGCGGAACTGGAGAGGCTGCGTCTTCTGACGCCGGAGCAGGCGGCGGCCGTGGACTGCGCCGCCATAGCAGCCTTTCTGCGCTCTTCTCTGGGGCGGCGGATCGCCGCAGCCGACAAGGTGTATAGAGAGTACCGCTTTGCGCTTTTGATGCCCGCCTCCATCTATGACCCCGCCGTCACGGATGAGGAGATGCTGCTGCAGGGCGTGGTGGACTGCGCCTTTGACACAACCGACGGACTTGTCATCGTGGACTTCAAGACCGACCGCATCGTCCCCGGCGGCGAGACGGAGCGCGCGGAAAGCTACCGCCCCCAGCTGGAGGCCTACGCCGCCGCGTTGAGCCGCGTGCTGGAACGCCCGGTGGCGGAAAAGTGGCTTTATTTCTTCACCACAGGCCGTGAAATATCTCTGTAAATATTGCAAAAAAAGTGCTTGCATTCAGGTGAAAAGTGTGCTATAGTTACCGTTGCGTTTGTGGGCGACCACAGGCGACAAGTGAACCGGAAAGGGGTGAACAAGAGCAATGAAGGAAGGAATCCATCCCAATTATCAGCAGACTACTATCAAATGCGCCTGCGGTAATGTGATTGAGACAGGTTCTACGAAGAAGGATATTCGCGTGGAAGTCTGCTCTAAGTGTCACCCCTTCTTCACCGGCAAGCAGAAGCTGGTGGATACCGGCGGACGCGTGGCCAAGTTCAACAAGCGTTTCGGCCTGGACAAGTAAACGTCGATGTGACACGAGCCCCCGTACGATGGTACGGGGGCTTTTTCTGTTTCCGGCCGGAAAATTTTTTGTTTTACTTTTCCAGCTGGATATACTATAATGACTATAACTGTGATAATTGCGAGGTCTGTATGGAACAAACCACGGAAAAGAAAAGAGATTACGCGGTATTGGTAGGCCTGCGCTCGCCGGTGCTGGGCGCGGACAGCGCCGACGAGGAGAGCATGGAGGAACTGGCCGCTCTGGTTGACACCGCCGGGGGTCAGGTGGTGGGCGTGATCCTGCAGGGCAGGGACAAGCCCGATCCCCACAGCTTTATCGGCGAGGGCAAGGTGGAGGAGGTCAAGCAGATGGTGACCGACAACGAGGCCACCATGGTGATCTTCGACAATGAGCTGTCCCCGTCCCAGATCCGGGTGCTGACGGAGCTCACCGGCGTACAGGTCATCGACCGCAGCGGCCTGATCCTGGACATCTTCGCCCAGCGGGCCCGCACAAAGGAGGGCTGTCTCCAGGTGGAGCTGGCCCAGTACCAGTACCTGCTGCCCCGCCTGGTGGGCATGTGGACCCATCTGGAGCGTCAGGCCGGCACCAGCGGCAAAGGCCCCATCGGTTCCAAAGGCCCCGGCGAGACCCAGCTGGAGACGGACCGCCGCCACATCCACCGTAAGATCGACAAGCTGAAGGCAGAGCTGGAGGAGGTTCGCCGCGTCCGGGGTACCCAGCGCCAGCGCCGCATGAAAAACGAGATCCCGGTGGTGGCCATTGTGGGTTACACCAATGCGGGCAAATCCACCCTGCTCAACGCCTTGACCGGCGCCGCCATCCCCGCCAACAACCGCCTGTTCGACACGCTGGACACCACCACGCGCCTCCTCACCGTGTCCGACACGCTGGATGTGGTGATTTCCGACACCGTGGGCTTCATCCGCAAACTGCCCCACCAGCTGGTGGAGGCCTTCAAGGCCACGCTGGAGGAACTGGAGTACGCGGATCTGCTGCTCCACGTCATCGACGCCTCCCATCCCCAGTGGCTCACCCAGCAGTCCATCGTGGACGATCTGATCCGGGAGCTGGGCGCCGAGCATATCCCCTGTATCCGCGTCTATAACAAGTCCGACCTGGCTTTTTCCGGCGAGTGGCCCCGGCAGGAGAACGCCGTGTCCATCTCCGCCAAAACGGGGGAGGGACTGGACGATCTGCTGGAGCTCATTGACCGGAAGCTGGACAAGGGCAAGAAACGTGTCACCATCCACCTGCCCTATAACAAGACGGGACTTCTGGATGAGCTGTACCGGGAGGGCAAGGTGGAGAACGTGGAATACGGCGAGACCGTAGATGTGATAGCAGTGTGTCCGCCCCGCCTGCTGGGGAGGATGCAGGACTATATTGAGAACTGGCATCCGCCCAAGGAGGACTGGGAATGAGCGACGTGATCCGCGTTCCCTTCGAGGCCGCCCAGAGCGAGTTTACGGAGAAGCGTTCCCGCTTCATCAGCCACATCTGGAAGGTGGAGAGCGAGGAGGAGGCTCTGGCCCACATCAAGGCCATGAAGAGCAGGTACTACGACGCCCGTCACAACTGCTGGTGCTACATCGTGGGGCAGAACACCGTCCGCTACAGCGACGACGGCGAGCCCCAGGGCACGGCGGGGCAGCCCATGCTGAAGGTGTTTGAACGGGAGAACGTTACCAACGTATGCTGCGTGGTGACCCGCTATTTCGGCGGCATCCTTCTGGGCGCAGGCGGCCTGACCCGCGCTTACAGCCGGGGCGCCAAGGACGCCCTCTCAGCAGCCGGTGCGGCGGTGCTGGGGGAGTGGGTCACGGCGGAGATCCCCTGCGCCTATCCGCTCTTTGAGCAGGTGAAGCTGGAGCTTGCCGGACAGGGCGGCGTTGTGGACGCCGTGGACTACGGCGCCTCTGTGACCATCACGGCCTCCGTTCCGGCGGAGAACGTGGCGGCGCTGCAAAACCGCATGACGGAGCTTTCCGCCGGCGCCATAACGGTATCGGAGCTGGACAGGGAATACCGCCCCGGACCGCGGCAGGACATTTGACCGGATCATACTTGAAAGGAGTATCATATATGGCAGTATTGGACCACCTGGAACCGAAAAGCGTTTTCCACTATTTTGAGGAGCTTTGCTCCATGCCCCACGGCTCCGGCAACACGAAGCTTGTCAGCGACTGGCTGGTGTCCTTTGCCCGGGAGCGCAGCCTGGAATACTATCAGGACGAGCTGAACAACGTCATCATCATCAAGGAGGCCACCCCCGGCTATGAGGACGCCGAGCCGGTGATCCTCCAGGGCCACATGGACATGGTGTGCGAGAAAGCCCCCGACTGCACCAAGGATATGGCCGCCGAAGGCCTGGACCTTGCCGTAGAGGGCGACACCGTGCTGGCACGGGGTACCACCCTGGGCGGCGATGACGGCATCGCCGTGGCCATCATGCTGGCTGCACTGGACGATGCCGAGCTGGCTCATCCCCGGATGGAGTGCATCTTCACCGTGGACGAGGAAACGGGCATGGACGGCGCGATGGGACTGGACGTGTCCATGCTGAAGGGCCGTCGGCTGCTGAATCTGGACTCCGAGGTAGAGGGTATTTTTACCGTCAGCTGCGCCGGCGGCAACATGACCACCTGCACGCTGCCCATCAGCCGGGCGGATTTTGACGGCACGGTTCTGACGGTGACAGTGAGCGGTCTGCTGGGCGGCCACTCCGGCGCCGAAATCCACAAGGAGCGCGCCAACGCCAATATGGTGATGGGGCGTGTATTGTGCGCTATGTCCGGCCGCACGGAAATGCGGCTCATCTCAGTTGACGGCGGTTTGAAGGACAACGCCATTCCCGTCTCCGCGGTGGCGGTGGTCTCTGTCTCCGATCCCGACAGCGCCATGGCGCTGGTGGAGGAGATGGACGCCGCGCTGCGCGTTGAATACTGCGTCACCGACCCGGGCATCCGCGTCAATGCCGAGGAGTCCGGCAAGGGCGTACCCATGGATCGGGCGTCCACCGAGAAGATCATCTGCCTGCTGACCTGCGCGCCCAACGGCATTCAGGCTATGAGCGCCGACATTCAGGGACTGGTACAGACGTCCCTGAACCTGGGCATTCTGGCCACCGGCTATACGGAGGTGGAGGCGTCCTTCTGCGTGCGCAGCAGCGTGGAAAGCCAGAAGGAGATGCTGGTGGATCGGCTGAACTGCCTTGTGGGTCAGCTGGGCGGCCACATTTCCGTAGCGGGCGATTATCCCGGCTGGCAGTACCGTCAGGAGTCCCCTCTGCGGGATCTGCTGACCGAGGTGTTTACGGAACAGTACGGTCACGCACCCCGGGTGGAGGCCATCCATGCCGGACTGGAGTGCGGCCTCTTCTGCGGCAAGCTGCCCGGCCTGGACTGCGTGTCCGTCGGCCCGGACCTGGATGAGATCCACACCTTCCGCGAGCGGCTCCACATCGCGTCCACCCAGCGCCTCTGGGCCATGGTCACCGAGGCACTGCGCCGCATGAAGTGAGGTGAAAAAGCATGGATGAGAAAACCATTCGCACCAACCGCGCCAAGATGTATATCGTGTTCGCCATTGCGGCCGTCGTTTTCTTCTTCCTTCTGACAGGCACCATCCGCCGCGTTGCGCTGGCGGTCTGCGCCGTCTACTGCATCGGCATGGCCTATTACAATTTCCGCAAGGCAAGGGATGAGGACGGGAAATAACGCCCGGCACAAGTGCATATGTATCGTAAACGGCTGCCTTTCTAATGGGAAGGCAGCCGTTTTCAACATTTTTTACGCATATCGTGAACTTTTTGTGAACGTGGATTTCTTTAAGGCTGTTTTCAGTTTTCTCCCGTACAATGCCATCAAACAAAGGAGGTGAGCCCCATGTCTGATATCTGTATCTTCCGGCGCTATGAAAAGAAATACCTGATTGACCCCCGGCAGCGGCGGCAGCTGATGGCCCGGATTGCCCAGCATCTGAAATGCGATGAACACGGCCGGAGCACCGTGTGCAGCCTGTATCTGGACACGCCGGACTGGCTGCTGATCCGCAACTCCATCGAGGCGACCACCTATAAGGAAAAGCTGCGGCTGCGCAGCTACGGTACTCCCGGCCCGGACAGCCGCGTGTTTTTGGAGTTGAAGAAGAAATATCAGGGCGTGGTGTATAAACGCCGCGTGGCCCTGACGGAGCGTCAGGCAGAGGCCTATCTCCGCTCCGGCATCAAGCCCTTCGACTCCCAGATCTTCCGGGAGCTGGACTATGCCATGCACCTTTACCGCAGCCCGAAACCTGCCGTGGCGTTGAGCTATGAGAGAGAAGCCTTTACCGTCCCCGACGTACCCGATCTGCGCCTGACCTTTGACTCCCATGTCCGCTACCGCGCCGACGACCTTACACTTACGGCGGGTTCGGCGGGGAAGGAGATCCTCCCGGCAGACACGGTGATCCTGGAGATCAAGACCGGTGGGGCCATGCCCCTGTGGCTCAGCTGTGCGCTGGATGAATGCGGGATCCGTCCGGCTTCCTTCTCTAAATACGGCGAGGCCTACCGCGACATGTGCCGCGGGGAGAACACGAATGAAAACGACAAGAACGACCACAAGGAGGTAAAACGATATGCTTGATCTGTTCACATCTATCAGCGCCGAAGGCGCCAATACCACCACATTCCTGATCGGCCTCGCCGTATCCCTGATCTGCGGCGCAATGACTGCCGCCGCTGCCGCCTATCGCAGCCGCGTTTCCGCCGGTTTTCTGGCGTCGCTGGTGCTACTGCCCGCCATCGTCATGACCGTCATCGCCCTGGTCAACGGCAACGTGGGCACCGGCGTGGCCGTTATGGGAGCCTTCTCCCTGATCCGCTTCCGCAGCGTGCCCGGCAAAGCCCGCGACATTGTGGCTATCTTTCTGGTGATGACAGCAGGCCTTGCCTGTGCCGGAGGCTATGTAGCTGTCGCCCTGGCCGTCACGGTCATCGTCTGCATCTGCATGGTGCTGTTTGCCCGTCTGCCGCTGCGCGGTCAGCAGATGCTGGATCTGCGCATCACCGTCCCCGAATCCCTCCACTTTGAAGGCGCTTTTGACGAGGTGTTTGACGAGTATCTCTCCCATCGGGAGCTGCGCAGCGTCAAGACCAGCAATATGGGCAGCCTCTATAAGCTGACCTATGAGGTGGAGATGAAAAACGAAAACCGGATGCAGGCTTTTATCGACGCCCTGCGTTGCTGCAACGGCAATCTGGAGATCGCACTGAACCGTGCGGAGGAGAGGAGTGAGGCGCTGTGAAAAAAACCGTTTCCATGATTCTGGCCCTGCTGCTCTCTCTCAGTCTACTGCTGACAGCTTGCGGCAGCAAAAGCAGCGGCGCAGCTTCGTCCGGGGGTGACGTGTCGTCTTCCGTCGACGTGAGCAGCTACAGCTTCACCGACCGCGATATGGACCCCGCCTATGATACGGCGTCCGCTAAAATTGCTTTGTCAGACAGCGGCAGCACCTCAGACGGCAGCGGCGTCACAGTGGACGGCGCCGGCGTGACCGTCACCGCCGCCGGCACGTATGTGATCTCCGGCACGCTGACCGCCGGCAGCATCACCGTGGCGGCAGGGGAGGAGGACAAGGTGCAGCTGGTGCTCTCCGGCGTCTCCATCACCAATCCCGACGGGCCCGCCCTCTATATCAAATCCGCCGACAAGGTGTTCCTGACCCTTGCCGACGGCACGGAAAACACCCTTTCCGACGGCGTTGATGCCGCCGCCACGGACGATGACAAGGAGCTGGACGGCGCGGTATACAGCCGCTCGGATCTGACCATCAACGGCTCCGGCAAACTGACCGTCTGCGGAAACAGCAAGCACGGCGTGGTCTCCAAGGACGATCTGGTCATCACCGGCGGCACCATCACCGTTACGGCGCAGAACGTGGCGCTCAGCGGCAAGGACTGCGTCAAGGTCGCAGAAGCCACGCTGGATCTCAACGCCGGCACCGACGGCATCCGCTCTGACAACGACACCGATGAAGGACGCGGTTATGTCTATATTCAGAGCGGCGATATTACCATCATCTCCGGCTCCGACGGCATCCAGGCTGCCACCCAACTGTATGTGGCGGACGGCGCGCTGAACATCACCTCCGGCGGCGGGAAGGCCGCTGCCCCCGTTCAAAGCGGCTGGGGCGGCTGGGGTGACTGGGAAGATACATCCTCTGAAAGTGCCAAGGGTCTGAAGGCCGGCGAGACGCTGACGATCAGCGGCGGAACGATCACCGTTGACGCCTATGACGACGGACTCCACAGCAACGACTCTATGACGATCACCGGCGGCGAACTGACCATCGCGTCAGGCGATGACGGTGCCCATGCCGACGAGACCCTCACCGTCAATGGCGGGACCCTGGTGATCACGGCGGCCGAGGGACTGGAGGCCACGGTCGTCACCGTCAACAACGGCGACATCTCCATTACCGCTTCCGACGACGGCATCAACGCGGCCCGGAAATCCGCAGCACTCTCGCCCCTGGTGGAGATCAACGGCGGCAGCGTCACCATCATCATGGGTGCCGGAGACACGGACGGCATCGACTCCAACGGCGACATCGTCATCAACGGAGGCACTGTCTCTGTGACCGGAAACTCCCCCTTCGACTACGACGGCAGCGGCGTCATCAACGGTGGCACTGTCAACGTCAACGGCCAGCAGGTCACCACCCTCCCCAATCAGATGATGGGCGGCGGTATGGTCGGTCCCGGCGGTCAGGGAGGACATGGCGGAGGTCCCGGCGGTCAGGGCGGCTGGGGCGGTCCAGGCAGACCCTGATCCTGAATCACGCTTCACTTTGAAAACCCCTCTGTCTCTATGCAGCGCAGCTCCGACCGATACGGCCGGAGCTGCGCTGCGTTCCGCTTTCACCCGGACGGCGGCGGGAAATACTTTCTGCTTGCCATTTTGGAGGATGTAGTATATAATTCAGTTTAATGTGTAATAGAGGAAAGGGGTGACGGACTTTGAAGACCATCTATCTGGCCGGCGGATGCTTCTGGGGCACCCAGCGGTTCTTTCAGCAGTTTTCCGGCGTGAAGGAGACCGAGACCGGGTATGCCAACGGCCGTACGGACACTCCCAGCTATGAAGATGTGCGTTACCGTGACACCGGCCACGCAGAGACGGTACGCATTGTCTACGATGAGGAGCAGCTTCCCACGGAGAAGCTTCTGGCCTACTATTTCATGACCATTGATCCACTGTCCATCAACCGTCAGGGCGAAGACATCGGCAGTCAGTACCGCACAGGCATTTATTATACGGATGACACACTGCTCCCGGCCATCTGCACCGCCGTTACGGAGGAAGAGAAGAAGGTCGGCGCAAAGCTGGAGGTGGAGGTGCTTCCGCTCCGGAACTTCTGGCCGGCTGAGGAATACCACCAGGATTATCTGATGAAGAATCCGGGCGGATACTGCCATATCCCGCTGCATTTGATGCATCTGTCAGAGAAGCATTAGTCCGGTTTTCTTCTGAATGATCGCTCTGCAGTTTTTTGTGCGGACGTACAGACATGCAGATGCGGCAACAGACAAATTTAGGATATTCCATAAAATTTTCATAAAACCATTGCGGAAATTGTTATTCTGTGATATATTTGCTTAATAGGAAGGGTCGAATTTGGAAGATATGCATAACGTTCGCGGTCGAAAGACATTGACCGCGGGATTTGTGCTTCCCTCATAAACATTGCCCGTTTTTTCGCGAAAAGGAGAACAGCATGAAGTTTTCAGAGATGATCTATACCCGTCCTGATGCCGATGCCGTGAAGGCAAGGTTGGCGGACTTGACGAATAAATTAGCCAATGCCGCCAGCTATGAAGAGGCGAAAAGCATCTTCCTGGCGGAGGAGGAGAACGCGAAGGATGTCATGACCATGATGACACTGGCCAGCATCCGTCACTCCATCGATACCCGCGACAAGTTCTACGACGAGGAAGAACAGTTCTGGAACGTTTTTGGCCCCGAACTGCAGGAGTATACCCAGGCTTGGACCATGGCCCTGCTGGAGAGCCCCTACCGCGCTGATTTCGCCGCCGAGTTCGGCGATCTCATGTTCGTCAATGCCGAGATCGCGCTCAAGGCCTTCTCTCCGGAGATCATCCCTGAGATGCAGAAGGAGAACGAACTGACCCAGGCTTATGAAAAGCTGCTGGCTTCCGCGCAGATCCCCTTTGAGGGCAAGATCTACACCCTGTCCCAGCTGACCCCCTACAAGACCGACAGCGACGACAGCCGCCGTCTGGCCGCCTGGAAGGCCGAGGGTCAGTGGTACAAGGACAATCAAGCGCAGCTGGATGATATCTACGATCAGCTGGTTCATCTGCGCGATCAGATGGGCAGGAAGCTGGGCTATGAGGGCTATACCACACTGGGTTATTACCGCATGGGCCGCAACTGCTACACCAAGGAGGACGTGGAAAAGTTCCGCGCCGCCGTGCAGAAGTATCTGGTGCCCGTGGCCGAGGATATTTATAAGGAGCAGGCCAAGCGCCTGGGCAAGTCCTACCCGCTGAGCTTTGCCGACGCGGCGCTTAGCTTCCGCAGCGGCAATCCCCGTCCCGCCGGCACGGCTGACGACATTCTGGCCCAGGGCAAGAAGTTTTACGACGAGCTGTCCCCCGAGACCAGCGAATTCTTCCGCACCATGCTGGACGGCAATCTGCTGGACGTCCTGTCCACCGAGGGCAAGCAGTCCGGCGGCTACTGCACCGGTCTTCCCCGGTACGAGGTGCCCTTTATCTTTGCTAACTTCAACGGCACCCAGGGCGACGTGGAGGTGGTGACCCATGAGGCCGGCCATGCCTTCGCCTACTGGATGAACCGCAAGCGCATCCCCCTGGATTACGCCTGGCCCAGCATGGAGGCCTGCGAGGTTCACTCCATGAGCATGGAGTTCTTCGGCTGGATGAACGCCTCCGGCTTCTTCGGACCGGACGAGCGCAAGTTCCTCTACAGCCATCTGGCCTCCAGCGTGACCTTCATCCCCTACGGAACCATGGTGGACCATTTCCAGCACATCGTCTATGAGCATCCCGAGCTGACCCCCGCCCAGCGCCACGCCGAGTGGAAGCGCCTGCTGGGAATCTACATGCCCTGGATGAAGCTGGACGGCGACATTCCCTTCTACAGCGAGGGCGAGGGGTGGCAGCGTCAGCACCACATCTATTCCAGCCCCTTCTACTATATTGATTACTGCCTGGCCCAGACGGTGGCTCTGGAGTTCTGGGCCATGATTCAGAAGGACCGTGCCGACGCCTGGAAGCATTACATGGCCTATACCCGTCAGGGCGGCAGCCACACCTTCACCGATTTGTTGAAGAACGCCGATCTGGAGACGCCGTTCGACGAGAGCTGCCTGCGCGGCGTGTGCCAGGTGGCCCGCCAGTGGCTGGCCGACTTTGACCTCACCGGGATCGAGTAAGCCGTGGCAGAGAAGAAAAAGCGCAAAGGCCGCCGGGCCTACCTTAACGACTTTTACACCGACGTCAGCGGTAATATCGTCTACAACGGTGTTATGTACCGCTACGAAGGCGATATGCCTTTTAACAAGGCGTATCGTCGGTTGGGAGCGCTGTGCGGACTTGTTTTCCTGTCTGTTTTCGCTGTTGCGTGTATTCCCGCTCCGTCTATGCTGGGGTATGGGAAGCTGTATGTGATTTTACCCTTCCTCTTCGAGGCTCTCGGCGTGCTGCTGACCGTGTGGGCGGCTATCCGCCTCCGTGCCAACGGTCCGGATCTGCGCTCCTACGTCTGGGAGGCCACCGTCAAGAAGCTGCCCTGGTGGCTTGAGATGACCGCGTTTTTCGCCGGTGCCAGCGCGGTGTGCAACGTGATCTATCTGGCAATCAATGGCTTCGAAGGCAAGGTGTTTCTTGGCCTGCTGGCAGTGGCGCTGCATATCACGGCTGTCGTGTCTGCTCTGCTGAGTATTCGTGCGCTGCGAAGCATGACATGGATCGCCGGGGAAGGGGAGAGACTCCCTCCCAAATCTGAGGACTGAATCCTCACACATTTTATTTATTTGTGAATTACGGATAGCAAGGTCCGTTTTTCAAAATTCATCCTAAAATTTAAAAAGGAGGAACCAAGATGAAAAAAGCACTTGCACTGATCCTTGCGCTCGTCATGGCTCTGGCTCTTGTGGCTTGCGGCGGCAACAACCCCACCAAGCCCAGTGAATCCGGGAAGCCCGGCGAGTCCACCACCCCTGTGGATCCCGGTAAAGTTGACCTCGAGATCCCCGAAGGTCCTACTTTCCCCGGCCGCACCCCCGAGAACAAGACGCTGCAGGTGGCCTACAGCCCCTTCAACAGCAAGTTCTCCCCCTTCTTCTCCCAGACTGCCTATGATCAGGATGCCTGCGCTATGACTCAGATCGGTCTTCTGACCTCTGACCGTACCGGCGCCATCATTCTGAACGGCATTCAGGGCGAAACCATCAACTACAACGGCACGGACTATACCTACTATGGCCCCGCCAACCTGAAGATCACCGAGAACACTGACGGCACTGTGGAGTATTTCTTCACTCTCCGCAATGACATCACCTTCTCCGATGGTGAGCCCCTCACCATTGATGACGTCATCTTCACCATGTACGTTCTTGCTGACCCCGCTTTCGATGGCAACAGCACCTTCTACGCTCTGCCTATCAAGGGCATGGAAGAGTATCGTTCCGGTATGGGCACCATGGTCAAGTACCTGATGGACATTGCCGGCGAGGGCAAGCATGATTCCTCTATCGTCTCCGACGACGTTGCCAACGCCTTCTGGGAGAAGTATCACGCTGCTACCAAGGCCCTGGCTCAGGAGATCGTGGATTACTGCCTGGAGAACTATGCCGACTACGGCGCTGTGGATGTTTACACCTCCGCCGGCCTGTGGGGCTTTGATCTGGAAGAGGGCGCCACGGTTGAGGACTTTGCCGTCGCTCTGGAGGATGCCTATGGCTCCGACATCGCCGGTATGATCAACACCGAGAGCGCTGGCTCCAGCGTTGAGGATCTGTTCCCCGGCCTGTCCGACTACATGGGAACCATCACCTATGGTGATACCGCTCCCAACATCACCGGTATTGAGAAGCTGGATGATTACCACATGCGCATCACTCTGACCGAGGTGGATGCTACTGCTATCTATCAGCTGGGCACGTACATCACCCCGCTGCACTACTATGGCGACAAGGCACAGTTTGACTATGCCAACAACAAGTTCGGCTTCCCCAAGGGCGATGTCAGCATGATGCATGCCAAGGACACCCAGCCTCTGGGCGCCGGCCCCTACAAGTTCGTCAAGTTTGAGAACGGCGTTATCAACTACGAGGCCAACGAGACCTACTTCCTGGGTTGCCCCTACACCAAGTATGTCAACTTCGTTGAGACCAACTCCGATGATCAGAAGCTGAACGGCGTTATCACCGGCACCATCGATATCACCGATCCTTCCTTCTCCAACGATACTGTTGGCTCCATCAAGGAGAACAACAGCAACGGTGAGGTCACCGGTGACAAGATCACCACTGATACCGTTGACAACCTGGGTTACGGCTACATCGGCCAGAACGCCATCAACGTCAGCGTTGGCGGTGATCCTGGTTCCGAGCAGTCCAAGGCCCTGCGTCACGCCTTCGCCACCGTGTTCTCCGTGTATCGTGATGTCGCTATCGACTCCTACTACGGCGACCGCGCGGCCGTGATCAACTACCCCATCTCCAACACCTCCTGGGCTGCTCCTCGTCCCGCTGATGACGGTTATCAGATCGCCTTCTCCGTTGACGTTGACGGCAAGCCTCTGTACACCTCCGACATGACCCCCGACCAGAAGTACGCTGCTGCCCTGCAGGGCGCTCTGGGCTTCTTTGAGAAGGCCGGTTACACTGTCGAGAACGGCAAGCTGACCGCTGCTCCTGCCGGCGCCAAGCTGGAGTACACCTTCTGGATCCCCGGCGATGGTACTGGTGATCACCCCGCCTTCATGATCGTTGACGAGGCTTCCAGAGCTCTTGCTTCCATCGGCATGACTCTGAACATCAAGGATCTGGCCAACAGCCAGGATCTGTGGAACAATCTGGACGCTCTGCAGGTTGAGATGTGGGCCGCCGCTTGGGGCTCCACCGTCGATCCCGACATGACCCAGATTTACTTCTCTGACGTTGCCAATGGTCCTTCCACCGGTGACCGCATGAACCCCAACGGTGGTCCTAACCAGGGCGGCTCCAACTATGAGTACTGCATCGCTGATCCCGATCTGGATAAGAACATCAAGGACGCCAAGGCCTCCACTGATCAGGCTTACCGTAAGGCCATCTATAAGGAGTGCCTGGACATTGTCATTGACTGGGCTTGCGAGATCCCGACCTATCAGCGTCAGAACGCCATCATCTTCTCCACCGAGCGTGTCAACCTCGACACTGTGACTCCCGACATCACCACCTTCTATGGCTGGATGGCCGAGGTCCAGAACCTGAAGATGAACTGATTGCGGCAGGAAACTGCAGCAAACTAAACCGTATGAGCCCTGCGGCCTTCGGGCCGCAGGGCCACTCCAACCGCCGCATATCGAGGGACAGCGTTTTTTTAGAAAGGGATGTCTCTCGATATGCGGCAGTAAGGAGCCGTAATTTGGCTAATTCAAGCAGTTTTGCTTTTGCACCCCAAAACCTTAGAGAACGGAGGGTTCTTCTGTGGGCAAATATATCCTCAAGCGCCTGTTTTTGTCGGTGATCATCTTCTTTTTCGTGATGCTCATCGTCTACGCATTGATTCGCGGCCTTCCCAGCTCTTTCGTTGAGAATGTCGCTCGCGCAAAATCCCAGATGCCCGGATCCAAGAGCTATGATGAATGGCTGAAACAGCTCAATGCTATGTACGGCCTGGATAAGGGTATCTTCGCAGGTTATCTATCCTGGCTCGGCCAGTTCTTCACCGGTAATTTCGGCGACAGCTGGAAATACACGGTTCCCGTTATTCAGAAGTTTAACGAAGTGGTTTGGATCAGCTTTATTATGGGCGTCATCACGATGGTTCTCGAACTGCTGATCTCCATTCCTCTGGGCATTATTGCTGCTACAAAGCAGTACTCAAAGACAGACTACGCCATCTCCATACTTGCCCTAACGTTTATCTCGCTGCCGACGTTCTTCTTTATTGCGCTGCTGCAGCTGGTGTTCTCCGTGAAATTGGGCTGGTTTGAACCCTTTGGATTGGTGGGTCGTTACTACAGCCAGATGGATGGCTGGCATCAGTTCCTTGACAAGGCATACCACCTGGTACTTCCCATTGTTACCTTGGTCATTATCAGCATCGGTGGTCTGATGCGTTACACCCGTACCAACATGCTGGAAGTTTTGAACGCCGACTATATCCGCACTGCTCGTGCCAAAGGCGTCAGTGAGCATAAGGTTATCTATTATCACGCCTTCCGCAACACCTTGATTCCCCTGGTTACTATTGTTGGCGGTTCTCTGCCCGGTTTGTTCTCCGGCGCACTGTTTACGGAAACTATGTTTAAGATCAACGGCATTGGTTACATTTCTTATCAGTGCATGATCGAAGGCGATATTCCGTTTTCCATGTTCTATCTGGCATTCTTGTCCATACTGACGCTGCTCGGCAACTTGATTGCTGATATTCTGTACGCTGTGGTTGACCCGCGCGTACGCCTGGCTTAAGAGGGGAGGCGACGGAAATGAGTGATAATATGGAAAACAAGACCAACACCACCCCCAATGAGGAGATTGAAAACGAGAACAATCAGACCCAATACTCCCTGAATGATGACCGCCGCGTCAAGGTTTTGTCCCCGGGCGCCATGGTGGCCAAGCGATTCTTCCGCAACCGCATCGCTGTTGTGGGTCTTTGCATTCTTGCTTTCATGTTTATCTTTTCCTTTGTGGGTGGACTCATCACCCCCTATAAGGAAGATCAAAAATTCCAGCGCATCGAAATCCAGAATAAGGAGTTCGCAGGCGTAAAAGAGAATGATGACCTTAAATATCTGGACGCTGAAGGTATTGAGCGGGGTCGTCTTAATGCTGAAATCGGCAAAAAAATCAGAGACAAATTAGCTGATGATAGTTCCGATTCAGCGTCTACTACTCTAAAGCATAACGGAGTCGTTTACAGAATCACAAAAGAAGGAACAGATTTCTATACGATTACTGATATTAAAGAAAATAAAGTTATCGGCATAGAATACAAGGACATCATCTCCAACAGCAAGGACAACAGCGATTTTTCATATGACTTCAAGTTCAATGCGCTGAAGGCTTACAGCAATCAGTTGTCGTCCTTTACCGCTGATGGTAAGAACTATGCGCTTGCCGACGACGGCTCAATCATGGTCGGCGATGAGGAGATTGGCTTTATCAGCCGCTATCAGATCAACACGGTTCATGCTGATGTCTTCCTGTCCCGTGCTTTTAAGGATGAACTTCTTGTAGAACTGGAAAAGGCTGAGACTGATAAGAGCATCGATTCCTTCTCCTTCACCGATGAAAACGGTGAAAAGAGCATTTATACTCTTGAGTATAAGCCCGCTACTGATGAGTGGATTATTTACAAGGGTACACCTACCAATGTTTTCGACACCTATTCTTTCCCCACCAAGGATCACTGGCTTGGTACGGATAGAAACGGTATGGATATGTTGACTCGTCTGATGTACGGCGGCCGCGTATCTCTGGTCATTGGCTTTATTGTTGAGGCTATTGCTACGATCCTCGGTATCATTATGGGCGGATTGGCCGGCTACTTCGGCAAGTGGGTCGATCAGCTCATCATGCGTATCGTCGATATCTTCTACTGCATCCCGTCCACTCCTCTGCTGATTATCATTGGTGCTGTTATGGATGCCAATTCGACGCCTAACAGACTGCGAATGATTTTCCTGATGCTGATTCTGGGCTTCCTGGGCTGGCCTGGTATGGCCCGTTTGATCCGTGGTCAGATTCTGTCTCTGCGTGAGCAGGAGTTTATGACTGCTACCGAGGCCGGTGGTATCTCTGTATCCCGCCGTATCTTCAAGCATCTGGTTCCCAACGTAATCCCCCAGATCATTGTCTCCGTCACTATGGGCGTCGGCGGCACCATCATCACCGAGGCGTCTTTGTCCTTCCTGGGCTTGGGCGTCAGATTCCCGTTCGCATCTTGGGGCAACATTATCAACGACGTCAACAGATTCTACGTTCTCACCAATTACTGGTTTATCTGGATTCCCGCCGGTATTCTGCTGCTGCTCACCGTGCTGGCATTCAACCTGGTGGGTGACGGTCTGCGCGATGCGTTTGACCCGAAGATGAAGCGATAAGGAGGGAGAAGTCATGGCAAAGAAAAAATCTGAAGGATATCTTTCCGCGAAGGAATCCAGACGGATCTCCCGGGAAAACCGTAAGATCACCAACGTATTTGAGAAGCAGCGCAAGCGCAAGAACGTACCTGAGGAGGAGTACCTCACTCAGATGCATGATCCCAAAAACGCAGTTGAGTTTGATGATCTGCACACCTATTTCTATACCGATGCCGGTACTGTTAAGGCCGTCGATGGCGTGACCTATGAGGTTCCCATCGGCAAGACCGTCGGCGTCGTGGGTGAGTCCGGCTGCGGCAAGTCCGTTACCAGCCTTTCCCTGATGCAGCTTTTGCAGCGTCCACAGGGTCAGATTACCTCCGGCGCGATTCGCCTGAATTTGGGTGATAAGTGCTATGATGTGACCAAGGCCCCCGATGATGTGATGCAGAAGATCCGCGGCAATATCGTCTCTATGATTTTCCAGGAGCCTATGACCGCGCTGAACCCCGTGTTCCGTATCGGCGCGCAGATCGAGGAGGTCATTTCCCTTCACGATGCCACCGGTATGAACGAGGAGCAAATGAAAGCTCGTACCATTGAGCTGCTGGAGATGGTCGGTATCGCCAACAGCGAGGGCGTCTACAAGATGTATCCCCATGAGCTGTCCGGCGGTATGCGTCAGCGTGTTGTTATCGCTATGGCTCTGGCCTGCAACCCCAGAGTGATTATCGCCGATGAGCCCACCACTGCTCTGGATGTGACCATTCAGGCTCAGATTCTGGACCTGCTGCGGAACCTGAAGGATAAGATCAACTCCTCCATCATGTTCATCACCCATGACCTGGGCGTCATTGCTGAGATGGCGGACTACGTGGTGGTCATGTACGCAGGCCGTATCGTGGAAAAAGGCACCGCCGATGATATTTTCCATCATCCCGCTCACCCCTACACCATTGGCCTGATGGCTTCCAAGCCGGTTGTCGGCAAGCAGGTCGACAAGCTGTATTCCATCCCTGGCAAGGTTCCTAATCCCATCAACATGCCCGACTACTGCTACTTCAAAGATCGCTGCGAGATGTGTGTCGAGAAGTGCAATGGCGAGTATCCCTGCGAGGTCAAGCTGTCTGATACCCATTATGTCAGCTGCTATCGCTACTATGACCAGAGGAAGGAGGATTGACCATGAGTGAAGAGAAAAATCCCAATCTCGTGATTGACGATACCTATGAGCCGGTCACCTATGATCCGCAGTACATTCTGATGGTCAATAACCTGAAGAAGTACTTTCCCATCAAGGGTGGTCTGATTCCCCATACCGTCGGCTATGTCAAGGCTGTGGATGGCGTCACCTTCAATCTGAAGCGCGGCACCACCATGGGCCTGGTGGGCGAGTCCGGCTGCGGCAAGACCACCGCCGGCCGTACCATCCTGCGTTTGTCCGGTGAGAAGACTGGCGGTCAGGTGCTCTTCAATGGCCAGGAGGTCTATGACCTCTCTTCCAAAGAGATGCGCGCCATGCGCCCCAAGATGCAGATCATCTTCCAGGATCCGTTTTCCAGTCTGTCTCCCCGCCTTCCGGTCGGTGAGATTATCGGCGAAGCGGTGCGTGAGCACAATCTGGTGCCCAAAGAAGAGTTCAACGACTACATCGATCAGATCATGGATGACTGCGGTCTGCAGTCCTTCCACAAGGATCGTTATCCTCATGAGTTCTCCGGCGGTCAGCGCCAGCGTATCTGCATCGCCCGCGCTCTGGCTCTGAACCCCGAATTCGTGGTCTGCGATGAGCCCGTTTCTGCTCTGGACGTGTCGATCCAGGCTCAGATTATTAACCTGCTGGAGGATCTGCAGCAGAAGCACAACCTGACCTATCTGTTTATCTCCCACGATCTGTCCGTGGTGGAGCATATCTCCGATACTGTCGGTGTTATGTATCTGGGCAGCCTGGTGGAGTACGGCGAGACGGTGGATATCTTCCGTAATCCGCTGCACCCCTATACCAAGGCCCTGTTCTCCGCTATCCCTATCCCCGATCCGGATGCCAAGATGAACCGTATCGTGCTGGAAGGCTCCATTCCTTCTCCTGCAAATCCCCCCAAGGGCTGCAAGTTCCACACTCGCTGCGCTATGTGCAAGGAGATCTGCAAGGAAGTTGTGCCTGAGCAGCGTGAGATTGAGCCGGGCCACTATGTGGTCTGCCACCTGTTTGATCAGTAAGATGGCAAAGAATAAGAAGACCTTTGATGATGACGATGGCCGCACCATCGTAGACATGAGCGGTGTGGAGCGACCGAATTTGTGGGGATTTCGATTCCCACAATCAACGCCGTCTAAAAAGAAAGAAGCTGAGCGATCTGATAATAAGGACCGTCCGTGGGATACATCGGATCAGATGAGCCGCGCAGAACGCAGGAGCTTTATTCTTGGAGCTCTTGGAGCAGCATTCCTTATCGCTCTGCCTTTCGGAATCGTCTTCGCCATTGCAATCTGGATTATAGGCCACGGCCTGTTCTAAATTGCATATCTCATTCAGGAGGGCTGTGTTTCTTTGAAACACAGCCCTCTTTAAAGTAGTTAGGCCCTACAGTTTTTTATGAATATCCTCTGAATGAAAATGTTTATGACCGAAATGTCTTGACATACATGGATATAATCTGGAATAATAGCCATATAAACACTTGACATGATTATATGAGGTGAATGGAATGAAATCGAAAGTCTATTTCTCCAGAGAAATAACACCTGAACGGGTTGTGGAGCTCTACCGCAAGCTGGAGGTCGAAATGCCGGGCAAGGTGGCTGTTAAGCTTCATTCCGGCGAAAAGGGCAACCAGAACTTTCTCCGGCCAGATTTCTGGCGCCCCATGGTTGAGACCGTGAACGGAACCGTTGTCGAATGCAACACCGCTTATGGCAAAGCCTTTGGCGGCGTTCGTGATTACACCGAGGAGCATTGGAAGCTGATGGAGTACCATGGCTGGAGCAAGGCTTTCCACGTGGATCTGATGGATGCAGAGGGTCCGGATTTGATCTGGCCTGTGGAGAACGGCAAGGTACTCCATGAGAATCATGTGGGTAAAAATATCGTGAATTATGACTCCATGCTCGTCCTGGCCCATTTTAAGGGGCATCCCATGGGCGGCTACGGCGGCGCACTGAAGCAGCTATCCATCGGATGTGCCTCCCGGGAGGGCAAGGCGCTGATCCATTCCGGAGGTGTGTCCAGCGACAATGTGAAAGCCTGGGATGTTCATGCTGAGCAGGATCGATTCCTGGAGGCTATGGCGGATGCCGCCTCTACAGTCGTTCGGCACTTTGATGGCAGGATTGCCTTTATCAATGTGATGAAGAATCTCTCTGTGGATTGCGATTGCTGCGGTGTGGCGGAGGATCCCTGCATGAAGGATATCGGAATCCTGGCCTCTCTTGATCCCATCGCCATTGATCAAGCCTGCATCGATCTGGTTTACGCTGCCAAGGACGATCCCGGTCAGGCCCATTTTCTGGAGCGTGTGGAATCCCGCCACGGCATCCACACCATCGAGGCCGCAGCACAGCTTGGCTACGGCAGCCGCGAATATGAACTGATTGAGGTCTGACTCAGCATAATAATGAAACCGCCGGAGCAAATGCTTCGGCGGTTTGCTATTCTTTCGTTGAATTCAGCAATAATGCACCTTGCCAGAACATAAAATTGCGGGTATAATAAAACAAAATCAGAATAGATGCAGAGAGTATTCTCTTGTGTGGAAAGGCATGACTTAACATGAAATTGCAGGATCTGTTCCCTCACCTGAAAATTGAATCGGATTTGGAAATAACTGGCCTGCGAACCAACTCACGTGAGGTGGAACCGGGCGACCTTTTTTTGTGCATCAAAGGCGTCAATGTGGACCGGCATGATTATATTGACGATGCTGCCGCTCATGGCGCAGTAGCAGCTGTCGTCTCCCGGAATGTGAATTGTTCTATTCCTTGCGTGCGCGTTGATGATGTTGACGCGGTGCTGGATGAACTGTACGATCGATTTTATAACCGTCCGCAGGATACGATTTGTGTCATCGGCGTAACAGGGACAGACGGAAAAACCAGCACGGCATCCATTATCCAGAAGCTCTTGGGGGAGGAGAATTGTGGCTATATCGGAACCAACGGCGCATCCTGCCGCGGCTATGAGGCGGATAACCCCAATACTACCCCTGATAAGGGCCATTGGATGGCCTTCTTTCGGGCTTTCCTTGATCACGGCTGCCGGTATGTCGCCATGGAGGCAAGCTCTGAGGCATTCTTCTACGGCCGTTTAAAGGGCCTTCGTTTCGATGCTGCCGCCATCTCCAATGTGACCAGCGAGCATCTGAATACCCACAAGACATTGGAGAATTACATTGCCTGCAAGCAGCAACTGTTTCTTCAGAACGACGGTCCATCTGTTTTGAATCGGGACGATGCCCATTTTGAGGACTTTTGTTCCGTGTCGAAAAATGTTGTGACCTATGGACGCGGGGAGGATAACGATCTTCGGATCATGAACTACGTACTACGTTCTGACGGAACAGATGTTACATTCTCCTACGGCGGTACTGAATACTCATTCTGCTCACCGCTGGTCGGTGCTTTTAACGTAGAAAATTTGGCAGAGGCCATGCTGGTGTGTCTGTCACTGGGGAACCCCATGGAGCAGCTGATCGAAAGACTCCCGCGACTCCATGTGGACGGCCGTATGGAATCCGTCTCACTCGGCCAGAATTACGGCGTCATCGTGGATTATGCCCATACGCCCAACGGGATCCGGAAGCTGATGGATTTTGTTAAGGAACTGGGCGGTAAGCGGATCATCACTGTGTCCGGTCAGGCCGGCGGCCGGGATCGGGACAAGCGCAAGTTCGTGGGCGAGGCCATTGCCCGCAACAGCTATCACTGTATCTGGACGCTGGAAGATCCCCGCAACGAAAAGGTGGAGGATATTGCCGCCATGATGAGCGAGAATATCCGCGATCTTGATAATTATGAGACCATCACAGACCGTCAAAAGGCCATATCCAAGGCCATCGGCATGGCCCGGAAGGGTGACATTGTGCTGATCCTGGGCAAAGGTGCTGAGGACAGCAATGTGATCAATGGGGAAGACGTACCCTATCCCGGCGATATTCGCTGCGCAGAGCAGGCGATCCGACGCCGGCTGGAGCAGCGAAGCCGCAGAATGAAGCGCACTCATGCGCCCAAAACGGCGGCAACTGCTCAACGTATCCGCAGCAAATAAGGTGAAAAGCGGTGAGTGAAATGTATTCTTTTACGGAGGAAAAGGATCTTGAATCCTTTGAGAGCTACGTATTGTCCCATGGCGGACAGTATCTGCAGTCGGCCAAGTGGGCGGAAGCAAAGACAACATGGGGGCACCGGTTTTACAGCGGTTTTCGCGGCGATGAGAGAGTGCTGACAGCTCTTGTACTGATCCGCTCCATTCCCGGTGCGGGCAAGCTTTGGTACTGCCCGGCCGGTCCGGTGTGCGACTATACGGACGGGGAACTGCTCCGCCAGTTTGCCGCCTACATGACCGCAGAGATGAAGAGATACGGCGGCTTTGCGCTGTTTCTGGATCCCTGCATTCCGCTGCGCATCAACGGGGAGAAGCAGGAGAGCGGCGTTGCCGTCCACAACGGTCTGCTGAAGGCAGGTTTTGTGCTGAATCCCACCGTTTCCAAATATGTCTATAAGGCTCCGGTTCAGATGCTCGTCCCGCTTTTTGACAGGGAGGAGAAGCCGGTTACAGCCCAGAGCCTCCTCAAGAGCTTTGAGAAGGGCGTACGTTACTCTGTACGGGTGGGGGAGAGCCGCGGTCTGACCGAGGCAGTTTATACCATCGACGACGTGGAGAAGGATCCGCGGATTCTGGAGGACTTCGCTGCCATTATGGACGACACCTCCGACCGCAACGACTTCACACAGCGCAACAACGATTACGTGAAAAACCTTATGAAGGTCTTTGGACCTCAAGGCATGGATGTTATGCTGATCTACTATGATAAGCAGAAGGACACTGCCCAGGAGGAAGAGCGACAGAAGCGCAAGGCTGTGCTGGAGGCATCTCTGGAGACAGCACCGGAGAAGAAGCTCCGGGGCATCAGGGAGGAGATCGACAGCATCGACAAGCAGCATGAGCATTTTGCCGAGCGCATCCGGGAGACCGAGGGCATGGGCGATCGCGTGGCTGTGGCCGGCGGCGTCACTTCCAATTACGGCGGCATCCGATCCTGTCTGTTCGGCGGCGCCAGAAACCTGCTGCGCAACAATTTGCGCGCCAGCCATTTTTTCAATTTCCGCCGCATCTGCCGTTCCATTGACCTGGGCTGCCGCTACCATGACCTTGGCTATGTTCTGGTGAATGACGCACCGGCGGACAGCGACGGCACGCTGGGCAAATGTGAACCGCGGGAGGACTTTGTGGGAATTGAAGCCTTCAAGCGCAGCTTCGGAGCAGATAACTATGAGTTTATCGGGGAATACGCATTGGTGGCAAACAGTGTAAAGTATTTCTCCTATACGCACTTGATTGGGATTGCCAAGCAGATGCTGGGCTTTGTACACGGCGTGATCCGCAGATCGCGGTAAGTTTATCAGGATAACACAAGGCGCGGGACGAATCGTTCCGCGCCTTAGACTGTAGACAAAGGTTCTTTCGAAGAGTTTTCGACATGCATGAGGGATTGTGAAGGGGGATGGGAGTCCCCCTTCACATAAAATCCATGCAAATTCAGGAACATTTTTCGATGTTTTTGAATTTGCCGCTCAAGCTGTCGACACTTTGTTGACAGCTTGAGGGGCGGAACGAATTGTTCCGACCCTTGTGTCCGATCCGTCCCTTTCATCATAGAATGGATGGCAGGGCAGCCAACCCCTGCAAATAAACAAAACGCGGAGCATCGAGGCTCTGCGCTCGGTGCTTCGCATCGGGAGGTCAATCTTTTGGCAATTTTTACGAATCAGGCGACTCTGACCTATACGGGCGGCACCGTCAACTCCAATGTGGTTACCGGCGAGATCCGGGAACTCGTCTCCGTCAGCAAGACCGCAGTAACGGATAGCTATCGGCCGGGCGGCACGATTGTTTATGTGGTCAGTATCGTCAACAGCGGCGATACGCCCGTGGGCGACGTCACTGTTACCGACGATCTGGGCGGCTATGAGTTCGAGGGTGAAACTGTATATCCGCTGTCCTACGTGGAGGGCAGTCTGGTCTATCTGGTGGACGGCGCTGTGACGAGCGCACCGGACGTGGAGGCCGGACCTCCGCTGGTCATCAGCGACATTGAGGTGCCTGCCGAGGCCAACGTGGTGCTGATCTACGAGACCCTTGTGACGCCCTTTGCGCCGCTGGGACTGGATGCGGAAATCACCAACACCGTCACCGTTGCCGGGCCCTGCATCCCCGCAGCGCTGACTGCTTCGGCCACGGTTCCCATGGAGATGGATCCACAGCTGTCTATCACCAAGTCTCTGGATCCGGAGGTGGTCACCGGCTGCGCTGAGCTGAACTATACCTTCACCATCCAAAACTCCGGCGCGGAAGCGGGAGCGGATGCCGATATCGTTGTGTCCGACACATTTGATCCCATTCTCACCGACATCACTGTAACGATGGACGGTCAGGCACTGCCCGCTTCCGATTACAGCTATGATGAGATCACCGGTGAGTTTGCCACCGCTCGCGGTCTCATCACAGTGCCTGGCGCCACCTTTACCCAGAGTGAGGATGGCACCTGGATCAGTGAGCCCGGCATTGCGGTTCTGCGCGTTAGCGGCACTATCTGATGTTTTATCAGAATAAATGACCCGGAGAGCGCTGAACAGAACCACCAAGAACGGTCAATAGGTATAGCCCTCTGGTGCTGGACAAAAAGTTCTGCATCAGGGGGCAATACTATGGAAAGAGAATATCGGCATACGATGGAAAGCTGCCATGGATCAATGAGATAATGGCAGTGAATATGACGCAAAGGACAGCAGGCAAATTTGGCATAATCGGACGCCGTTCGATTTGCCCAAAGAAAGACCGACGCCACTGTAGAAGCGGCGTCAGTCAGATGAAGTATTCAATTCAGTGCTTTTTCGTGCTGTTCGCGCAATCAGCAGCTGTTCGGTTGACCGGGCAGGTTAGTTTCTTCAGCACCTCACATTGGGAGTGATGTCAATGGCACTGATCTGGGGCGGAATGCTCATAGTCATGGCGCCACTGTATTGAATGATGATACGCTGGCCCACTCGAAACCGTCTGGCGCGCTCGGTGTTGACCTGAACGCTCTGTCCGGTGCGGCAGTCCCGTACCAGCAGATTGCTCCTGCTTACCCGGATGACACGGGCCTGCATGATCTCATTGTCCTGATCCATCGTCGTTTTCCTCCTTTGGTTTACATCTCATTCTATGAAGGAAAGGGGAAAACGGTGCTCCTACAGAATCAGCAGCAGTCCCAGTGCAATCAGCACCTCCTCATCCGCCTCCTGACGGAAAAGAAGGAAGAGGATCAGAAGCAACAGCAGATCCCCGGAATCCATGTCCCCCAGATGCAGCTTATCCAGCAGCTGATCGAAAAACTTGAGATCCGGCAGCTTTGGCTTCGGCGGAGAAGGGGGATCGTGGAAGGGCAGCGGTGCAGAATGTTCCGGCTCACGCTCATACGTCGGAGACGATGGCTGCGATGGCTGAGATGGCTGCGATGGCTGGGGTGGCGGCGGAGAAACGGGCGGCGTGTCGTACTGGGGAACCCGCTCATAGCGGCCGTAGTCATCCCGGATATAGCGATTATACATGGCCATCCCTCCGCTCCAGCAGGAATTTCTTTCCGATGTGGATCAGGTGCGATAGCTGTGCCGCCCGTGCCACCTTTTCCTGCTTTTCCGGCTTGAGAAACGGCTTCAACGCCATCAGCAGCTGCATGGTCTGGCTGTTGCTCTGGCTGTATTCTTTGATCAGCGGCAGCAGCCGCGTCAGCAGCTGTGGATCCAAACCGTCCGGTACAACCGATGAAGTCTGCTCTTTAGGCGGCGGGGGAGCGGTCGGCTCCGTCTGTCCCATGGTGGCCGAGAGCTGCTGGGCCATCTGCATGACCTGTGCCATGCTGTCCGGATCGGACAGCAACGCGTTTAGTTTATCCTCCAGTTCGGCCACAATGAAATCCTCCCTCCTTTATTTTTGCAGGCTTTTGGTGATCCGTCTGATTAGCTGGGCGCCGCCCGGCGTGGACATGATGTTCTTCAGCATCTGTGTCATCTGGGCTGTATTGCCGCCGGCCGCCTGGGAAGCTGCCCTGTTCAGCGCCTGTCCGCCGTCTCCGCCTTGCAGCATGCGCATCAGCGCCTGGGCGTCAGGCGAGTTCATGAGTGCCTGCAGCGCAGCGGGATCCCGTTTCAGCCGTTCGATCATATCCCTCTGATCCATGGGGAAAACACCTCCTCAATTCCTCATGGCAGTATATGACGGGGAAAAAGAAACGTGCCTGCCCATTCGGGCAGGCACGCTCGGTATGTATTGTTATTCCGCGGGATTGCCGCACAGCTCCCTCAGCGGGCAACCTTGACATTTGGGACTTCGGGCGGTACAGGTTTCCCGTCCGAACAGCACCATGCGGTGGCAGAAGTTGCTGGACTCCTCCGGCGGGATGCATTGCCGCAGCTGCTGCTCCACCTTCAGGGGATCCTTGCTGCCGTCGGTGAGACCCAGCCGCCCGGTGATGCGGATGCAGTGGGTGTCGCAGACGTAGCCCTCCTTGCCGTAGATGTCTCCCAGCAGCAGATTGGCGGTCTTGCGCCCTACGCCGGGCAGGGAGAGAAGATCCTCCATATTGTCCGGCACGCGGCCTCCGAAACGTTCCAGGAGCTGTTGCGCGCTGCCGACAATGTCACGGGCTTTGGCACGCCAGAAGCCGCAGGAGTGGATGTATTTACCTACCTCGTCCACATCGGCGGCGGCAAAGGCCTCCAGCGTGGGGAAGCGGGCAAAGAGAGCGGGAGTCACCAGATTGACCCGGGCATCGGTACACTGGGCAGAGAGACGCACGGAGATCAGCAGCTCATAGTCCTTTCCGTAATCCAACGAGCACACCGCGTCGGGATACAGTTCCTTCAGCCGCTCAATGATGGCGGCGGTATCGGTTTTCGACTTCATTCGGCATCACCTCACGCACATTATATCAGCGGTTGCAGAAAATTGCAAACCATGATATAATACAGGATCGAGAAAAGGGTAGGAGGTGACCGTATGAGACCCTTGGCCGATGAGATCCGTCCCCAGTCGCTGGACGAGGTGGCGGGGCAGAAGCATCTGCTGGGTGAAGGGGCCATGCTGCGCCGACTCATCGAGAGCGGTACTTCCGCCAATCTGATTTTTTACGGTCCCTCCGGCACAGGAAAGACTACCATTGCCAACATCATTGCCAAGCGCACGGAGAAGGCCCTGTATCATCTCAACGCCACCACGGCATCCCTGCAGGACGTGAAAAGCATCATCGCCGATGTGGACACCATGATGGCCCCCAACGGCGTGCTGCTCTATCTGGACGAGATCCAGTATTTCAACAAGAAGCAGCAGCAAAGCCTGCTGGAGTTTATGGAGAACGGGAAAATTACCCTGATCGCCTCTACCACGGAGAATCCCTATTTTTACATTTACAATGCGTTGCTCTCCCGCAGCACTGTTTTTGAGTTTAAACCTCTGACAGCAGAGGAGATGCTGCCCGCTGTGGAGCGCGCCTTGCGCATCGAGAGCAAGCGCAGCAGTCTGCCTTTCACTTGGGAGGATACCGTCCCATCCGCTATTGCTGCCTCCTGCGGCGGTGACGTGCGCAAGGCCATCAACGCCGTGGAGCTGCTGTTTCAGTCCGCACGACCCAAAGACGGTGTGCTATATGTGACAAGGGATGACGCTTTACAGTTGGCCCAGCGCAGTGCCATGCGGTACGACAGAGAGGGGGACGACCACTACGATCTGCTCTCCGCTCTCCAAAAGTCCATCCGGGGCTCTGATCCGGATGCGGCAGTTTATTATCTGGGACGCCTGCTGACTGCCGGCGATCTCTTGTCCCCCTGCCGGCGACTGCTGGTGATTGCGGCAGAGGACATCGGTTTGGCTTACCCCCAGGCCATTGCCATTACGAAAGCCTGCGTAGACGCTGCGGTGCAGATCGGTCTGCCGGAGGCCCGGATCCCGCTGGCAGAGGCGGCACTGATGCTGGCTACGGCGCCAAAGTCCAACTCCGCCGAGACAGCCATTAACGCCGCTATGGCAGACATTGAACACGGCGCCATGGGGAACATCCCGCGCCATTTGCAGAACGTTCATGCCGACAGCGCCGGCAGTGCACCGGCGGCAAAATACAAATACCCCCACAGCTACCCCAACCACTACGTCAGGCAGCGCTATCTGCCGGAGGTGCTGGGAGACAGACGTTATTACGAATACGGCGACAACAAGACCGAGCAGGCCGCCAAACGCTACTGGGATCTCATCAAAGGCGAGAAATAGGAGAGAAAACGTGGATCTGAAGCTGCACGACAAGGTGGAACTGAAGCGCCAGCACCCCTGCGGGAGCAAGACGTGGGAGGTGCTGCGCGTGGGCATGGATATCAAGCTGCGCTGCCTGGGCTGCGGCCATGAGGTAATGGCGCCCAGGCGCAAGGTAGAAAAGGCGATTCGCCGTATACTTTCGGAAGAGGAGGAACCGAAATGAAGAAGAACTGGAGACGATATGTGGTCATGGGAATTGCACTCTTGATGGCAGTCCTGATGATGGCCGGCCTGGTGCTTCCGTATATTTTCAGATGAGGAGCAGCAGATGAAGCATTTGATTCTGGCAAAGTCCAATGATCGCGTCACCGACAAAGCGGCGCTGGTGGAGCCCATTCGTCAGCTGTTCTCCGTTGCAGCGGAGATTCCGGGCGTACACGGCGCGGTGATTTATCCCTGCTGCATCGCCAGGGACAACCGCTATGACGTGATGATCGCACTGGACATGGACAAGGATGCGCTGCCGCTGTACGATGCCTCTGAAATGCACCGCTTGTGGAAACGTGAATACGGGGACTTACTGGAGGAAAAAGCTATTTTTGATTTTGAAATGTAACAATTGGTGGTAAAGAGCCTGCCTTACGGCGGGCTCTTTTTTGACGTGTTTTTCAATTCACTGCCGTTATAATGAGCTGGCACGGAGGGAGGTGAGATCGGTGACGGTGATCTACATCGACCGGGTGTTCGCGCTCAATGCGCTGGCGGATTACCTGCTGCTGCTCGCAGCAGAACGGCTTGCCGGTGTGCCGCTGCGCAGAAAGCGGCTGGCACTGTGCGCCGCGCTGGGCGGCGCGTATGCCGTGGCAGTGTTCCTGCCTGGCTGCGGTATTCTGGCACATCCGGTCTGCAAAATTGCCTCCGGCACAGGCCTTGCGTTGCTGGCCTTTTGGCAGCAGCCGCGCAGACTGAAATTGACGGCGCTGTTCCTGCTGCTCTCCGGCGCGCTGGCGGGGCTGATTCTGGCAGTTGGTCTTGCCTGCGGTTCACCGGGTCAGTTTGCCGGGATGCTGTACCGTGCGAGGATCAGCTGGCCGGTTTTTATCGGCTCGGCTGCCGTATTTTATGGCCTGGTGCAGCTCCTGTTCCGGCGGGGCCTGCGCCACGGAGGAGGAGAGATTATGGATATCACAGTCACCATCGGCGGAAGGAAGCAGGCAGTCCGTGCCCTGTATGACACGGGGAATACGCTGTGTGATCCGGCAAACGGCGAGGCGGTGCTTGTTCTGGAGCAGGAGACGCTGTATGCGCTTTTGCCTGAGGAGGTCAGCGATATTTTGCGCCAGCACCTGTCACCGGAGGAAAAGATGGTGCATTTGCACCGCATCTGCATGGGCGGGGGCTTTTCACTGCTGCCGTTTCGCAGCGTCGGCGTACCGGCCGGGCTGATGCTGGCCTACCGCAGCGAGTCCATCACTGTAAATGGGATGGATCACCGACGGGCGCTGTTGGCACTGTCTGAGGGGCCGCTCAGCGACGGCGGCGCATATCACGCCCTGTGGGGCGGAGAAGAGGGGAGAGCATATGGGAAAGATCTGGCGCGCCGTCCGGCAGTGGATCAGGGGATGGATCAGGCCGTGTAAGGTGATGTACATTGGAGGCAGCGACACGCTGCCTCCGCCGCTCCAGCGGGAAGAGGAGGCGGAACTGATCGCCCGACTGGAGCAGGACGATCCTGCCGCCCGCCAGACGCTTATCGAGCGGAATCTGCGGCTTGTTGTCTATCTGGCCCGTCGTTTTGAAAACACCGGTATCAACATCGAGGATCTGATCTCTATCGGCACCATTGGGCTCATCAAGGCGGTGAACACTTTTCGCTCCGACAAGAACATTAAGCTGGCCACCTACGCCTCCCGCTGCATCGAGAACGAGATCCTCATGCACCTGCGCAAGACCAGCAATTCCCGCACGGAGGTCAGCTTCGACGAGCCGCTGAATACCGACTGGGACGGCAAGGAGCTGTTGCTCAGCGACGTACTGGGTACGGACAGCGATATCGTCATGCGTCCTATTGAGCAGGACGTGGACCGTCAGCTGCTTCATGCCGCTGTTTCCCGGTTGGGCAAGCGGGAGCGCGATATCATCACCATGCGCTTCGGGCTGCGGGGGCACAAGGAGCTGACTCAAAAGGAGGTGGCCGACAAGCTGGGCATTTCCCAGTCCTACATATCCCGGCTGGAAAAGCGAATCATCTCACGTCTGAAGAGTGAGATTATAAAAATGAGCTGAAACAAAATGACAGTAAAGCAATATTGCTTTACTGTCATTTCGGTGTATTTCTGCTTCTAAACCGGTAGGCTGCGTCATATTAATAGAGCAACAAGCTGTTACGGTACGGAGGGAGCATTATGAATCAAACCACATCCATCTATCAGGACATGGCTGTTCGCACGGGGAACAGCGTATACATCGGCGTGGTAGGCCCGGTACGGACGGGGAAATCCACCTTCATTAAACGTTTCATGGAGACACAGGTGATCCCCAACATCGGCGATTCCTTCCGCCGCGACAGGGCCAAGGACGAGCTGCCGCAGAGCGGCTCCGGCCGCACCATTATGACGGCGGAGCCCAAATTCGTGCCGGAGGAAGCGGTGGAGGTTAAGCTGGAGGAGGGGGTGTCTTTCTCCGTGCGGCTCATAGACTGCGTTGGATATATGATCCCCAGCGCCGTGGGACAGTTTGAGGATCTGGCGCCCCGCATGGTGATGACGCCGTGGTTCGATCATGAGATCCCCATGACGGAGGCAGCGGAGATCGGCACACGCAAGGTTATCACCGACCATTCCACGGTGGGGATCGTCATTACCACCGATGGAACAGTGACGGAATTTCCCCGAGAGGAGTACCGGGAGGCGGAGGAGCGCGTAATACGGGAGCTGCAGGAGATCGGCAAACCCTTTATCGTGCTGGTCAACTCCCGGGATCCGGAGGGTGCGGCGGCGCAGGCAACGGCGGAGGAGATCCAGCGGCGCTGCGGCGCCAAGTGCGTCTGCGTCAACTGCCAGGAGCTGGGCGATGAGGATGTGACAGAGCTGATGCGGGATCTGCTCTATGAGTTCCCTCTACAGGAGCTGGACCTTTTCCTGCCCGCATGGGTGGACGCCCTTCCGGTGGATCACCCCATTCGCAGCAATCTCTACCAGACCATACGTGACCAGACCACCGAGCTGCGTCATATCCGCCAGTTGGACGGATGTATCACGAACATGGCACAGGAGGAGAACGTCGGCTCTGCCCGGCTCCGCTCCATTGATCTGGGTACAGGTGTTGCTGCTGCCGAGATCGCCATGCCCCGCAAGCTGTTTTACCAGACTCTCAGTGAGCGCTCTGGCCTGCATGTGACGGACGACGGCGACCTGATGGAGCAGCTCACAGCGCTTGCTGCGGTGAAACAACAATATGACAAAGTCTCCGTCGCCCTACGCGATGCGAAGGAAACGGGATACGGTATCGTGATGCCCGGCGTGGATGAGCTGATCCTGGAGGATCCGGAGATCGTGCGGCAGGGCGGGCGCTACGGCGTGCGCATGAAGGCCAGCGCACCGTCCATCCATATGATTCGCGCGGATATCGAGACCACTGTCTCGCCCATCGTGGGCAACGAAAAGCAGTCTGAGGATATGGTCAATTACCTGCTGCAGGAGTTCGAGGGGGATACAAGCAAGATCTGGCAGTCCAACATCTTCGGCCGCAGCTTCCATGAAATCGTAGGCGACGATCTGCAGGCCAAGCTGAAACGGATGCCGGAGGATGCCCAGAAGAAAATGCGGGAGGCGCTGGAGCGAATCATCAATGAGGGCGGCGCAGGCCTTATCTGCATTATACTGTAAAGTAAAATAGCATTACATAAAACCGGGGTGCTCGATCCGTTGGGCACGCCGGTTTTGTCTTGACAGCGCGAGGCGTTTTGCCGTATGATAGGGAAAAGCTTTTACAAGAGGTGAGATATATGAAGAACGCAAAGCGGTGGCTCGGCATAGCCGTCGTTGCTGTGATTGTCATTCTGGCTGTGATCCAGTGGATGCGCAGCGGCAGCCTGACCCAGCTCCCTGTAAACGATTCCTCCAGCCAGCAGACAAGCCAGACGGACGACGGAAACACTCCCTCCGATCCATCGACAACCGACCCGACGGACGATCCGTCAACCGGCGACCCAACGGATGATCCCGACCAAAAACTGGACGAAAAGGGCACCTATACGTCCAAGGAGGACGTGGCGCTCTATCTGCATACCTACGGCCATCTGCCCGACAATTTCATCACCAAAAAGGACGCAGAGAAGATGGGCTGGCCCGGCGGTTCTCTGGAGCCTTACGCGCCGGGTATGTGCATCGGCGGCGACCGGTTCGGAAACTATGAGAAGAAACTCCCGACAAAGAGCGGACGCACCTATACGGAGTGCGATATCGACACCCTCGGCGCAAGCAGCCGCGGCGCAAAGCGAATCGTATTCTCTAATGATGGACTGATTTATTATACTGGAGACCACTATAAGACGTTCGAGTTGCTCTACGGAGAGGAGGCGGGATGATGCGCCTGATTCTGGATGGCAGCATTTTGAAGTATCGCAGCCGGGTGCACAGCAAGCTGGCGCGGAGTTTGCATTTTCCCGCGTGGTACGGCCGCAATCTGGATGCCCTCTACGACTGTCTGACGGACATCCATGAGGACACGGAGCTGATTCTTGTGAACTGGACAGCGCCCGGCCTGCAGCTGATGCGTCAGGTGATGGAGGACGCCGCGGCGGAGAATGCGCACCTCACGGTGAGGCTGGAAAGTACGGTTGACGCTTGACAAGCGAAAAAAACTGTATTATACTTGCGTCCATAAATGCGATGAAGGGAAGCAGTAAGCGGTCAGCGGATGCAAAGAGAGGGAGCGGTCGGTGTAAGCTCCCGTGAAGCCCCGCCCAAGTCGTCCCGGAGCAGCGCCCCGAAAGGATCAGTAGGCGGCGACGGATGCCCTCCGTTAGCGGGACACGGCACGGCTGTGCCGGCAGAGTGCGGGAGCGATCCCGAATACAGGTGGTACCGCGGACTTTGTTCGCCCTGTTTTGCTGCGGCAAAACAGGGCGTTTTTTCTGTTTTTGCCGACATTCTGAAAAAGGAGAAACGATCCCCATGAGAAAAGAACTGCCGAAAGTGTACGATCCCAAGGACGTGGAGTCCCGGATCTACAAAATGTGGATGGACAACGGCTGCTTCCGGGCGGAGTCTGACCCGGATAAAAAGCCCTTCTCCATCGTCATGCCGCCCCCCAACGTGACGGGACAGCTCCACATGGGCCACGCCATGGACTCCACCCTGCAGGACATTCTGACTCGCTTCAAGCGGATGCAGGGCTACGCCGCGCTTTGGCTGCCCGGAACCGACCACGCCGGTATCGCCACCCAGATCAAGGTGGAGGAGAACCTGCGCAACGAGGAGGGCCTGACCCGCTACGATCTGGGCCGCGAGAAGTTCCTGGAGCGCGTCTGGGCGTGGAAGGAGAAGTACGGCAACCGCATCGTGGAGCAGCAGATGAAGCTGGGCGCTTCCTGCGACTGGAGCCGCTCCCGCTTTACCATGGATGAGGGCTGCTCCAAGGCCGTCCGCGAGGCCTTCTGCGAGCTGTACGACAAGGGCCTTATTTACAAGGGCAGCCGCATCATCAACTGGTGCCCCCACTGCCTCACCGCTCTCAGCGACGCCGAGGTGGAGTATGTGGACAAACCGGGCAATCTGTGGCATATCCGCTATCCCCTCAGTGACGGCAGCGGCGACATCGTGGTGGCCACCACCCGTCCGGAGACCATGATGGGCGATACCGGCGTGGCCGTGAACCCGGAGGATGAGAAGTTCAAGCACCTCATCGGCAAGACCTGCATCCTGCCCATCATGAACCGGGAGATCCCCATTGTGGGCGATGAATACTGCGAGATCGGCTTCGGCACCGGCGCCGTGAAGATGACGCCCGCTCACGATCCCAATGACTTTGAGGTGGGCCTGCGCCACAATTTGGAGGTCATCCGCGTCATCAATGATGACGGCACCATCAACGAAAACGGCGGCAAGTACAACGGCATGGACCGTTACGCCTGCCGCAAGCAGCTGGTGAAGGATCTGGAGGAGCAGGGCTATCTGGTGAAGGTGGAGCCCTATTCCCACAACGTGGGCACCTGCTATCGCTGCCACAACGACGTGGAGCCTCTGATTTCCGCCCAGTGGTTCGTGAAGATGGCGCCCCTTGCCAAGGAGGCCATTCGCGTCGTGAAGGACGGCACCATCAAGTTCGTGCCGGAGCGCTTCACCAAGACCTATACCAACTGGATGGAGAACGTCCACGACTGGTGCATCTCCCGTCAGCTGTGGTGGGGTCATCAGATCCCCGCATGGTACTGCGATGAGTGCGGCCATATCAACGTCAGCCGTCAGGATCCCACCCGCTGCGAGAAGTGCGGCTGCGAGCATCTGACGCGGGAAGAGGATGTGCTGGACACCTGGTTCAGCTCCGCCCTGTGGCCCTTCTCCACCATGGGCTGGCCCGATACCAAAGCGCCGGATCTCCAGTACTGGTATCCCACCTCCGTCATGGTCACCGGCTATGACATCATCTTTTTCTGGGTGGCCCGCATGATCTTCTCCGGTATGGAGCAGATGAAGAAGGAACCCTTCAAGACCGTGTTCATCCACGGCCTGGTGCGTGACGACAAGGGCCGCAAGATGTCCAAGTCTCTGGGCAACGGCATCGATCCGCTGGAGATGGTGGAGCAGTTCGGCGCCGACGCCCTGCGCTTCAATCTCATCACCGGCAACAGCCCCGGCAACGACATGCGCTTCTATGTGGAGAAGTGCGAGGCCATGCGGAACTTTGCCAACAAGATCTGGAACGCCTCCCGCTTCGTGATGATGAACCTGACCATCGACAAGGTGGAACTGCCCAAGAAGCTGGAGCGGGAGGATCGCTGGGTGCTGAGCAAGCTCAACGATCTCATCCGGGAGGTCACCACCAATATGGACGCCTATGAGCTGGGCGTGGCCTCTGCCAAGATCTATGACTTCATCTGGGACACCTACTGCGACTGGTATATCGAACTGACCAAGACCCGCCTGAACGGCGAGGATCCCGAGGCCCGTCTGGCTGCGGAGAACGTGCTGTGCTACGTGCTGCTGCGCATTCTGGAGCTGCTGCACCCCTTCATGCCCTTTATCACAGAGGAGATCTGGCAGGCGCTGCCCCACGAGGGCGATTTCCTGATCCGCGCCTCCTGGCCAGTCTACCGCGACGAGCTTCACTTCCCGGAGGATGAGACCGCCATGGAGGCGGTGAAGGACGCCATCTCCGCCGTCCGTGCCCGCCGCGCCGAGATGAACGTGCCGCCGTCCAAGAAGGCCAAGGTCATCATCACCACCGCGCAGCCCAAACCCTACGAGGAGGGCGGTCACTTCATCACCCGTCTGGCCTATGCCTCCGAGGTGGAGGTGCTCACCCAGTCGCCCGCAGATCTCACCGGCATGGTCACCGTGGCCACCCACGACGCCACTGTCTATATGCCCTTGAGCGAGCTGGTGGATCTGGAGAAGGAGCGCGAGCGTATCGAGAAGGAACTGGCCAAGGCGAAGGACAATCTGGTCCGACTGGAAGCCAAGCTGAGCAACGAGGCGTTTGTCTCCAGGGCTCCGGAAGCCGTGGTCAACGCCGAACGCGAGAAGGCGGAGAAGGCCCGTGCTCTCATCGCCAAGCTGGAAGAATCCGCCGCCGGAATGAAATTCTGATTTCTCCGGCTTCATGACAGCTTCTGACAAAAAGCATATCGTCCAATAAGGTATAATCACCGCAGATCATGGATCTGCGGTGATTATTTATACGAAGGAGGCGGAAATATGGAGATCAGCGCGTCCGGCCGGGAGCGTCAACTAACGCTGCACTTGAAGGGGGAGCTGGATCACCACGGCGCAAGGGGGCTGATCCGGCGCGCCGAACAGGAGATCGACACAGCGCTGCCGCTGCAGCTGACGCTGGATCTGGAAGGCGTCACGTTCATGGACAGCTCCGGCATTGCGGTGGTCATGCGGTGCCGACAGCGTATGCGGGAGCTGGGCGGAACGGTGACACTGCGCCGTGTGCCGCCGCAGCCCCGTAAGGTGTTTGACGCCTCGGGCGTTGCCCGGTTGGTATCCATCGAATAAGGAGGAGTACATATGAAACGCACGGAAAACTACGTCAAGATCGAGTTCTTGAGCCGCAGCAGCAACGAAAGCTTTGCCCGTATCGCCGCGGCGGGTTTTGCCGCCCAGTTGGATCCCACGCTGGACGAGCTGGGGGATATCAAGACCGCTGTCAGCGAGGCCGTGACCAATGCCATTGTCCATGCCTACCCCGATGAGTTAGGGCGTATTTTGCTCAAGCTGCGTCTTGCCGAGGGCGGCACGCTGGAGATCACGGTGCGGGACTGGGGACGAGGGATCGACAATGTGGAGCGGGCCCGGCAGCCGCTGTTTACCACCGGCGGCGCTGAGCGCAGCGGCATGGGCTTCACCATCATGGAGAGCTTCATGGATCGCCTGACGGTGAAATCCCAGCCCGGGAAGGGAACCACTGTAACCATGCGCAAGCGTATCGCCACCCGCGTCGGCGTGGGACGATGAGCCGGCAGCTCGCGCTGTTGGAGCGTGCCCAGCAGGGTGACGATGACGCCTGCCGCGCGGTGCTGGAGGAGAACGAGGGCCTTGTCTGGTCGGTGGTGCGTCGTTATACGGGCTGCGGCGTGGAGACGGAGGATCTATATCAGTTGGGATGCATTGGATTCATCAAGGCTGTAAAGTGCTTCGACTTCACATACGGAACCCAGTTCTCCACCTATGCCGTACCCAAAATTGCCGGGGAAATACGGCGTTTTCTGCGGGATGATCAGGCCGTTAAGGTTGGCCGGACCACGAAGGAGAAGGGACAGGCTCTGCGCAAAATCCGGGAACAGCTGCGCAGCAGTCTCGGACGGGAGGCTCGGCTGTCCGAATTGGCGGAGGCCTCCGGCATGACGGCGGAGGAGATCGCCGAGATCGATCTCGCGCTGGCCGCGCCGGAATCCCTGCAGCAGGAGAACGGGGACGGCCTTACGCTGGAATCGGTACTGGGAACGGATGCGCCGGAGGAATCCATGGTGGAAAAAATCGCGCTCCGGGAAGCTGTGGATAGTCTCCCGGAGCGGGAAAAATGGACGATTTTACTGCGCTTTTTCAAGGGCATGACCCAGGCACAGACGGCGCGGATCATCGGGGTTTCGCAGGTGCAGGTATCCCGCCTGGAGCGGCGGAGCCTGGAAAAGCTGCGCCGGCAGCTGGAGGAATAGCATTTCGGTGCCGCTCATGATCGGTGGGCAAAAACTCCGTCATGGTGCCACGGTAGCGCTTGGGCATCCGGATGTCCTGACACCGGGGATTCAACCGCTCCTTGATGGCAATGGTCTCATAAAACCGCTTCCATAGCTCCCGGTAGTGCACCTCTTCCTCACCGGGCAGATCCAGCTGCAGCTGATCCACCCGCATAATCCGGGAGCGGCCGTTGGCGTACAGTAATAGATCCCGGTGGGTGCGGTCGTAGATAAAAAACGCCTCATTGGCGCAGCGGTTGCAGAAGTAGCCGCGCAGCAGAGGGAGCACCCGGTTTTTCGGCTCGATCTCCGCGCCCAGCACGCCGCCATAGTCGGAGAATCTGACAAATCCCTTCAGCTTTTCCACCTCGCCGTTCATATGGCGGATGGCAGCGGCCAGCGGGTGATAGACCTCGTCCGACTGATTTTTCAAAAACGTGCCGCCCTGGGAGAAGAGCTTGCGGGCAAAGGCGTACATCCGCTGTTCCTTGTCCTCCATGCAGGTGAGAAAAACCCGGCGCAGGATCTGGGCGCCGGGAATGGACATCTTCTCCAGCCCGCGCTGGACGCGCCTGGCGTGGTCGGAAATGGTAATGACGCAGCGAACCGGATAGAGGGAAAAACATTCCTCATCGCCGCAAAAGGCGATGGGGAATTCTTTGTTGATATAGCTCTCATAGACGCAGCAAAGAAAACCCTCGTAGCTGCCGTCGTATTGATAGATCACTTCTTCCCATGCCACAAGATCACCCCGCAGAGTCAAATAGGGATAGCTGGACAGCCGTACCGTCCGGCGGCAGCTCGCCTCGCTGGATGCTCTCCAGTTGGCGCACAAGGGTGGAGGCAGAGTAGCGCAGTCCGCTGCGCATCCTTCCGCCGCAGGTGATAAAGAATTGGGCGCGCTTCAGCACCACGCCCAGCCGGCTCAGATCCTCAAAGCGCAGGTGAGAGACACGCCGGGCGGAGATGATCCGCTTGGCGCCGATCGGCCCAATGCCGGGAACGCGCAGCAGCGTCTCGTAGTCTGCGGACATGATCTCCACCGGGAACTGCTCCAGATGGCCGATGGCCCAGTTGCACTTGGGATCGATCAACGGGTTGAAATCCGGCTGCTCGGCGGTGAGCAGCTCTTCCGCGCGAAAGCCGTAAAAGCGCAGCAGCCAGTCCGCCTGATAGAGCCGGTGCTCCCGCAGCAGGGGCGGCTTGGTGTCCAGAGCGGGGAGGAGGGAGTTCTCCACCACCGGCACATAGGCGGAGTAGAACACCCGCTTGAGCCGGTATTTCTGATAGAGGGATTCGGTCAGATGCAGGATATGCCGGTCGCTGTCACCTGTGGCGCCGACGATCAGCTGGGTACTCTGCCCGGCCGGAGCGAAGCTGGGAGCATGCTTATACTTTACCAGCTCGGCTTTGCTCTGCACCACTTCATCCCGGATCTGTCCCATAGGCCGCAGGATGGCCGCCTTGCTCTTATCAGGCGCCAGCGTCTGCAGCCCTGCCTCGGAGGGCAGCTCCACGTTGACGCTGAGCCGGTCGGCCAGCAGACCAAGCCGGGTCACCAGCTCCGGGGACGTGCCGGGTATGGCTTTGGCGTGAATATAGCCGTTAAAGCAGTAGTCGTGCCGCAGGATCTCCAGACTGCGGATCATCTGCTCTGTGGTGTAGTCCGGATTGCGCAGCACGCCTGACGAGAGAAACAGTCCCTCAATATAGTTGCGCCGGTAGAAGCCGATGGTCAGCTCCGCCAGCTCACGGGGCGAGAAGGCCGCCCGCCGCGTATCGTTGGAGCGGCGGTTGACGCAGTATTTGCAGTCGTACACGCAGCAGTTGGTCATCAGCACCTTCAACAGGGTGATGCACCGTCCGTCAGCGGAAAAACTGTGGCAGCAGCCCATGAGGGAGGAGGACGTGTTGCCGATCATCCCGGGCTGATAGCCACGTCTGACCCCGCTGGATGTGCATGCCGCGTCGTATTTGGCTGCGTCAGACAGAATCGTAAGCTTTTCCAGCAGATCCATGGCCCTGTCATCAACAGGCGTGACGCCTGCTCCGCCGGGGCTGATCGATCCGGTCGATGAGGCGCATCAGGTTCACGGCGATAGAGCCGGCGCCCAGGATCACAATAATATAGCCGAGAGTCGTCATAGCAGTTACCTCCTGCAAAACAATTGTTCTATTTGCATTGTAACTCGAACAAATGTTTTTGTCAAGCACAAAATAGAACAAAATTTCTAATATTCTGATCCGGAGGTTGACCGGAGGGGAAAACTGTATTAAAATGGGGACAAATCAACAGGGAACAGAGGTCGCTATGAACGAACTGGAACAGAGATTTATCAAGGCAAGACGCCGTGCCATCGCGGCGGATTACCGGCACCTGAACCCGCGGCAGCGCGAGGGTGTGCTGGCCACGGAAGGGCCGCTGCTATTGCTGGCCGGCGCCGGCAGCGGCAAGACCACGGTGCTCATCAACCGGGTGGCAAACCTGCTGCGCTACGGCCGGGGCAGCGACTGCGACGAGATTACCATGCCCGTCTCCGGGGACGAGGTGGAGTTTCTGGAGAGATACGCTGATGAGCCGGAGGAGAGCCAGCGGCCTCTGATGCAGTATCTGTGTGCCGTGGAGCCGGCCAGACCTTGGGAGGTGTTGGCCATCACCTTCACCAACAAGGCAGCCAACGAGCTGAAGGAGCGTCTGGAGCGGATGCTGGGGGAGGACGCCCGGGATGTGTGGGCTGCCACCTTCCACTCGGCCTGCGTGCGCATTCTGCGGCGTGATATTGACAAGCTGGGCTTCTCCCGGGACTTCACCATCTACGATACGGATGACAGCAAACGGGTCATCAAGGCGATTCTGAAGGATCTGGCGCTGGATGAGAAGACCTTTCCCGTCCGGGAGATCCTCTCGGTCATCTCCACTGCCAAGGACGAGATGCTCATGCCGTCCGAGTTTACAAAGACGGCACAGAGCAATGGAGACTGGCGCAAAATAAGGATAGGTAAAGTATATGAGCTTTACACAAAAAAGCTGCGTGACGCCAATGCACTGGACTTCGACGACATCATTCTGCACACCGTCCGGCTGCTGCAGACCGACAAGATGACCCGGGAATACTATCAGCAGAAGTTCCGCTACGTGCTCATCGACGAGTATCAGGACACCAACCACCTGCAGTATCTGCTGGCCAGCCTGTTGGCAGGCGGACGGCGCAACATCTGCGTGGTGGGCGACGACGATCAGAGTATTTACCGTTTCCGCGGCGCCAATATTGAGAACATTCTCAGCTTTGAATCCGAATACAAGGGAGCCCGGGTCATTCGGCTGGAGCAGAATTACCGTTCCACCCAGAACATTCTGGATGCCGCCAATGAGGTCATCCGTCACAACGTGGGCCGCAAAGGCAAAACCCTGTGGACGGAGAACGGAGCGGGGGAGAAGGTCCTGGTAAAGACCACCTTCAACGAAAGCGATGAGGCCAACTTTGTGGTGGGCCAGATCCTGACAGCCTATCACCGGGGCGCGAACTGGAAGGACAACGCCGTGCTGTACCGCATCAATGCCCAGTCCAACGCGCTGGAGTATGCCTTCCGCCGCAACGGTGTGCCCTATAAAGTGGTGGGCGGCTGGAAATTCTTTGAGCGCGCTGAGGTCAAGGACATGATGTCCTATCTCTGCCTCATCAATAACCCCACCGACGATCTGCGTCTGCGCCGCATTGTCAACAACCCTTCCCGCAAGATCGGCGAGGCTACGCTGGACAAGGCCCAGCTGCTGGCCACCGCCAACGGTTTGCCTCTCTATGAGGTGATGCGCCATGCCGACCAGCACCCGGAGCTGAAGAACGCAGCTGGCAAGCTGATAGCCTTTACAGACCTTGTGGAAGAAATGCGCAGCAAGGTCAGCACCATGGCGCTGGTGGAGTTTTATCAGTACGTCTGCGATCGTACCGGCTATGTCCGGGCGTTGATGGAGAAGAACGATTTGGAGAGCCAGGGACGCATTGAAAACGTCCAGGAGCTGGCCTCCAGCATCCAGAGCTTTCTGGAAAACGAGCCGGAGAACCCCACGCTGGCGGGTTTTTTGGACGAGGTCGCGCTCTACACCGATCTGGATGCCACAGACGACAGTGAGAACGCCGTGATCATGATGACCATGCACGCGGCCAAGGGACTGGAGTTCCCCTATGTGTACGTGGTGGGCATGGAGGAGGGACTGTTCCCCGGCAATCGCGCCGTGGGCGACGACGAGGAGATGGAGGAGGAGCGTCGCCTCTGTTACGTGGCCATGACCCGCGCCAAGGAGAAGCTGACGCTGACCAGTGCCCGGCAGCGGATGCTGTACGGCCGCACCACGCCATGTATGCCGTCTCGCTTTCTGGAGGAGATCCCGGACAAGAACCGGGAGTGGCTGGGCAAGCCGGAACAGCGCCGTGAGCGCAGCGCCTGGGACGACGGCTGGGAGGACGAGGGCGGATTTGGGTATTCCGGTACGGGATACGCCGCCAGAACCGTGCCTGCGGCAGCGCCGAAGAAGCCTCTTTCCGTTGACAGCGGCTTCCGCCGCTCTGCCGAGCCGGTGAAGCTGATGCACCTGGAGCCGGGGGACGGCGTCAGCCACGACGCCTTCGGCACCGGCATGGTGCTCAGCGTGCGGCCTATGGGCGGCGACGCGCTGGTGGAAATTGCCTTCGACCAGGTGGGCACGAAGAAGCTGATGCTCAAGGCCGCCGGCAAGCATCTTACAAAGCTGTGAGGATAACAGAAAAAACCCTGCTCGAAAGAGCAGGGTTTTTGACTGTCCAAATATCAGACCGCTCTGGTCACTTTACCGGAACGCAGACACCGGGTACAAACGTACACATGGCGGGGCGTACCGTTGATGATTGCCTTCACGCGCTTGACGTTGGGCTTCCAGGGACGATTGGAACGTCTGTGGGAGTGGGAAACCTTGATGCCGAAGGTCACGCCCTTGTCGCAGAACTCGCACTTTGCCATCCGTTGCACCTCCTTGCTGTGACTAAATACGTGGCTTGCACTCGCAAGCACAAGCTATCTTAACAGAAGATGTAAAAAAAAGCAAGTATAATTTTCGAAAAAAATGAAAAAATCTGCAAAGCGCGGAAACTATTGCGAAACGGGGGTGAATACGCTATAATATACCAAATAATAATAGGCGCTCCAGCGGCCTTTTGCGGATACGCCGGAGCTTGCCCGGGAGGAGGCCCTCATGGAAGAAAAGGTACGCATCACGCCGGCAAAGCTGAAGCAGCTGGTGGAGGACTGTAATCTGGAGATCATCAATAGGGGAACGGATTTTGACACGCGGGAGATCAACATCTCCGACGTGAACCGTCCTGCCCTGCAGCTGGTGGGATTCTACGACAATTTTGATGAGACGCGTCTGCAGATCCTGGGCCGTGCGGAGACCACGTATCTGGAGTCCATGGACCATGAACGCCGCAGAAAGGTGTTTAATGACCTGTTCCGCTGCGAGATCCCGGCGCTGATCATTGCCCGGGGCATTGAGATCATGCCCGAGATCCTGGAGAGCGCGGAGAAGCATGGCCGCACGCTGCTGCGCTCGCCGATGCCCACTGTGGAGATCTCCAGCCGCATCATCGACTATCTCAACCGCGCCATGGCGCCCAAGATCACCCGCCACGGCGTATTGATGAACATCTACGGCCAGGGCGTGCTGATCCTTGGTGAATCCGGTATCGGCAAGAGCGAGACGGCCATTGAGCTTTTGAAGCGCGGCCACCGCCTCGTGGCGGACGACGCCGTTGATATTCGCCGGATCTCCATCGAGCTGTACGGCTCGGCTCCGGAGATCATCCGCCACTTTATCGAGATCCGCGGCATCGGTCTGATCGACGTGCGGCAGCTGTTCGGTATGGGCTCGGTCATGTTTGAGACGGATATCGACCTGGTGATCCGGCTGGAGCAGTGGGTCGAGGGCAAGTTCTACGACCGCCTCGGTCTGGGCGAGGAGAAAATCGATATTTTGGGTGTGCAGCTGCCCATCGTGACGGTACCGGTCCGCCCCGGCCGAAATCTGGCCGGTATTGTGGAGATCGCCACCATGAAAAACCGTCAGATGGCGTTTGGCTACAACAGCGCACGCGACTTTATCGAACAGTTTGACAGGCGGGTGGACGCCCTGTCGAACAGCAACAAGGATCGGAAATGAAATACATCGGCATCGACGTAGGCGGCACCAACCTGAAGGCGGGGCTTGTGGATGAGTCGGGCCTGATCCTGGCCAGCCAGAGCGTGAAGGTCTCCGGGCTGGACGATCAGGAGGCGCTGGCGTGGGCTCTGGTGGAGCTGACCCAGGAGCTGTGCCGAGCGGCCGGGGTACCCCTTGACCAGCTGGCCTCTGTGGGCGTCGGCATTCCCGGAACGGTGGAAGTCCGGTCGGGCACTGTGCTGTACACCTGCAATCTGCCACTGAAAAACGTACCGCTGCGCAAGCTGTTCCACCGGTATCTGGCCACGCCCTTTTACATTGAGAACGACGCCAACTGCGCCGCACTGGCGGAGTATTTCGTCGGCGCAGGCCGGGGCAGCAAGCGGTTCATCACCGTCACACTGGGAACCGGCATCGGCGGCGGTATCATTCACAACGGCAAGATATTCCACGGCGCCAACGGCATGGCCGGTGAGGTGGGCCACATGAGCATCGTCTACGGCGGTGAGCCGTGTCCCTGCGGCCGTCGCGGCTGCTGGGAGCGGTACGCCTCCGCCACCGCCCTCAAGCGCATGGCGCAGCAGGCCGTGCATGAGCACCCTGACAGCATTCTCGGCGCTATGGTGGCGGAAAACGGCGGCCACGTTTCCGGCCGCTCCGCCTTCGACGCCATGCGGCGGGGCGACAGCGTGGGCAAGGCCGTCTGTGAGCAATACATCGACTATCTGGCTGCGGGGATCATCAATCTGGTGAACATCTTTCAGCCGGATACTCTGGCTATCGGCGGCGGCGTCAGCAACGAGGAGGACGCCTATCTGCTCCAGCCGCTGCGCCGCCGTGTGGAGCGGGAGAGCATTCCCTGCAGCCGGGACAAAATGACGAAGATCGTGAAGGCGGAGCTGGGCAACCGCGCCGGCATCATCGGCGCCGCCTTTCTTGGAAAAAACAAGCGGGTTTAGGAGGAAACTATGCTCTGGTATGAGAGTTTTGACAGAGAAGTCGCCGATCATCTGCCGGAGGCGGCTATTTCAGCCGATGAGCCGCTGGCGCGCCACTGCTCCTTCCGGATCGGCGGGCCTGCCAGGCGAATGGCGTTTCCCGCCACCTCCGGCGAGCTGGTGATGCTGGATAAGATCGGCCGCGCCTGCCATGCCCGGCCGCTGGTGCTGGGCAACGGCACCAATATTCTGTTCCCCGACGAGGGACTGGACCGCCTGGTCATCAGCACCCGGGATCTGGGCCGCATGGAGCGGACGGGGGAGACGGAGATCCGCGCCGAGGCGGGTTTGTCCCTTGCCCGGCTGGCGGTGTTTGCCCAGCAGAATGACCTGACCGGCCTGGAATTTGCCCACGGCATTCCCGGCAGCGTAGGCGGCGCGGTGTGCATGAACGCCGGGGCTTACGGCGGCGAGCTGAAGGATGTGCTGGTGGGCGCACAGGTCTGGTTCCCGGAGGACGGCGTGCGTTTTCTCAACGTAGACGAGCTGGAGTTGGGCTATCGCCACAGCATTCTCACCGAGCAGCCCGATGCCGTGGTGCTGTACGCCGTTTTCCATCTGGAGAAGGGGGACGGCGCAGTCATCCGGGCAAAAATGGATGAGCTGATGGCGCGCCGCAAGGCGTCCCAGCCGCTGGAGTACCCCAGCGCGGGCAGTACCTTCAAGCGTCCCACCGGGTATTTCGCCGGTGCGCTGATCGAGCAGGCCGGTCTCAAGGGTTTTTCCGTGGGCGACGCCCGGGTTTCCCCCAAGCATGCCGGATTTGTCATCAACACCGGGAATGCCACCTGCGCCGACGTAAAGGCATTGATTGCCCATATTCAAAAGACAGTGCTGGAAAAGGATGGCGTGCTGTTGGAGCCGGAGGTTCGGATCATCGACTGAGGAGAGATTTCTATGGAAATTCTGATCATATCGGGACTCAGCGGCAGCGGCAAGAGCCAGGCTGCCTCCTATCTGGAGGACATCGGCTACTATACCGTGGATAATCTGCCTGCGGAGATGATGGTGAAGTTCGCCGAGTTCTGCGTGGCCTCCGGCGGCCACTATGACCGTGTGGCACTGGTGTACGATATTCGGGCCGGCGAGCCATTCACTGTCCTGGTGGAGACGCTGGATCAGATCCGTGCCATCGGCGTCACCTGCCGCATGCTGTTTCTGGAAGCCTCTACGGCTACTATTGTCAATCGCTACAAGGAGACCCGCCGGATCCACCCGCTGTCCAATGGCGGACAGAGCATCGAAAAGTGCATCCAGATGGAGAAGGAGATGCTTTCGCCTATTCGGGATCACGCGGATTTCATCATCGACAGCACCTCCTATTCCACCGCCAAGCTGCGCAGTGAGCTGCTGAATCTCTTTGGCGCCCAGGGGGATCATGTGGGCCTCCACGTGAACGTGCTGTCCTTCGGCTTCAAGCACGGCATCCCTATCGAGGCGGATCTGGTGTTTGACGTGCGCTTTATGCCCAACCCCTTCTACGTGGCGGAGCTGAAGCGCAAGACGGGTCTGGATAAAGACGTACGGGACTTTGTTTTTTCTTTCCACCAGACCCATGATTTCATGGACCAGCTGGAGAAGATGGTTTCGTTTTTGCTTCCTCTTTACGGGGAAGAGGGGAAATCTGTGCTGGTCATCGCCATCGGCTGTACCGGTGGTCATCACCGCAGTGTGGCGGTGGCCCATGAACTGAGTGAATACATTGCCAAGTCCGGCTATCAGGTGACGGAAAATCACCGGGACATTTCCCGGTAAGAACTGCGTCAAAACAGCAAAGCCGTTTTGACGCAACAGGCTTGCAGCCTGCTGCGCGCACTCGCTTGCGTGAGACGCTCGCACACTTGCAGCCCGAGAAGTGTATTTTGCCACGTACATGCCGCGGCAAAATACGATTTCAAAGCTTCGCGCCGTGCGCGGCGCGAAATCTGCGATGCTTATTTGATAAGCAGATCGGTACGGCTCCCGGGAAGGGAAATGTACCCTTGAGGTGATCGTTGATGGAAAAGTATTTATATCAGATCCCACCGGAGCGGGGTCCCCGTGTTGTTGCCATCGGCGGCGGCACGGGTCTTTCCACCCTGCTGCGGGGACTGAAAATGTATACAAAACGTATTACCGCCATCGTCACCGTGGCCGATGACGGCGGCGGCTCCGGGGTGCTGCGCAAGGATCTGGGCATGCTGCCGCCGGGCGACATCCGCAACTGCATGGAGGCTCTGGCCAACTGCGAGCCCATGATGTCCCAGCTGATGCACTACCGTTTTACCGACGGCGTGCTGGCGGGGCAGAGCTTCGGCAATCTGTTTCTGGCCGCGCTGGACGGCATCATGCCCAGCTTTGACGAGGCAGTGGAGAGTTTGAGCCAGGTGCTTGCCATCACCGGCTGCGTCCTGCCCGTCACCAACGAGAACGTTCAGCTCAAGGCGGTGTTCGAGAGCGGCGCATCCGTAGTGGGGGAGTCCCACATCGCCATGATGAAGGAGCAGCAGCAGTGCCGCATCTCCTATGTGGAGCTGGTGCCAGGCCATCCCAAGGCCCTTCCGGCCGCGCTGTCGGCCATTGACGAGGCGGACATGATCCTGCTGGCCCCCGGCAGTCTCTATACCAGCATCATCCCCAATCTGCTGGTGGACGGCATTGTGGACGCCATCCGCCGCTCCCAGGCGCTGAAAATCTATGTCTGCAACGTGATGACCCAGCCGGGGGAGACGGAGGGCTATACCGTCTCGGATCATATTCAGGCCCTGCAGAGCCACTCCTGCCCGGATCTGTTCCGCATCTGCCTGGTCAATTCCCAGTTCATCCCCACATCTGTTTCCCTCCGCTACGCCATGGACGGCGCGGAGGTTATCCTCTGCGACCAAGGGGCCTGTGAGGCGCTGGGCGTGGAGATCGTCAGCCGTCCTGTCTCCACGGTGGAGAACGGCTGGGTGCGCCACAGCCCCGGCCATCTGGCCCGTGAGCTGATGGAGTTGTACGCCCGCCGTGCCATGCGCGTAGTGGGTAAGTCCACTCGCCATGAGACCATCAACCGCGTGGAGGATTGAGAGAGGAGAAAAATATGCAGTCCTTTGCCTACAAGGTGCGCTCGGAGCTGTGCCGCACGGGCGTGCAGCGGCTTTGCTGCGCCCGGGCGGAGGCCTACGGCGTGCTGCTGTTTGCCAACACGTTTTCCGCCCGCGAGGTCCGTATCATTACGGAAAACCCGGAGTTCGCTTCACGCCTTCCCAAGCTGTTCCACAGAGCTTTCTCCCTGAAATTTGACACGGTGCCGGAGGACGACACACGGGGCAAGCTGATCTTTCGTATCACCGATCCGGACAAGCTGCACCGGATCATCAATCAGTTCGGCTACGATCCCCGCCAATCCTTTGCCCAGCACGTGAACTTCGCTATGGTGGAGGACGAATGCTGCCGCGCTTCTTTCCTGCGGGGCGCCTTTCTCTCCGGCGGCAGCGTTACTGATCCGGAAAAGCGGTATCATCTGGAGCTGGCTACCTCCCATATCCAGGCCAGCCGTGAGGTGTCCGCCCTGCTGACGGAGATGGGGTTTGTGCCTCACACGGTGATGCGCGGCGCCAGCAGCGTGATCTACTTCAAGCAGTCCGAGCATATCGAAGACTTTCTGACCACCATCGGCGCGCCGGTTTCCGCCATGGATATCATGACCGCCAAGGTGGACAAGGAGATCCGCAACCGCACCAACCGCGCCTTTAACTGCGACATGGCCAACATGGAGAAATCCCTGGACGCCGCCCGCGGGCAGCTCTCCGCCATCGAAAGACTGCGGGATCACGGAACCCTGGACGATCTGCCGGAGAAGCTGCGCCAGACGGCGCTGCTGCGATTGGAATACCCGGAGTTATCACTTCAGGATCTGGCCCGGCGGTGCGTTCCGCCGGTGAGCAAATCCTGCATCAACCACCGCATCCGAAAGCTGATGGAGCTTGCGGAAGAGAAAAACAGCCGGGAGTCGGAGGATGCTCCCACTTTATCCCAAAACGATGAGAAATAGAGAGTTATGCAAGCTGACGGAGCTTGCAGAGGAGGAAGAGATATGACGAAAGAGGAACGCTGCCGCAAGGCTTTGGAATGCCACGCCACCACGTTGAACTGCGCACAGAGCGTGCTGTGCGCCTTCTCCGATCTGCTGGGCTGGAGCGACGAGCAGTGCGCCGCGCTGGGCAGCGGCTTTGGCGGCGGCGTCCGCTACGGCGGCCTGTGCGGCACCGTCAGCGCGTCTGTGATGATCCTGGGGCTGCTGTACCCCCACACGCCGGAAAACGGCATGGAGGGTAAGCGCCGCGCCACGATGATGACCAAAGAGTTCCAGCGCCGCTTCACCGCGCAGTTCGGCAGGCTGGACTGCCGCGATCTGCTGGCGCTGCGCGACCTGCAGGGCACGGAGATGACGGAGAAGCTTGGCGTGGACGCCCACTGTGACAAGCTGATCGTCTCGGCGGTGGAGCTGTTGAGCGATATGCTCTGCGAACTGGAAAAGGAGTAAAACATGGCATTTGCACACCTCCATGTGCATACGGAATACAGTCTGCTGGACGGCGCCTGCCGCATCCGCGATCTGCCGAAGCTGGTCAAGGAGATGGGGCAGACGGCGGTGGCCATCACCGATCACGGCGCCATGTACGGCGTGATCGACTTTTATCGCGCCTGCAAGGCCGAGGGGATCCACCCCGTCATCGGCTGCGAGGTGTATGTGGCCCGCCGCACCCGGTTTGACAAGACCCATGAATACGACAGCGAATCCCGCCATCTGGTGCTGCTTTGTCAGAACGAGACGGGTTACCGCAACCTCTCCTATATGGTCTCCCAGGCCTATGTGGAGGGCTTCTACATCAAGCCCCGCATCGACCTGGATCTGCTGCGCGCCCATTCGGAAGGCCTTATCGGCCTCTCCGCGTGTCTGGCCGGCGAGATCCCCCGACGGATCCTGAACGGCGACTATGAGGGCGCCAAGTCCTACGCGCTGGAGATGCAGAGCATCCTGGGGGAAGGCAACTTCTATCTGGAGCTGCAGGATCATGGCATTGCCGAGCAGACGGTGGTCAACCGCGCACTTCTGCGCCTGCACAGTGAGACGGGCATCCCGCTGGTCTGCACCAACGACGCCCATTATCTCCGCCCGGAGGACGCCGAGAGCCACGATGTGCTTCTGTGCATCCAGACCGGCAAGACGGTGGACGATGAGAACCGCATGCGCTACGAGCCCCGGAATTTCTACCTCCGCTCCACAGAGGAGATGGAGACGCTGTTTTCCGGCTATCCAGAGGCGGTGGAAAACACCCAGCGCATCGCCGACCGCTGCCAGGTGGAGTTCACCTTCGGCAAGTATCATCTGCCGGAGTTCAAGCTGCCCACGGGCTATGATTCGCCCACCTATCTGCGCAAGCTCTGCGACGAGGGCTTTGCCGAGCGGTACGGCGAGGGGAATCCCCGCTACTGCGATCAGCTGGCCTACGAGCTGGATATGATCCAGAAGATGGGCTTTACCGACTATTTCCTCATTGTGTCCGACTTTGTGCGGTACGCCAAGAGCGCCGGCATCCCCGTTGGACCCGGGCGTGGCAGTGCGGCAGGCTCCATGGTGTCCTATTGCCTGCATATCACGGACATCGATCCCATGCGGTATAACCTGTATTTTGAGCGATTCCTGAACCCCGAGCGTGTCTCCATGCCGGATATCGACATGGACTTCGGCGACACGCGGCGGGGCGAGGTGGTGGACTACGTCCGCCGGAAGTACGGCGACGACCATGTGGCCCAGATCGTTACCTTCGGCACCATGGCCGCCCGGGGCGCCATCCGCGACGTGGGACGCGCCCTCAACATGACCTATGCCGAGGTGGATGTGGTGGCCAAGCTGGTGCCTGCCACGCTCCATATCACGCTGGACGACGCCCTGAAGCTCTCCAAGCAATTGAGCGACCTCTATGAGGGCGATGAACGCATCCATCGCCTGATCGATATGGCCAAGGCGCTGGAGGGCATGCCCCGCCACGCCTCCACCCACGCTGCCGGCGTGGTGATCACCAAGCGCCCGGTGTATGAGTACGTGCCGCTGGCGCGAAACGACGAGGCCATTGTCTGCCAGTACAATATGATCACGCTGGAAGAGCTGGGCCTTCTGAAAATGGACTTCCTGGGCCTTCGCAACCTGACGGTGCTTGACGACGCGGTGAAGATGGTGCAGCGGAAGGATCCGGGATTCCAATTGTCACAGATCCCCATGGACGATCCGGCGGTATACAAAATGCTGACGGAGGGCAAGACCTCCGGCGTGTTCCAGATGGAGTCCTCCGGCATGACCGGTGTGTGTCTGGGCCTGAAGCCGGAAAACATCGAGGACATCACCGCTATCATCGCCCTGTACCGCCCCGGTCCCATGGAGTCCATCCCCCGTTTCGTCGCCTGCAAGCACGATCCACGGCTGATCTCCTACAAGCACCCATCCCTCAAGCCCATATTGGACGTCACCTACGGCTGCATTGTCTATCAGGAGCAGGTCATCCAGATTTTCCAGCAGCTGGCGGGCTATTCTCTGGGCCAGGCGGACATGGTGCGCCGTGCCATGAGCAAAAAGAAGGTCAAGGACATCGAGAAGGAAAGAGGGGCTTTTCTCCACGGCGATCCCGCCCGCAATATCAAGGGCTGCGCCGCCAACGGCATCCCGGAGGATGTTGCCCAGTCCATCTACGATGAAATCTACGACTTCGCCAACTATGCCTTCAACAAGGCCCACGCCGTGTCCTATGCCGTGGTAGCCTATCAGACCGCATGGTTCAAGTGCCACTATCCCAAGGAGTACATGGCCGCGTTGCTGACCAGCGTTTTGGACAGCTCTGACAAGGTAGCGGAATATATTGCCGACTGCCGCAGCAACGGCATCCGTCTGCTGCCGCCGGACGTGAACCGCTCCCACGACCGCTTCACCGTGGAGGAGGACGGTATCCGCTTCGGCCTCGTCGCCATCAAAAATATCGGCTGGGGCTTTATTCAGTCGGTGGTACGGGAACGGGAAAGCGCAGGCGCGTTCACCTCGTTCCGGGATTTCTGCGAGCGCATGTACGATACCAACGACATGAACAAGCGGGCGGTGGAGAATCTCATCAAGGCCGGCGCTTTCGACTCCCTCGGCGCGCGCCGCTCCCAGCTGCTGGCAGTGTATGAAGCTGTGATGAACAGCATAGCCGACAGCCGCCGCAGCAACGTGGAGGGCCAGCTGGACTTCTTCGGCATGGCCTCCGCCGCCAATACGTCCAGTCATGTTGATATTCATCTGCCGGACATCCCGGAGATCTCCGCCACCGAGCGGATGTTCATGGAGAAGGAGACCACCGGCCTCTACCTCAGCGGTCACCCCATGGAGGACTACCGTGCCGCCGCACGCCGCGCCGGCGCTGCGTCCATCCACGATATCATGGAGGACTTCGGACAGGAAGAAGGCCCCACGCGCTTCGCCGATGGGCAGAACATTACCGTGGCCGGCATCGTCACCGCCAGCAAGACCCGTACCACCAAGAACAACACCCTCATGGCCTATGTGACCGTGGAGGACGAGCTTGCTTCCATCGAGCTGCTGTGCTTCAACCGCGTCATTGAAACCAGCGGCAGCTATATGGCGGTAAACACGCCGGTGCTGGTGAAGGGCCGCCTGTCCGTCCGGGACGAGAAGCCGCCCCAGATCATGTGCGACAGCATCGTGCCGCTCAAGCAGTTGTCTGTGCCGGGGGAGGAACCGGCCAAGTCCAGTCCCAAGGGGCAAGCTGCGACCATATTCCTCCGCGTTCCCAGCGTGGATAGCGTAGCGTTCCGCCACATCAGACTTGTCATGACCATGTTCGAGGGTGATACGCCGGTGAAGATCCGACTGGCCGATACCGGCAAGCTGCTGGGCGGTCAGTGCCTGAACCATCCCGCCCTTTTGCAGGAGTGCCGGGAATGGCTGGGTGAGGAGAACGTTGTTGTGAGAGAGAAGTAGGGAGGAGCCAGCATGGGTGTTTTGAACTATTGATTTTGTATTCCACTTCATCAATCTGAAAGGAGAAGGAAATTGGAATACAGGATAACTGAATACACGGCGTATTCGAAAGCTGAGATTTTGCCCTTGTACGCTGCCGTAGGCTGGACGAATTACACGGACTGCCCGGAGATGCTCCGGCAGGCGTACGGACACTCTCTGTGCACACTTGCAGCCTATGACAGTGAAGAACTGGTTGGCGTGATTCGCGCCGTGGGCGACGGATATTCCATTGTATTTGTCCAGGACCTGCTGGTATACCCAGAATACCAGCGGCAGGGGATCGGCACTGCACTGCTAACTGCGCTGAAGGGGCGGTTTCCAAATGTCTACCAGATGGAGCTGCTGACGGACGATAAGGCGCCCAGCCGGGCCTTTTACGAGGCCAACGGCTTTGCCGAGGCGTCCAGCCTGGGCTGTCTGGCGTATATAAAGATGAAATAAATTGTGGTATGTGACAGAATATTCTGCATCCGTTATTCCGAGCCGGTGACCGACATCACCGGCTCGGAATCTATCTCCATATGATGGCATGGCAGATTGCCGCGTCGCTTTGCTCCTCGCAATAACGGCCGTTTCTGTCATTCCTACGTTACCAGTCCGAAGACTGGTGACGTAGGAATCCGCCAGCTCGCAATGAAAGAGGCGGGCATCGGAGCTTTTCACACTCGCCGCACCGTGGCATACACTGGATTGAAAGAGACCATCTTTCAGTACTTATCATAGGAGGAAACAACATGCCTGAAAATGTGATGCCGGGCCCGGTGGACGATCTGGAAAAGATCCGGGAATCGGTCTGTATCCATACGAGAAAAATCTTCGATAGCTGTAGGGACAAAGATTGCGTCGAAGACCTGCGGTTCTACCCCACGGTGGAGGCCCGGGAGATCCTGAACACGTCCCAGATGGTGAAGGGCGGCACGGCGGAGCTGCTGTACGTCTACACGGATGTGGAGCCGGTGACCTTCAACCGCGGCTTCTACTCCATCGATATGCGGTTTTTCTACCGGGTCAACCTGCAGGTCTACACCGGCGCACCCCGCTACACCGAGGCTGAGGGCCTGTGCGTATTCGACAAGCGATGCATCCTCTTCGGCAGCGAGGGGAATGCTAAAATCTTCTCCTCCGACACTGTGGTGGAGGAGATGGATATCCCCGGGGCCATGCGCAGCAACCTGCCGGTGGCGGTAGTGGAAGCGGTGGATCCCATCGTACTGGATACCCGCATCTCCGACCGCAGCATCGGCACCGACGTACCCCTGACGGATATCCCCGCCTTTATCGCCGAGAGCTTTTCCGGCGAGCTGGTCTTTGACAACACCGACGAACGCCGCTACTACGTGACTCTGGGCCAGTTTTCCCTGGTGCGGCTGGAGCGGGATACCCAGCTGCTGATCCCGGTATACGACTACTGCATCCCCCAGACCGACTGCCCCAGCAACGATCAGGAGGATCCCTGCGGCCTGTTCCGCAGCGTCGCCTTCCCGGTCAGCGAGTTCTTCCCGCCCAACACCGTGGAGACACCTACGGACTACACCAGTGCCCGCAACTACTGCGCCTGCCATTGACAGACCGCGGTCAGTATTCTACCGCACCCGGATTATGCTCCGGGTGCGGTTTTTCATACGAAAATGCGGGGGAGGAGGGAGATGTGTGCCTTTGGCCCAATGTATAATATGTACAAACGGTTTGTTACTGATTTGTAATAACTGCCGAAATGCAATTCATTTCGACAAAAAAAGAACAAATAATCGCTTGCAATTTGGCAATTTTCATGATATTATTTGAAAAAATAACAGGGTGGAGTAGTCTGCATTTTTTATGGTTCGTATTCCGCACCGGATGAGCTCCCCATGTATCTTCGCTCCGTGCGGAACCCTGTCGGACGTGCCCTGTGCGGATCCTGTTCAAAAAGGAGATTTCCCGTATGACTGAACAAATGGATACAACTCAAAATGAGAAGGAAAAGCAGCAGAAAAAACGGTTCGGCGCCGGTGAGATCGTCGGCATCGTTCTCTGCGTGCTGCTGATCCCTGTTCTGCTCGTCAATGTGACCATGATCGTCAAGGGCCTTGTCAATCCCGGCAAGGTGCCGTCCTTCGGCGGCTACTCCCCTCTGATCGTGCTGACGGACTCCATGTGGCCGGACATCAAGAGCGGAGACCTGATCATCGTCGAGGCGACGGATCCCAAGGACGTCAAGGTGGGCGACGTCATTGCCTTTTTCGACCCGGAAAGCACCGGCAGCAGCGTGCTGACCCATAGAGTGGTGGAGATCCTCCGGGAGGGCGACACGCTGTCCTTCCGCACGAAGGGCGACGCCAATAATTCCGCGGACGGAACACCGGCTCCTGCCGAAAATCTGGTTGGCGTCTATCAGTCAAAGATCGATGGCGCCGGCAAGGTCGCCATGTTTCTCCAGAGTACGCCGGGCCTGATCGTCTGCATCGGCGTCCCGCTGGTTCTGCTGGTGGGATTTGAGCTGCTGCGCCGAAGAAAATATGAGAAGTCAAAGAATGAAGATACCCAGGCTCTGCTGAAGGAACTGGAGGAGCTGCGGGCCAAGCAGGCGCAGTCCGACGCCGAGAAGGAAAAGGACAAGGCCGAGTGATCCGGCGTACATAAAAAGGTATTCTTCCCCCGAGTGCCACGACGGGGGCGAATATAAAACATTCTCCCCCGGGAGTGGGACGGGGATGGAAGCGAACCGGTGCTATCTGCCGCGAAAGCTGGGATCTGCGTTTCAACCAAGGGGGGAAGAAGAAACCGCCGCATGTGCGGCAAAAACAAGAAAGGAGTTTTCAGAATGAAGAAGAACCGCATTATGAGAGTCTTTTCCGTGCTGCTGGCTCTGACTCTCATCTCCACCTGCGCCATCTCCGGCACGTTCGCCAAGTACGTGACCAAGGCGGAGGGTGAGGATGCTGCCCGTGTCGCCAAGTGGGGTGTCCTGGTTTCCGTCGAGGGCAACACCTTTGCCGACAAGTATGAGGCCACCGATGAGGCTTATCTCGAGGACGGCGGCGAGTACAGCGTCGTCAGCGCCTCTGGTGACACTGTTGTCGCTCCCGGCACCAACTCCGAGGAGGTCGGCGCTACGCTGGTGGGCTCTGTGAAGGGTACGCCCGAGGTTGCCGCCCGGTACACCATGGAAGGCACCGGCATCAAGGACGTCGTGCTGAAGGCCGGTACTTATACCGACTACACGGATTCTGTCCTGAATGAGGGCTATGTCAAGACCTTCACGCTGGATAAGGACTATTCCCCCATCAAGTGGAACATGGTCATCACCGGCAAGGGCCAGACGATGAATCTGGTTGAGGCTCTGTATGACAATCTGCCCGATGCCAACATCGCCCAGGCCGAGGCCTATGGCCTGACCCGCGAGGGCTGCTCCATCTTCGACGCCATCACCATCATCCAGAAGGTGGCCGGCAACGAGGGCTACAAGAACATCGTTGAGGCCGCTCTGGGCCAGGTCGTCTCCGGCGGCCGCAACTTCGAGCTGGAGGCCGACAAGGATGCCGGCACCTTCAAGCTGTCCTATGACTTCGATCCCAACAAGGAGATGGATTATACCTTCGAGCTGTCCTGGGAGTGGGCCTTTGAGCAGACCGATGTTGAGCTTTACGACAAGGCTGACACCTATCTGGGCAACGTGGCCGCCGGCGTCATTGACGATGCCAACGCCAACGTCACCATCGAGGCCACCCTGGTTGCTACCGCAACCCAGATCGACTGATTGCCGCAAACCCTATTTACATATAAGGGCCTGCACATTGTCGATCAGCGACTGAAACATGAAACGGTTTGCCCCCGCTCAACGTGGCGGGGCGGGGGCAAACTCCGTTTATCAACACCTTTTGCTCTTACAAATCCCCACGTAATACGCGGGCATTTGTAAGCGTAAAAAAGAGATACAGAATGGAGGAGCTCGCAAATGAGTGACTATGCTTCCCTTCGCAAGCAGAAAGGCCGCAGCCCCGGCCTTGTGATTCTGGCTGTGCTGCTGGCCGTGCTGGAGGTCTGCTCGATCTCCATGCTGTTTTCCCAGCTGAAGACCTTTTCAGAGAGCAGCAAGGGCACCTATATTTCTCTCACCGAGGGCTCTGCCGGCGGCACGGTCGAGGTGGGCCGCACGGATGAGAACGGTCATTTCTACAAGACGGCCCAGCGCGGCGCACTCTATGCGCCTGCACTTCCGGCTGCAAACGGCGGACTGTGCCCGGTGCGTCTGGCAGAGAACAAGACCGGCTTCAGCGTCTACGACAAGGATCAGGTCTGGTCTACGCAGACGGATGTGGATATCTTCAGCGTCAGCTATAAAAACGGACAGGCTGAGATCACCGTCAACTCCGAGAAGGGCGACAATGTATTTGCCCCCGGCACAGAGCAGACCTATGAGTTCACCCTGGCCAACGACGGCAAGTACAACCTGGACTACATCCTCACGGTGGAGGCGTACTACGAGAACACCAACGGGCTGTGGATCCCCATTGAGGGCCGCCTGAGCCGCAGTCCCGGCGGCTATGTGGTGGGCTCGGCTGAGAATTGGCCTGATGTTCTGGAGCTGGACGGCTACCGGGAGGACGGCAGGATCGATTCCGGCAGAAAATACTTCTACCGGCTGGACTGGCGCTGGCCCTTTGAGCGGTTTGACGGCGAGGGGCTGAACAGCAATGATGCCTATGATACCATGCTGGGCAATCTGGCAGTGGACGAGGATTTGAAGCTTCACATCATTATCCGCACCATGGCCTGTGTGGATGAGGAAGAGCCTGTCCCCACCGGTGACCGTGCCAATGTATATCTGTGGGGCGGAATCGCCGCTGCCGCGCTGATCGGCATCGTGGTGCTGCTGCTTCTCATGCGCCGCAATAAGAAAAAGACAGATGAAGACAACTGATACATCCAAAAGGGAAAAGGAAGACAGAAAAACCGGACGCATGATCTACCGCATTGCGCTGATTATCCTGCTCAGCGTGTTCCTCGGCGGCAGCGTGTATTCCCTCAACGCGCGACGCGTCATGCGCAATGCGCTGCCTATGCCCTTTGGCTTTGGCACCTCTGTGGTGCTCACCGGCAGCATGGAGCCTACTCTTTCGGTGAATGATCTGGTCGTCATCCGCGCAGCAGATACCTATGCGGTGGACGACGTGGTGGTGTACCAGTCCGGCAGCAGTCTTGTGATCCATCGCATCGTCCGTGTGGAGGACGAGTATGTGGTCACCAGAGGCGACGCCAACAACACCGAGGACGACCCCGTTCCGCTGTCTGCGGTGAAGGGCCGCATGGCTTTTTCCATCCCGTTTCTGGGTCTGCCGGTGCGGATGCTCCAGAGTCCGCTGGGCACGATTCTGGTGATCGTGCTGATTGCCGCCCTCATGAGTCTGTCCTGGCGGAATGAGCGGGCGGAGCACGACAAGCAGCTGGACGAGATCAAAGACGAGATCCGCCGCCTGAAGGAACTGGAAAACAAAACTGAGTGAATGCCGTCGGTATGCCCCGGTGCGGCGTTGGTGCGGCGTTTCATACCAGTCTCCCATAAAAAGTCACTACTTTTTATGGGAAAATAGTATCAGATCCTGTTGAGAAATTGGTAAAGGAGACAGGGAAGTATGAAAAAGGATTTGAAAAGACCGGCAGCATTGCACATCGCAGCCGTGCTGTTTTGCCTTGTGCTTGTTACGGCTCACTTCACCGCCGGGATGTACGCCCGGTATGTGACCCGGGCCAAGGGCAGCGACAGCGCGCAAGCGGCAAGGTTCAGCGTTATGGCCACCCAGAACAAGGCAGAGATCGTTGCCGGGGAGGACGGGTATCAGATCACCGTGAAGAACGACAGCACAGTGTCTGTCTCCTATGAGGCCGTCATTCAATTCGATAACAGCGCCGACGCAGATCGGTTTGAATCCGTGCCCGCCTTTACCGGCACGCTGGAGCCGGGACAGGAAACGACCAGTAATCCATTCGTGCTTGTGCTGAAGGATGCTGACGGAACCGGAACCGCTCCCTTTACGGTGACGGTCACGTTCACCCAGATCAACTGAAGGGAAGCGGGATGATGAACAAATTGCGTTTTAATAGATACGGCGGATTCCTTCTTTGCCTCGCGCTGCTTATGCTCCTGTCGGTAACGCTTTTGACCGGCACCTGTTTTGCCAAGTACAGCCGGACCGTAGTACTCAAGGGTACGGTCAAATATACGCCTGTTGCGCAAATCATTCCGGCAAATGTGTCCTGTTCCGCCGATGAGTCGGAATATACCGTCACCAACACCGGGAATGTGGACGAGTTCATCCGCGTCATGGTGGAGCCGAAGCAGACAGACGGGGCGGCGCTGCCCAAAATCCCCGTCGGTGAGGGTTGGACGCAGCTGACGCAGGACGGCGTTGTGTACCTCTATTATAACGGCTCTCTGGCGCCCGGCGAGAAGACCGGGCCTGCGATCGACGTCTCTGTGCTTTCCGAAGGTTTCGATGATCAGGTTACGATCCATGCAGAGGCTGTTTCGGCCGATGACGGCGGCGCGGAATGGGGCGCGTCCTATCACGGCGAAAGCTGGACGGCAGATATCAGCAATTGAACTTCACATAATACTGTATCAAGTGCGACGGTCCCCTCCTCACATACGGGTAGGGAGACCGTCCCCTATACGTGCGGATGCTATGACGGTCTTATCGGGAGGTGGTTGTGATCGCTTTCATACAAGAGAATAGATTGCTCCTGCTTCTCGGACTGGCTGCGGTGGTCACCTTTATCTGGCTCCTGCAATTCCGCGCCCGCCTGCGAATGAAGTGGTACGCAGCCCTTGGCCTGAGCATCCTGCACGTGATATATGGCGTGATTTGCGTGAAGGTCTTTGCCGTGCTGGAGGGGAATGGCGTGTCGTCTGGCGCCATGAGCCTGTTTGGCGCGGTTTTTTTTATGCCCCTTGCCTATTGGCTTGGCGCTAGGCTGATGAGGCGCAAGGTGTCGGAGGTCTTTGACATATTTGCGCCGTGCATGATCTTTACGCTCCTCTGTGCCCGGGTCAACTGCCTGTTTGCCGGCTGTTGTCTGGGCCGTGTGATCCCCGGCCTGGAGCCCTGGCGTTTTCCAACGCGTGAGCTGGAGATGATCTTTTACATCGCCTTTCTTGCGATCATGGCGTCGCGCATCTTGCGCGGGAAGACATACGGTCAAGTATATCCCCTTTACATGTTTTTGTATGGAATCGTGCGCGGCGTATTGGAGTGTTTCCGCGTCGCTGCCACGGACGGCATTTTTCACCTATCCCATATCTGGGCTTTCCTGGCGTTTTCTCTCGGTCTCGCTCTGTATGTTGAGATCAAGCGCCGCCACGGCGCGCGTGAGAAGCGCCTTCGCCCGCGAGAAAAGAGGTAACAGCTATGATGAAGAACGTTTGTAAGCGCAGCTTGTCCCTGCTGATGGTGGTGCTGATGCTGGCTGCTCTTATTCCGCAGACCGCCTGGGCGGCACAGATCAGCAGCGGCAGCGGAAGCTGGATCAGCGGGAAGCTGAGTTATACCTATTCTGTTGAGTCCGAGGGTTCGTCCGATAACGGCGCAGGCGGCTCCGTTTCGGTCAGCGGCTCTACGATGACGGTGAAGGCTGTGTCCAGCAAGGCCACATCCGGCTGCAGCAGCACGTCTGCCTATTCTGCGACCACGACGGTGACGGTGAAGAATGAGTCCGCCTATCCGCTGAAGATCAATTCGATCACTGCCAACGGCGTCACGGTGAGCGGCGTTTCGTCCGGCGATGTTTTGCCGAAGGGCGGCACGTTTTTGGTCTCGATCACCGCAAATCCCAACTCCGGCGATGATACGTCCAGCAGAACAGCCACCGGAACGGTGACGATCTCCGTATCGGAGCAGACAAGCGCGACGATCACGTTGGCCGCATCCCCCTATGTTGCCTACACGGTGAACGGGCATTCCGTTGAGAAGGGCGGCAGCGACGTCAGCTTTACCGCCAATATCGGTTCGACGATCACACTGCCGACGATCACACCTCCCTCAGGCTATCAGTTCAAAGGCTGGCGAATCGGAGGCAATCCCATCAGCATGACGTCCAGCTTTACCGTGGACGGCGATTGCGCCGTATACCCCGTCATTGTTGACGGCAGCGTCAGCGACGCGGCCAACTTCAAAGTCGGCAGCACCACATATACCTTCTGGGAAGAAGCGGTCACCGCCGCGGTAAAGGGATCGAACAAAAAGGTGATTGTGAACCTGGCGGAGGTTTCACTTCCGGCCACGCTGGAGGCCAATCTTCTGACTTCTTCCGGCGGCAGCTATGTCAAGCCCGCTTCCGGCGGCGGTGTGGAGTATGTCCTGCCCGCAGGCGTTACGCTGGTCGTCCCCTTCGATGAAGCTGGCACGACGTATACCACCACACCGGCTGTTGTCTATGGCAGCCACACCATGCCGACGGCTTTTCGTACGCTGGTCATGCCTGCCGGCACCAATATCACCGTCAAGAGCGGCGGCGCCATCTGCTGCAGCGGCAAGCTGTCCTCCTCCGGCCAGATGGGCGGCTGGAACGGCACGCCCACCGGCCCGGACGGCCGGATCCACATGCAGGGCGGCAGCAATATTACATTGGACAGCGGCGCCAATCTCTACTGCTGGGGCTATATCTACGGTGACGGCGCGGTGGAGGCCAAGTCCGGCTCCACCGTCTACGAGGCCTTTCAGATCAAGGACTGGCGCGGCGGTACGGCTACGTCCAACGTCTATAAATACGCATTTATCTTCAACCAGTACTATATCCAGAACATCGAGGTGCCGCTGAAGATCCATTCCGGCGCCGCTGAAAAGCTGTACTCCTCTGTCAATGCCTCCAGCTCCGCGTATCCCATGTCGGCGGAGTTTATCGGCACCTCCAGCTCCATGTTCCGGATCACCAGCGGCTATATCATCAAGGATTATAAGGAGCAGACGGATCGCCTGGATATCCAGGTCAACGGCAACATCTCTGTTTCCCCCATGACGTTGAGCGGACTGCCGATGATCGGCAGCATCAGCACAAGCGATTATATTTTGCCCATTACCAGCAACATCAGCATCGATCTGAAGAGCGGTACATCTACGGTTACGCAGGATGTCGAGTTCCTCCCCGGTACCGAGGTCAAGGTCGATCAAGGCGCCACGCTTGCGATTTCAAGCGGGAAGAGAGCCTATTTCTATGACAATGACGATTGGGGCAATTTCTCCGGTTCCACCAGGATGTACCCCATCGGCTATTCCGTGGCAAACGGCACCACTGCAGTGCGGACCGCTGCCGGCTTGAAGGACGCCCTGCTGGACGTGAACGGCACGGTCACGGTTGCCGGTTCGATTTATACCTCTGCCGGCGGTGCCAACGTCACCAGCTCTCAGGGCACAGAGGGCGGCAACGGGAAAATCGTTTTCACCGCCGCGCCTGCGGCCACCTCGACGATCTATGAGATGGAGGGCAACAGCACAAAAACCGCCGTTGCCTTTACCGCGCCGAAGCTCCGCAACGGCGACGACACCCACTCCGCAACAGCCGGTACCGGGACAAGCACCTGGTATTATGACAAGGACGGCGAGCACTGGTATCGCTATTTGGTGAGTTTCGTCTACAACGGCAATACTGTCGCAAAGGGGTATTACTGCGAGAACAACGCCACGGTAACCTATGACGCCGGTTGGCTGACCGGCCTCGGCGCATCTGTGACCTCCGGCAGCGCCAGCGCAGCTGTCAGCGGCACCAACGTCAATGTCACCAACGTGACGTCCAACGCAACGGTTACCCTAACCGGTACGGCGGCGCAGTTTATCCCCACTTTTGTTCTCAACGAAAAGCAGTATCAGAACTATCAGACCTTCACCGGCGACACCATTACCGAGACACGGACGATCAACGAGCAGACCTATTATGTGGTCAAGCGGGCTGACGCCGCCATGGCGGTGGGTACGGCTTATGCCGCCCCAACGGATGCCGCGATGGGCGTTTCCGCAGCCAACCACAACAGCATCGTCTGGAATCTCTCCGGTGTCTCCGCTTCCAGCGGCAACGCCTACGGCGGCTTTGTGCCTGTGGGAGAGACCGCCGGGGGAGAGGCGTATATCTTCGGCTTCTATACCGGTTCGGTGGCTTATAACAGCTTTACCGATCGGTACTATCCCACATTGTCAGAGGCTATGGCTGACGTACCGTCCTCCGGCACGGGCACTGTCCGTCTGATCGCGGACTGCGGTACATATGAAGAGGAGAGCGGCACGGACGCGTTCCCCAACTCCGCCGTTCTGACCTTGGATCTGAACGGACACCATGCACTGGGCCGCATTATCAACAAGGGCGCCATGACCCTGGAGCTGAATGGCGGTATCTGGAGCTATCAGTCCGGTGCAACGGCTGCCGCTGCTGCTTATCAGGGCATGGCTGCCGTCATCAACAGCGGCACGCTGACGATTCAGGACAGCATCGGCGGCGGCAGGATCACGGCGGACGCCATCAGCAATGCCGGTGTACCGAATCATTCCTCTGTTGTTCGCAATCTGGCAGGTGGCACGCTGAGCATCTCCGGCGTGACGCTGGAGAATACGCAGGACGTCAACGGTTACGTTTCCGTTGTTATGAACTATCAGGGCACGATCTCGTCTATGGAGAACGTGACCATCACATCTCCCCGCGGCTATGCCGTCTGGAACCAAGGCGGACATATCGAAACCATCGACTCCTGCACAGTTGACTGCGCGTACGGTATCTATAACCGCAATGTTCGCGGTTCCAACACCATTGCGCAGGGTTACAACATTGCAACCTACGGCGTTATTGATACAATCAAAGACAGCACCGTTACCGCCGGCCAGTACGCCGTCAGCAACAGCGCCGTCATACACGAACTGAACAACTGCACCTTTACCGCTCACCCCGACTCCGCCCAGGTCAACACAGTCGGCACCACAGCGGCCAACGTGCAGGGCAATGTCCAGTGCTATACGGTCTATAACAGCAACGCATGGTGGTATGATTCCGCTGTGTGGAAGCGGACGGACGTGACAAGCGGCGGATACTCCCGCACCGACGAGTATCAGGAAGACATGTCCTGCCGTCCCACCATTGATACCATCACCGACTGCCGCATCTACGCCGAGAACACCTCTACCAGTGCCGATCACGGCTGTGCCTTGTACAATAACGGCGGCGTCATCGGTACCATCGGCGGCACAACGGAGATCAAGACCTATAAGCATCCCGATAACACCAGGAACATTGCCTCTAACTTTGCCCTGCGCAATACCGCCGGCGGTGTCATCCACAGCATCTCCGGCACGGTGGAGATCCGTGCCTCCGGCTATGGCGCCTTCTACAATGACGGCCAATTTACGAAGAAGACCGTCAACAGCTACGGTGATAAGATCGGCGGCGTGCAGCTGCATGCCGTGTACACCTACGGCACACCGTCTCTCACCGAAACGGTCGACTGCTCCGGTACCATTGCTGCTGGTTCGTACTACGCCATTATGAACAGCGGCAAGATCGGCACCATCACCGGTGGCGTGACCATCTCCGCCAACAACAATGCCCTGCTCAACTCCGGCAGCGGTGCAAGCACCGGCTACGAGTATGTGCGCACCTACACCAGCAATACAGATGCATCCACCGAGACGAAGCGGGAGGAGACATACACCCGCAATCTGACCGACGGCAGCAACATCGGCACCATCGACGGCGTACACTTTGTGGGCACCGGCACTAACAGCTACTATCTGCTGCAAAACCAGGGCTATATCGGCACACTGAAGAACACCGACTTCACCGCGGCTTCCCCGAGAGCGGGCGAGGGTTACGCCATGTTCCTCAATGGCGATGGCAGACAGTCCGCATACAGGCTGACCCGCAGCACCTATGCGTACGAGAGCCTGTACATCACGCCGTATGAGTACCACTATGAGTATTCTGCTGCGCCGACCATCGACGTGATGGACAACGTGACCATTACGAAGAATGCGACCTTCGCCGTCCGGAACCTGGGCGTCATAAACACGCTGAAAAACAGCACGATCTCCGGCACGCAGTACGTTCTGGTCAATGCTGCCACCGGCCCGTATACCGGAGAACGCGACTATGTGAGGTATTATTCCGGCGCATCGAAGTTCTCCAACACAAAGAACAACGGCAGTGATCTTGTTTCCCGCTACACCCGCATTCCCGCTGAAATCGGAACGCTGGACAACAATACGATCACCGGCACGTCTACTTATACGCTGTATAACGGCGGCCACCTGGGAACACTGACCAACAATACGATCAGCTCCGCCAACACCACCGTATTGTATAACGGCGGAGCGACGGTTCGCTCCTTCGAGTCCAACATCCGTGACATCATCGCCGACGTCACCGCCACAAGCAGCGCGTGCACCGTGGTTTACGGCAACGATGCCAAGATCAACACCACGGATTACGATGCCCCTGTGATCGATCTCATCGGCTCGGGCAACAAGATCAGCGGCACGTATCAGGTGCTGGTAAATCTGGGTACCATTACTGCCATCGACGGCGACAGCGATCCTGTCACCATCACCTCCACCACCCAGAAGCAGGTGGGCGGCATCTACAGTTACACCGGCACGCTGGATCAGCGTGTGGCCACCACGCCATACACCGATGGTACCGCCGGCACAGCATCCAATGCCGACACCTATCTCAACGCCCACATAGGTAATATCAAGAATACCGTGATCACGGCCAACGGCATCGGTATCCAGAACGGCAGCGCCAATGCCACGTATCTTCCCGCCATCGACGAGATGGGCGATGGGCTGGAGGTCAACGCCAACTGCACCACAGGCGGATACCACGCGGTCTACAACACGACCTATGCCAGGATCGGGGCCATCACCGGCGGTATCTATACGGCGAAGACGGCAACCACCAACGCTTACAAGAACAACAACACAAACCCGGAGCACGCGACGCTGATCTCCGGCGGCGACTTCAAGGGCGCAGCAAATACCCGCGCCAACGCTATCTTCGAGCCGGACAACATCAACCGCCAGACATATCCCGAGGGGAAGAATCTTGTCGGTACAGAAAGCGTGACCTTCCACGACGGCTCGATGGCGGACGGGTACTACTTCATTGGCAGCAACTTCACCATCACCTTCCATGCAAATGGCGGTACGGGGGAAATGGATCCGCAAACCGTTGAGATCGGCGCCTCCGTAACGCTGAACCCCAATCAGTTCACCTGTGAGGGCAGCACGTTTGCAGGTTGGAATACCAAGCCAGACGGAAGCGGTGATGCCTATGCGGATGGCGCTGCCATAACACCGAGCGGAAGCCTGCATCTCTATGCACAGTGGACAAAGCAGACGTATACGATCACCTGGAGGGATGACGACGGCACTGTAATCGATACGACCGAGGTGGAATACGGTGTTGTCCCGACTCACTCTGAACCCACAAAGGCTGCTACAGCTGAGTTCACTTACACTTTCGCCGGATGGAACCCCGCTGTTGTTGCAGCTACCGCCGATACCACGTATACGGCGACGTATACCGCAGCAAAGCGCAGTTACACGATCACGTGGAAGAATGACGACGGCACTGTAATCGATACGACCATGGTAGAGTTTGGCACTATGCCGACTCATGCCAAGCCTGTCAAAGCAGCGGACGCGCAGTACACGTACACGTTTACTGGCTGGACGCCGGAGATCGTGGCCGTGACCGGTGACGCCACGTATACGGCACAGTTCAGCTCGACGGTGAACAGGTACACTGTGACATGGATCATCGACGGTGTGAGCGAGACGGAGGAGTATGAGTACGGCGTCACGCCGAGTCATGTTGATCCCGTCAAAGCAGCGGACGCGCAGTACACGTACACGTTTACCGGCTGGACGCCGGAGATCGTGGCCGTGACCGGTGACGCCACGTATACGGCACAGTTCAGCTCGACGGTGAACAGGTACACTGTGACATGGATCATCGACGGTGTGAGCGAGACGGAGGAGTATGAGTACGGCGTCACGCCGAGTCATGTTGATCCCGTCAAAGCAGCGGACGCGCAGTACACGTACACGTTTACCGGCTGGACGCCGGAGATCGTGGCCGTGACCGGTGACGCCACGTATACGGCACAGTTCAGCTCGACGGTGAACAGGTACACTGTGACATGGATCATCGACGG
>CAMVRT010000006.1 GCA_947169975.1 uncultured Oscillospiraceae bacterium
CTTTTTCTGCTTGACTGGTGCTCTTTTTTACGCGTTATTTTGCAACGCGCCCTTTCAGCTTGTCAAAAAAGCCTCGCAGAGTTCGCGCCGCGCACGGCGCGAAGACAATTAATCGTATTTTGCCGCGGCGTGTACGTGGCAAAATACACCTCTCAGACTACGAAGTGTGCGAATTGTCCGCCATTGGCGGACAATGAGTGCGCGCAGTAGGCTGCAAGCCTTTTGTCAAAAAATGGCATTGCCGTTTTTTGACAGTCTCAAAGAGGATCAGATGCCGAAGGCATCTGATCCTTTTTGTGTGCAATCTGCCTAAACAGTAATCCTGATAGTAGAATTCCGCTTGTGAAAAATCACTTGATATCCATGATTTATTTCACTGTTTGATATGGACATCAGCACGATAATGTGGTAAAACTAAATTGTGCTGCTGAGCAGCTCAAATAAAGTGATTCCGGAATCAGGAAAGGAGATCTCCATGAAAGCATTGAAGCCTGTCCTATCTGTATTGCTTGTGCTCTGTCTCATCTTCCCGATGGTACCTGCGTATGCCGCTCCGGCTTCGCAGGAGACGGAGAATGCTCGAGGCATCCACAACAGCATCATTATTGATGATAACGCTACCGGCGGCTACGAAGGCGATTACGTTGTGATCTACAATCCCTCCACATCCGCCTCCACATCTTACTCCACCGGCAACATGAGCGGCCTGATTGAGACCAGCGTCAACGCCAACGTCGTCATGGATCCGGCTGCTCACCGTGCTCCGAACACAGATATGCCGATCTACAAGATCGACATCGATCCTCAGCTGAGAGAGCTGGCGGAGACGGCGGAGCCCGAACCCGAGCCGATCCCCACCAGAGCCTCCTACAAGGTCGGAGACACCAAGACCTTCCGGATTTTGGCGCAGTATTCTCCCACCGGCAGCTCCAGTGTACAGTTTAAGTGCCTCTACGTGGGCGACCACTGCTACATCTGGACGCCCACTTCCTCCTCCAACAACACCTATCCGCTGGATACGATCGACACCTCCTTTGCCCAGATGGCCGCCTCGGAGTTCGACTCCAAGTTCGACCTGATGCAGTCCTCCTTCGGCAACCACACCAACGGCTCCTCCGGTGATGGCAAGCTCCACATGCTGTATTACAACATCAACGAGGGTTGGAACGGCTCCGGCGGATACGTGGCGGGCTTTTTCTACCAGGTCGATATTTCCAACAACGGCCTGCCCATCCTGAACATCGACACCTACCCCGGTGTCTATTACAAGAACCCCAACAGCGGCAACGAATACAAGCGGATGGATGATACCTACGGCACCATGGTCCATGAGTATCAGCATCTGATCAACTACTCCAACACCAGCAGCATGTCCACCTGGCTCAACGAGTGCTTCTCGGCGGCTGCGGAGGAGATCTGCTACCCCGGCAGTTCTGTTGTGGGCCGCATCCAGTCCTGGGAGAACTATTATTACTCCGACAACAACGACTGGCTGAATCCTCCTGCGGAGTTTGCGTATCAGTCCGACTTCAACCTCCACAACGGCTTTTCCATGTACAACTGGGATAACAACATTGACGATATCCTTGCCCTGTACTCCCAGGTTTCCTTCTTTGCTCAGTATCTGTACACCAGATTCGGCAACACCATCTACCGGCAGATCTCCAACAAGTATTCCTCCAGCGAGACCTCGGCCATTACCAGCGCTACCGGCGTCAGCTGTGCGGATCTGGTCAGAGATTTCCGTGTGGCTGTGACTGCCAACGCCACCCAGGATCAGTACGGCGGCATTTACGGCTTCAAGGCCCAGGATGGTTATGATCCCTCCAAATACAACAACGTCCAGAACCCCTGGGATCTGTTGTCTCCCGTCATCTTTACCGGCACCAGCTGCTCCATCAAGGGCGGCGGCGCCATCACCGTCAAGCCGGTGAACGGCGTCTATAATCCCCCCTCCGGCGCCAGCGCCAATCTGAAGTACATCGGCATCAAGCTGGCCTCCCCCTATACCGTTACGGCTATCTCCAACAACGAAGCCTGGGGCACCGTGTCGGTCAGCGGCACCCGGATCACTGCCACTCCCGCTGACGGGTACTACGTCTCCGGCTATGAGGTGACCGAGGGCACTGCCACAGCCGTGATCGACGGCAATCTCATCACCGTCACACCGGAGACCGACTGTACCATCCGCGTCATCTTCGCCCCCAAGCCCACCTACACGGTGAACTTCATGGTCTGCGGCAGCGCCGAGGGCAGCCAGACCGCCCTGGTGAACGACGTCATCACGCTTCCTTCCGCCGTCAGCATCAATCCCGACGGCTGGACCTTCACCGGCTGGACCGACACCGAAGTGCCGGAGGAGACCGCTGACAAGCCCGCATTCTACGCTCCCGGTGCCGCATACACGGTCACCGGCAACGCCACCCTGTACGCGGTTTATTCCCGTGTGGAAGAGGGGACCGGCGCACCCACCTATGAGCTGATCTCCGCCGCCCCCGCCGACTGGGCCGGCAACTACGTGATCACCTATGGCACCAACACCAGCATGTACGTGATGAAGGGCGTGACGCCCGGCTCCAATGGGGCGCAGATCGAAAACGCCAATAACGCCGCGTCCTATGCCGCCGCCGGCGTCACCCTGACGGGTACCACGCTGACAGGCGTCACAGACAATTACCTGTTTACGCTGGCGCCCCATAGCAGCTACTATTCCATCCAGAACGTCTCCACCGGCACCTATCTCGGCATGGATTCCTCTTCCTATCTGTCGGGCTACACCACCTATACCTCCGGCAACTGCGACTGGACGCCCGGCTCCAAGACCAATGCCAGTACCGCCACCAACGCCAAAAACGGCAGCTATCCGCTGATCAGCTTCAATATCAGCAACAATTACTTCTGGTCCGGCAACCCCAATAACACGGCGGCGCTGGACGTCCGCTTCTGGAAAGAGAATCCCGGCTCCACCACATACTATACCACCAATCCCATAGAACCTCATCAGCACACCATGACTCACGTGGCCGCCGTGGCTCCCACCTGCGAGGCCGCCGGCAACATGGAGTACTGGTATTGCACCGACTGCGGCCTGTACTTCTCCGACGCCGAGGGCAACAATGAGATCACTCTGGCCGAGACAGTCATCCCCGCTATCGGTCACGCCTATGGTGAACCCACCTATGTTTGGGCCGAGGACAACAGCACCGTGACCGCCACCATGGTTTGCGCCAACGACGAGAGCCACGTGATCACCGAGACGGTGAACACCACTGTCGAGACCACCGACGCCACCTGTGAGGCCGCCGGTCAGACCGTGTACACCGCCACCTTCACCAACGAGGCTTTCGAGACCCAGACCAAGACGGTGGAGATCCCTGCCACCGGCCACAACTGGGGCGCTGCCGTGTACACCTGGGCAGAGGACAACAGCACCGTGACGGCTGTGATCATCTGCAAGAACGATCCGGATCACACCATTACCGAGACGGTGAACACCACCTACGAGGTCGTCACCGAGCCCACCACCGAGGCTCCCGGCCTGGGCCGCTACACCGCCACCTTCGAGAGCGAGATGTTCGAGACCCAGACCAAGGACGTGGAGATCCCGCAGCTGGAGCCCACCGGCTATCACATCTTCGTGACCGACTACACCAAGGGCGCAGCCACCACCAGCATCGTTGCCGAGCAGCTGTACAGCGGCGAGGTGACCTTCACCGTGACCTGCAACTTGGCCTGCGTAGTAGCCATCGACAACGGCAATGACAGCTACACGAAGCTGGATTGCACCACCACGGAGAGCGGCGAGCATCAGTTCACCGTGACGGTGGCAGACGCCGATGTGACGGTTGCCGTCGCGCTGAAGGGCGACGCCACGCTGGACGGCAGGATCAAGTCCAACGACGCCGTCAGCGCCAAGCAGGCGGCAGCGGGAACCCAGACCCTGACCGGAATGAAGCTGCTGGTTGTTGATACCAACGGTGACGGCAGGATCCGGATGAACGAGGCCACAAAGGTGGTGCAGGTCGCTGCCGGCAACAGCGCCTACGACTGGTAATATAGCAAATCTTCCTCACAAGATCCACAACCGATAATGACCGCGCCGAGGTTTCGGCGCGGTCATCTCAAAACCTGCCGACCCTGCGGGAAATCGGCAAACAGCGGAGGTATATACATGGCATTCGAGCACACCGACAGAAAAGGCTTTTGGCTCGGATTTATCGATTTCTTCACAGCAGGGCTGTTTTTCCTGCTGTACATGCCCTTGGGCGGCCTGCAGCGGGAGCTGGAGACGGTTTTGGGCCACAAGGTGCAGCCATACTGGAAAGCGTACCTGCTGGGCATCCCCACACTGTTTATCTACACGCTGGTCTGGATGGCGCGAATCGCCGAAGAGCTGAAGGAGAAGGCCATTGAGCTGCGGATTGAAGGACCGCACACATCATGGCGCCACATGTTCTGGTGGAACATACTGGGTTGTCCGTGCTGCGGACCCATGATTGCCACCATGCGCTTTTTTGACACGCTGAACAAGGTGGAGTGCCGACTGAACGAGAGAGGCGCATAGACAGGGAACCGTCTTTCACCGCCCTATAGAGCATAAACGATCCCCCGGAGCGGACTGCTCCGGGGGATCGTCTGTATTTACATTCGGTCAGCTGGCCTTGATCACTCCGTCGGCGGTGACGACGGGCAGGGCCTTGCCGGAATAGGAGCCCCGGAAGTCCCACGAGGCGCTTACCGTCGCGCCGGCGGCCAGATCTTCCGCAGTGAGCCGGACGGTCGTTTCACCGATCTGGATTTCGCCCCGTACCGGATCCTCTTTCATCACACTGTCGGTGTGGAAGGAGAAGCTCTGCGTTCCGGAGGACGCTGCCACCAGCAGTGTATTGCTGTCGCGGGCATCCACATGGAGTGCGTAGCAGTCCAGATAAAAGCGGAGAGTTACCGTATAGTCCCCGTCGCTGCCGCGGTTGGCAGCCCATCGGACAATCAGCTTCAGGGGTGTGCCGGTGTCGGAGGCAAACTCGCCTGAATAATCCCCGGTGAGTTCAGCGGGCTCGGGCGCGGGCTCGGGCGCGGGCTCGGGCTCGGGTGTGGGTGTGGGCTCCGGAGTGGGCGTGGGATCCGGCTCGGGTGTTGGTTCCGGCGTGGGATCCGGCTCGGGAGCAGGCTCGGGATCCGGCTTGGGTATGGGTGTCGGATCGGCTGCTGCTTGATCGTCTGTCTGCCGGTTCACGGGTATGGGGGCATTATTGCCGCCCGTGGTGCCGTTTACGGCCAGGAAAATAACCACCACGGCCGCAAGAAGCAGGGCGATGGGAATGAGAAGAAGGGCTTTTTTCATCTTTGTTTGATCTCCTTTTCGCTTGCTCATACAGCCAAACGGCTTGCAATGAAAGCGAACTATTTGTATTCCTATTATATTCCTCCTGCACGGGATAATCAAGCGTCGGCTTGGCGGTTTTTCCGTAAGGTTCGCAAAAGGAGGCAACTTGACGACAGATGGGAGAGCTGATATATTGGAGACAGGGTAATGGCACAGGGGACGCGCTTTTCGACGCTCGAGGTGCGCCAGACCGCCATGGAAAGGAGACTGCCTATGCCGCGATTCGTTGTATTCGACGTTGAAACGCCAAACCGGCTGAACAATCGCATGAGCGCCATCGGCATAACCGTGATTGAGGACGGCGTGATCACCGAGACCTTTGAATCGATGGTGGATCCGGAGGCGTCCTTTGACTGGTTCAACACGCAGCTCACGGGGATCAGCGAGGAGAGCGTGTGGGACGCGCCTGCTTTTCCGGAGCTCTGGGCGAAAATTGAACCGCTGATGGGATCGGGCCTTCTTGTAGCCCACAACGCGGTATTCGACCTGGCCGTCCTGAAAAAGTGTTTGCAGTCATACGGCATTGTCTGGAGACCGTATGCCCGCTATCTCTGCACGGTGCAGATGGGCAGGCATGTTCTCCCGGGGATGGGCCACGGCCTCCAGGAGCTGTGCGACTACTACGGTATCGGACTGGATCACCACCGGGCCGGAAGTGACAGCCGGGCCTGCGCAGAGATCCTGCTGCGGTATCTGGAGGCCGGCGCGGACGTCAGGCAATTCATTCGCACCTATTCTTTTGTGAAATAGAGAAGCTGCGGTGCAGTGACCGCGGCGGTTTGACTTGTATCTGTGGGCGTGGTATAATCCATATAATGAGAGCCGGGCGACCGGCATTTTTTGAACAGGACAAAGTGAGGATAAACCATGAAATATCAGAAGCTTGGCAACACAGACATCGACATCTCCGTGGTGGCATTGGGCACCTGGGGCCTTGGCGGCGGTAGTGTATGGTCGGATCGCGACTCCACGGCGGAGGAGGCGGCACGGCTGCTGGACGCCTGCCGGGATCACGGCATCAACTATATTGACACCGCCCCGGTGTACGGTACCGGCGTCAGCGAGGAGCTGCTGGGCCGCGCCCTGAAGGGACGGCGACAGGACTTCGTCCTCCAAACAAAATGCTCCCTCAACTGGAGAGGGGAGGGCGGCAACTTCCACTACTCCCGGGACGGCTACACGGTCAACAACGACACCCGTGCTACTGCCGTGAAGAAGGATGTGGAGGACTCCCTGCGCCGGATGGGCACCGACTATCTGGATGCCGTCATCGTCCACTATGTGTGTAAGAGCTTCCCCGTGGACGAAACGGTGTCTGCGCTGGAGGATCTGATCCGGGAGGGCAAGATCCGCACCTATGGCCTGTCCAACAGTCAGCCTGCCGATCTGGACGAGTATAAGCAGAGCTCCTCCCGCGTTTCCGACGGCGTGTCGGTGGTACAGGAGTTTTTCAGTATTCTGTCCCCCTTCCACGGCCGTGACTATTTCAAGACGGCCCGGAAGTACAACACGGTATTCCAGACCTATGGCGTGCTGGAGGAGGGCTTCCTGACCTCCCCGGAGTTCATGGAGCGCCGCTTTGCCAAAACGGATATCCGCTCCCGCCTGCCCTGGCTGGAGGAGGAGCGTCAGGCAGGCCTGCGCCGCGCCTTTGCCATCTGGGAGCCGCTGTGCAAGGCCCATGATTGCAGCTTTGCCAATCTGGTGGAGGCATGGGCGCTGACCCAGTACGACCGTATGAGCCTGCTGGTGGGCATGCGCAAGCCGTCCAACGTGGCGGATACCGCCAAATGTCTGGATATCCACCTGAGCCCGGAGGAGATCCGGCTCATGGAGGAGGCCGTGGCTGCCATTCAGGTGGAAGTGCTTGACAAGTGAGGAGGTTGACATAATGGATATCCACGAGATGATCGAACTGCAGGACTGCCCCATCTGCGGCGGTGCGGGACTGCTGGAGGAGGAGAACGGCTGGTGCTGGTACGTCATGTGCATGAGCTGCGGCGGACACACGGCGGAGTGCGGCTACAAGACGCCGCAGGAGCGGCTGGAGGCTGCCCAGAAGGTAGCCCATCTGTGGAACATCGGCAAGGTGATCCGCAGCGATCCAGGCGAATAAGGGCCAAGTCATAACATAGGCGCAGAAGCGGGAGGTGATCTGGGATCGGATTCCTCCCGCTTCGCGATTTTCTGTCCGTTATCGTCTGTTCTTGACAGAATATAACATTTTCCATATAATAACTCCAGAAGACAAGACGGCGGATTGGTGCGTTCAGGAGGCAACGAAATGACGAAATCCACAAGAGCTATCTGTGGCATTCTACTGATCATCTGTGGGGTGCTGTGGCTAAAGGCAGCCTTTATTGAATTTGGCGGGTTTTATGAGGATTCAGCCTATGACGTGGTAAAAAATGCCGTCTATTATTCGGAATTCACCGATGGAGAAGCATGGCCGGTTGTTTTTGCGGCACTCGGGTCCGGGGTTGGAACGTTGATATGTCTGATTACCGTACTGATCGGTTCCGTCAAAGGAACACGTATTGCTGCAATCTTGTCAGATGCTTCCCTGGCAATTGCCGTGATTTCTGTTATCAGCGAATTGTCAGGCGACTCTACATTCCGTGAAATTCTGAAGCTGTTTGGATTCGGCTTTTGGGGTATTTTTGTTTTGATGATTGTTGTAGGGGTTGACTGCGGGGGAAAAACGATAGACGAAGCACGTATCGCCCGGGAGAGACAAAAGGCTGATGAGGCTATGCGTCGTCTTAAGTGAATCAAGTTGAAACAGGACCGCTGCAAAACGAGAGTTTTGCAGCGGTCCTGTTATTTATTCCTGACTGTCAGTTTCACCAATCGCTTCACTCAAAGCGCGGAAGTAATCGACCTCCAGAACGTCTTTGGAGTATTCGAACCGATTGTCTACCATACGCCGTATGGTGGCAATGTACTCGTCGGTCACCTCTTCCTCGTGTCCCTCGAAGATGGTTACCTCGCCGGAAACGGCGTCATAGAATGCCTTGTCCGTAAGCCAGGTGTGGTTGGGCCAGATGACCAGCGGAGTGGCGTCAGAGAGGATGTCTCTGCCCACCATCAGGCGGGAGTCGTAGGGCAGTCCCATGAGGTTGGACACGGTGGGGATGATATCCAGACTGTAGGTCGGGGCATCCACCACAATGGGGGTGGAGCGCTTCTCCAGACTTCCGCTCCAGATGACGAGGGCGTTGTGATCACGATCCATGACAGTGCTTACATGGAACCCGTAGAGCTCATCCAGCGCAGACTCCCATTCGCCGGTTGTTTCGGATGTTTCCAGCGTATAGGGGTAATGGTCGGCGCCGATGACAATGAGGGTATCATCAGCGATGCCGGCTTCCTCCAGCCGCCCGATGAGATATTCCATGGCGCGATCCAGCTCGATGTTGGCCGCCTTGTAGCATTTCACGCCTGTGCCGGCGTCCAGATCTTCCACATACTCCCGGTTCTTGACGGACATGGAGTTGCCCCGCCAGGTGTAGGTGCCGTGGCCGCTGACGGTCATGTAATAGATGCTAAAGGGCTGCTGGTCGATGTAATCGTCGATCGTGGCCTCCATCATCTCCAGATCACTTTCCGGCCACTGATCGGTGATTTTATCCTCCAGGCCGTTGCCCAGAGCAATAAACTGCTCGTATCCCAGATTCTGATGGGTGAGGTTTCGGTCGTAGAAGGTGTATTTATGATTGTGGTAGGCACGGCTGAAGTAGCCCTGACGAATCAGCTGGTTGCCCAGCGTCCAGTGCATGTCCTTGTCGATGGTGGCCTGCATGCTGCCGGCGCCGTGGGTGGGAATCAGGCCCGTCATGTTGGCAAACTCGCCGGAGGTGGTGCTGGCACCCCAGGTGGGCTGATAGTAGTTGCTGACCTGGATGCCCTGCGTTGCCATGCGGTAGAGTGTAGGCGTCAAAACGGGATCAATGGCCTCCTTGCTGAAGGCCTCCGCCGTAATGAAGATAAGGTTCTTGCCGGCGAACATACCGGTATATGCGTTCTTCTTGGCCGGGACAAGGGAATCAATATAGTTATGAATACTGGCTACCGTCTCATCGGTGGCGGAATCTGCCAGATCCGCGAAGTTAATGCCCAGTGCATTGTACCCGTAGTCCGTGGACGGCTTCGGAGGATCCGTGGGATTCGTGGGATTCGTAGGATTTGTGGGATTCGTGGGATTTGCAGGATCATCCGGGGGCGTGGGTTTCACGGGTTTTACGGGATTCGAAGGATACATTTGTCCCCGGGGATGAGTAGATTCGTACTGGTAGCCGGGAGACCTGCGGCCAAACACCAGATACTCCAGATCCAGACGGGTGGCGGTACCGAGTCCAAAGGATGAGATGGCGGTATTATACTCGTAATGGACGGTATAACGATCCTGCGCGCTGGGGTTGAAATAGATGAGCAACCGGGCGAAGCAGAAGAAAAACACGGCGACAGCCACGGAAGTAAGACGGATTTTCCCGGGGAGCGGGCGGAAAGACAGCAGTTTAAAAATCCGCAGGACAACCAGCAGGAACGGGGGCAGCAAAAGCAGCAGCACCATCCAGAAATTGGCGACCACCATACCGACCACCACATTGATAAAGTCGCTGATGACGCCTTTCGCGCCGGTAAACAGTGACTCGATGGTCATATAGTTGGTGAAAAATCTCTTGCAGAAGTGCTCAACGCCAAATAGAAGGGCGGTCAAAAGCATGAGCACCAGCATTGTGATCAAGTTTGCCATTTCCTTCTTCCACAGGGTTGAAAGGAAGGTATACACAGCCGCGACAGATGCGCTGAACAGTACAATATAGAGGATCGATGTAGCTGTAAAGGGAATCCGGTGCCACGGGGAAATCAGCAGTTCCCAGTAGACCAGGGACACCCAGACAAACAGGAACAGCCGCGCTGCGTACTTCCAGGTATTCTTTTCGGCAGCTTCGCGGTTTTCCGGGGCCTTATCTGCAGCTTTCTTTGCAAGTCTCTTCATAGCTTTCTTCTCGTCTTTTTCCTCGAGGCGTTTTGCTGTTTTCTTTTCCAGTAGAGTTTCCATATGTATCTCCCTTATGCTTGGAATATCTATCTATGCCAGAGTATTCGTCTCTACAATAATGCTATACTATACCACAAATTGAAGAGAAAAAAAAGAACAAATTTTGAATTTTCGCAAAAAATTGCTCCGCGCCTTCTCAAAAAGCCTGAGTAAGGCGCGGAGTTGACATTTATAGAGATAATTCAGTCGATGATGCCGTAGCGTTTGAGCAGCGCAATGCGATCCCGGCCGATGCGCAGAGTTTCTGTGGGCCTCACCGCCTTGCGACCGGCGAGGTATCCCCAGATCCGCTGGACCCATGCCGTCGGCAGCAGCCATGGCTTCGTGCGCAGGTAGGCGTAGCGGCCGGACAAATCCTTTGCCGGCGGGAACACCGAGCGCAGCGCCCCGCCCCGGCGTCTTCCCGTGCGGTCAGCCGCCACGGCGTCCAGCGTCAGCGTACTGCTGTGGAGCCGGTCGATGTCCTCCGCGCCATATATGCCGCCGGAGAGGATGTCCTCCAGCAGCGGCTCAAGATCCTCGTCACAGCCGGCAAAAGCCGCGGGCGCGGCAAGCCCCAGATATGTCTCGCCGATGGCGAAGAGAGCCGCGGCAAAGCGGCGGATATGCAGCGTCTCACAGGCAGAGGCGATGTGTTCCCAGTCCAGCTCGCTGCCGTATCGCGCAGCGAACAATCCCATGTCGCAGATCTGCCGGATGCCGACGCCGCCGTGAAGCAGGTGCTTGTAGGCGTGGCACAGGAGATACAGCATGTGATCCGTGGGCGACAGTGTGCGAAAGCGCACGCCCTGAATCTCCACCATTATGCTGCGCTCCAATGCATGGATGAAAGGTGCGTTGCAGTCGCCATAGGCGTCGGAGCCCTCAGCAAACAGGCGGCGATGCACCTCCAGATAGAGGTGCCGTTCCGGATCTCGGAATGTGATCTCCTCCGCGTCCGGTGCGGGATCGCCGTCTATGTGCAGGCTGCAGTCCAGCAGTGCGTCCCGGAGCAGGGGGTAGTCGCTGTCCGACACCAGCAGATCCTCATCCGTGGAGGGACGCTGCTCCGGCTGGGGATAGAGATCCCGCAGGATGATGCCCTTGATGACCAGCGGCTGCATGCCACGGTTTGTCAGCTCCCGGTACAGCAGCAGGAAATCCGCCGTGCGCTGGGCCTGCCGGATGGTAAGCTGTCTGGCCAGGTTTTTCATGGGGGCATTCTCGCTGCCGACAGCCTCCGCCACCAGCGGCAGAATGCTGTGGATGTGGGCCAAACGGGTCAAGCTCCGCTGATCGTCAGAAGATAGGGAATCTCCCCACGAAACCGTTTCTCCGTGAACGGCACAGTGCAGGGCATCAAGCAGCAGCTCCTCGACTTTGTTCATAGCTTACAGGCCGCCGGAGCCCTGGTCGCCGGGAACGACAATGACCAGATTGCCGTTCTCGTCCACATAGTACTCCGGCTCGTCATCTTCGCCGGGTTCGTCACCGGGTTCGTCACCGGGTTCGTCACCGGGTTCCACGGGATCGTCCGGATCGGTGGGATCAACAGGATCCGCGGGATCGGTGGGATTGTCCGGATCAGTGGGATTCGTGGGATTTGTAGGATCCAGCGGGCCTGGCTCAATGGGGGTGGCGGGATCGGCGGGATTTGCCGGATCAACCGGCGTCACGGGATCGGTGGGATTTGCCGGATCAACCGGCGTCACGGGATCGGTGGGATTTGCCGGATCAACCGGCGTCACGGGATCGGTGGGATTTGCCGGATCTACTGGCGCCACAGGATCGGCTGGATCAGCCGGCTTGCCGGGCTCGTTGGCTTCCGTAGACGGAGTCGCGGGATCGGGTTTTGCGGAAGGTGTTTCACCCCCGCAGCCCGTCCAGATCAGCGTGCCGATGATCAGAAAGCACAGGACGACCAAAAGCGTCAGCGTTTTTTTCTTATTCATGGGTTCCTCCTTGCTCCTCGGGGAGCAGATAGTTCAGCTCCAGCATCTGCCGGAGAAAGGCCTCCACCGCCTGCCTCGCGGCAGAGGGATCGGGTATGTCATATTCCGTGTCCAGAGCGGCCATGAGACCGTCCAGATCGGCGCCATGGGTCAGCTGCCGCCACAGGAAGGCGGAGGTTTCGTTGATCTCTGTCACGTAGGGACACAGATCCCGCAGGGCCGCTGCTGCTACCAGTATATACTGACCGCAGATGGCGGTCAGCACCACGCCGGGGCGTGTCTTATAGTGTGTCATGGCGGCCTCCTTTCAGTGTCTCGCGCAACAGGGCAGTAGATGCATCATCGCCCCGGTTTTCAAAGAACCAGACGGGCGCGTATTGCAGGATCTGTTCCACCAGCCGTGACAGCGCCAGGATATCCTTCTCGTTCTCCGGCCGCACCATGAACTGCCGGAACAGAACCGGGATGGCGTCGCAGACAGGCAGGGGATAGGTGACGTTCTCATCCTTCTGCTCCAACCGGACGATGCCGCCCAGGGGGGCGGAGAGGGAACGGTCGCCCATGTGTTCCTTGCCGTTCCAGGGACTGGGGTGGACCCAAACCGAGCCGTCGTCCCGCCCCTCCAGCACGGGTATATCGCCGCAGATCATTTGGACCTCGCCGGGGAAGAGGCGCTGCCAGTTGCGGAACTGGGTGGTCTTTCCCACGCCGCTGGGACCGGTGACGAGCCAGGCTCGGCCCTGCCACAGGAAGGCGGCTGCGTGGAACAGGCAGCAATCCCAACGCAGCAGGGGATGGCAGGTGAGGCCGATAAGACTGCGAAACTCTACCGCGTCCGGCGCAGCATTTTCGGGCAGCATTGGCCGGATATAGTCCAGCCAATCGTCCGAGGCGCGGACGTCCCAGTTCTCGCCGGGCGCTTGCCGCATATATCTTCCGAAATAGAGGCGAGTATCCATCCAGCGCAGCGCGTAACGCACGGTATGGCCGGCGTATTCCACCTGATAGATCATGTGCTGTGTACTCCTCCTGGATAAAGATCGTGGGAAAAGAATAGCGTGGAGATGCCCCCACGCTATTCTTTTCAGTTGTTAGGGGTTGCAGCCAGGATAGGGCTGGTTCAGATCAATGCCGGGATTGTACTCGTTCCATGCCTCGGCACTGAGATTGTTATGAAGCCACCACAGACGGTAGTCTTCCCTATCTATGTCACTATCATCGTCCATGTGGCAGGCAAACAATTGCAGCCAGCCGGAAAAGTTGCAGGGAGTGGGTACCTCCCCATCTTCTGGTGTGCCCGTGCCGGAGCCGAAGAACGGATTAACGTCATCACCGGGGTTGTCGTCGTGACCGCGGGTCAACAGAACATAGGGGAATGCGAAGTATTTCTTAGCCATTGTAAATCACCTCAATCTTTCTGTCGTATCGCCGGTCAAGGATTCGTAGGGTCTGTGTACGGGGTAATGGTGGATGCGGGTGTCTTGATCGTTCCGATCTTGATGGTATCCGCGCTTTGGATACGCACCAGGCCGCGCTGGGCAGTGCCGGTGACCATCATGTTGTCGGGCGTGACCCAGTAGTTCAGGATATCCGTGATACTATCTTGCGTGGGCCACTCGATGGCGGTGTAGACCAGGTAACCATTTTTAACGCCCTTGCTGCCGAAGATCGAATCAGGGGTCAGCTTGACGCTGGTCACGGGCTCGGTCTTTGTCATGATCGTCAGGGACTTGGCAACTTTACCATCGTGCGGCGTGCCATCGTACTTGATGCCGTAGGACTGGTAATTGTTGTCGTCGATGGCGGTAACCATCCACAGCTTGGTGATCATGTTGTGGATTTCGTTGGTGGTGCCAAACTTGTAGGTGTAGTGGGTGTAATGCTGCAGGTAGCTGGTGGGGACCTCTTTGATGTAGTAGGTCTGGCCGGCCTCGGGGACGATGGCGTTGCCGGGAGCATCGCCGTCATCGGCCTTGTAAGCGTCGTCCCACTTCCAGGTGACGCCGGGGTTGACCTTGGCTGCGTCGTATTTCTCGACGGCGTTGGCCTTGGTCACGACGGCGCTTCCGGTGGCGTTCAGCTCGGCGGCGGTAGCAGCCTCCTTAGGCGCGGTCCACAGGGACTTGCCGTAGGTGGAATCCTTGCCGTCGTAGGCCTTGTAATAGCCGCCGTACAGGAAGCCGTCGGCGTACCTCTGCTCTTCGGTGCCCTTGGGAACCAGAGCGGTCAGGTTGAAGGTCTTGGCTGCGCGGTTATCGCCGGTGCCGGTGGTGGCGCTGATGACGCGGCGCTCCACGACGCCGGTGCCGGAGTGGCAGACGTAGAAGACCTTGCCCCAGACGGCGTACATGTCGTGGTAGGGACGGTCATTGTCGGCGGCCACCTGGGAATACTTGACGTTGCCGGCGCTGCCGTGGAGCTTGTAGGTCCCTTCGTTGGGCGTCCCTTCGTTGGGCAGCCACTCCAGGTACAGATCGCTCTCATTCAGTTCGGAGTGATCCGACCAAGGGGCGGCGCCGGTGGCGTTCGGCACGCGGGCCCAGCCCAGGAACACATGATCCTCATATACAAGGGTCTTAGTTTGACCGTCTCGCGCCGGAACCGTATAGGTAATGGTGTCGTCGTTGGGCGTGGGGATGTCATAGGCCGTGTTAAGTTTGATGTCGGTCATCTTGTACACGGCTGCGGTTCCGTCGTTGAGGTACCAGTTGATGGAGGTCTTGCCGTTTTCCTTCCTGCCGTACACGGCGCGGAGGGTGACCACGTACTTCTTGGTGGCCGTCTGCTTGTACACGGCGTTGATGGTCAAGTTGGACGTGATGTTGGTCAGCTTCTTATCCCAGCTGTTGAAGGTGTAGCCGGTGGGCGGCGTGGGCAGGGTGGGAGCTGTAGCATCCTGACCGTGCTGGACGGTCTGGGTGGAGGTGACCCACTCGCCGTCACTGTTCATATAGCGGAAAGTGACGGTGTAGGACAGGGTGCTCTTGTTCACGTACTGGGCGGTGACGGTGATGTTCTCCGTAACGTTGTCGAACGCGGTGTCCCAGCCGGTGAAGATCATGCCCTGAGCGCTGTGGTCGGGCGCATCGGGGGCTGCGGCGGCGGTGCCGTCCTCCACCTGCACGTCGGCGATCTTGGTGTTGGTGTAGCCGTCCATGAAGGTGACGGTGTGCATGGTGGGACCGACCTCGATGGTGGTCTTCTTGAAGAGTTGTACCGTTTTCGCGTAGTCGGTATCATAGTCGACGTCAAAATACGTGGGGACGCCGCTGACATTAAGCATTGAGAGATACAGACGGTAGTAGCTGCTGCTGTAATAATGGGAAAGACGGTGCGTGCTGCTGTCCCATACCCAGGTGGCGCCATAGCCGCTGCTATAGGAAGCCGGATACAGATTCAGGTTTGTGGTACTGTCATCATCACCGACACGCAGATAATAGTTCGAGTTGTAGCCGGACTGGATGCTGTATTTGCTGTTGGAGGTGGAGTTGAAGATCCACTCCACGTGGGCCAGTGTGGCGCCGGAGATATTGGAGCTGTCGACGCCGGTCACGTTGCCGTTTTCATCCAGCACGGCGGGGATCGCATAGCTGAGGTGATCTGTTGTGTATCCAGACAGACTTGCGCTGCCGTAGTAGGTGCCCGTGGAGGGATTGTAGCTCATCAGCAGATAGGTCGTACCGTTGCTGGCCTTAACACCGATCAGGTAGTCCGCGCCGGTCTCGATGGTGTCCACCGGAGCGTAGACCGTCATGGTCTCGGCCGTCGGGTGTACGATCTCGCCGGGGCGAGACAGCTTCGGCGTTTCCGTGCTGAGGGCCACAGGGGATGCGGCATTGCTGCCGGCGCCGGAAACAGCCTCCTCCACTGCGTAGCTATAATTCACTCTCCACAGCTGGCCGGGATATGCCTTGTCCACGGGATTGCCGTCCCGATCCAGGATCTCCCAGTACAGGAACTGGAGGCCCGTGTTGTCGGGGGTAGAGGCGGGCTGACCGAAGGCCATGGCCTGGTCGGCGTAGATCTTGGGATCGTTCCAGGTGTGTTCGCTATTCTGGGAGAACGTGCCGTCGTTGCCGTCCTTGTCGTCAGCCAGATACTTCACGTTGATACCGACGACGCCGTCGGGATCCTGGCGCCACAGGGCATAGATGGTCAGCTTGCCGCGGACGTTGTCACGGCCCACGTCGGTATAATGCAGGGGGTTGCCGGTCTCCGAGTTGATGTTCCAGGGGTCATCGCCCTGACGGTCCGTGGCGGAGGCGTTGATGTAATCCATGTCCACATTCTGGGTGGAGGTGGTCACGGGGTTGCTGAAGTTGTAGGGGATGGTGTGGTTCTTATCCAGATACCAGCCCAGCAGGGTGTAGCCGGTACGCTGGGCATTGTTGATGGAGGAGCCCTCCACCAGTTCGCCGTAGTCCACGCGGAAGGTGGTGGCCTGGTTGCCGGGGAAGGTGATGTCGGAGGGGTTCACGCCGCTTTCACCGCCGGTGGGATCCAGCACCACGCGGAAGCGGATCATGGTCCACTTGGCGTAGATCTGCACGGCGTGGTTGGGCATCTCCTGGCTGAAGTCGAACTCCGTGTCAAAGCCGGGGTCGGCGTACCAGCCGTCGAAATAGCAGCCCTCAGGGCCGTTGGTGGGCACGTAGCCGGCCAGATCGCTCAGGCTCTTCTCCCAGTAGACGGACTCGGTCTTCACCTGGCTGTTGTTGGACTCGAAGACGAAGTTCCACTGGTTGCGCTTGAAGTAGAAATAGGCGTGTCCGCTGGAGCCGATATCACTGTAAGAGCAGGAGACCTGGCCTCCGTTCCACTGGGTGGCGCTGTTATAGTTGTTTGTGGTCTTGTTGTAGCGGTCCAGCTCGTAGCCGAAATACTCGTCGCCGGCGAAATAGAGCGTTTCGCCGGATTTCAACGCACCTTCGTCCAGCGTGATCGTAAAGTTGCCGTCCGTGTCCTGTCCCAGGCAGGTGTAGGGACGGGTGGTGCTGGAGACCTCATATTGGTTGAGGTAGTAGTCGATGGTGGTGGATGTGGTGGCCTCACCGGTCGTGTACTGGAACATCTTGTTCTGGTACCGGCCGGTGGTCGCGTCGTGCCACATCAGGTACTGGCCGGAGTAGGGCCAGTCGTTTCCGCTGATGGTGGTAGAGGCGCTGGACCAGTCAAAGGAATCCATGGTGCTGCCATACAGGCCCTGGATGCTGCCGAACTGGACATCGGCGGAATTGTTGGACAATGTTTCCGTATCAAACGTCAGGTGGTAGACGGTGCCGGTATAACGGGTCGTACATGCAGCATTCGTATACCAGGTGGGGTTACTGTAGTCACCATCGCTGTAGGTTGATGCGTTGGTATAAATGCGGAAATATGAATAATTTCCAGAACTGCCAGAGCGTCCATAGTGAGGATAATAGGAACTGTAATAATTTCCACTATTGAAAGTGGAATACCCGGTGGTCAGATCACCGTAGAAATTGTAGGTGATGACCTTGCGGTCGTAATACACGTTCAGCGTGGTTGAGCCGTCGCCCTTGACGACCACGGAGGCGGTGTCGGAGTTGGTTCCGTTATAGCTGAAGTAGAAGCCCATCTCGCCGATGTTGCTGGCGTCGTTGCCGCCCAGGCGGTTATCGGCGGTGGTGCCGCTGGTCGAGGTGTTGATGGTCACGGACTGGCCGGTGGTGGCCGTCCGCACATCGCTCTTGTAGAACGAGTAGGTCTTGGCCACCAGATTGTTGGGGTTCGGATCGGGAACCGTGTCCACCGCGTCCACAGAATCGGTGGGGTTCTGCTGCCAGAAGACGACCTGATAGGTGGTCTGCTTGGGCTCCCACTTGGCGTAGATGGTGGTGTCCTCACTGATGGGGCTGCCGAAGATGAAGCGGGTGGTAAAGGTGTAGCGTCCATTGGCGTCCTTCACGGGATTGCCGTCTGCGTCAAGCTGGACGTTCCACCAGCCCTTGAACTCGTAGCCGGTACGGGTGGGCGCAGCGGGGGCGACAGTGTTCGTACCCTCTTCATAGAACGCCGGGCCGATATAGCTGGTGCTGGTGTCGTCCGCGTCCTGATCCTTATAGGTATCGAAGACCAGCCAGTGACCGGTGTTCAGATAGGGGTAGAGCTGAAGGTCGGTGCTCAGATCATAAGTCGTGCCATTCTTGTAAACGTTGCCGCCATCTTCACCGATGTAATGGGTGTTGAGCGTATCCTTATACAGGGGATAGTCGCCCATGACGTCGACGTAGTTCTCCGTGACCCAACCGGCGAAGTTCTGCTCACCCATGAAGCCCACGTAGCTCCAGTCGATCTTCACGCTCTCAGTGGTGTTGCCGCTGTGGATGTGGTAGGACTGGGTCGTCAGCACGGCACCGGCCTGGTCGTGGTACACCACGTAGCGCACCTCATACACCTTGGCGTAGTAGTTCAGGGTATCGCCGTCGGTGTAGGAGGCGTAGTTGGCCTTGACCTCGGCATTGATCTCATCCACGGACCAGCCCTTGGACTGCTCAGTGAAGGACCTGGTGTCGGCCCAGCCCTCAAAGCTCTGGGTGCTGGTCAGGTCGGGAACGCCGGGATCGAACACCAGGACCTTGGCCTCCTTGTCCTCGGCAGACAGGTCGCCGTATCTGGTCAGGTTGATCACCTGCTGGCTGATGGGCTCAGCGTTGGCATCGGTGCTGGTGTAGAACTTGACGTTCAGATACTCGTTTTCATCGCCGCCGGAGACCGCATACACGGAGAAGTCCTTGGAGCTGAAGCTGGTGCCGGAGCCCATGACCTCCACGGGCACGCTGCCGCTCTCGATCTCCTCGGCGCTGCAGTCCAGATGCAGCACGGTGGGGTTCAGCGTGTTGGCAATGGCGTCGGACGCCAGGGTGACGGACACGTTCTTCTCAGGCTCGATCTCGCTGCCCTCGTAATAGAACGTGATATCCTCGGCTGCCACGATGGTGCCGCCGATGCCGTCGGTGTTGTCCACAATGGCCTGCACGGCAGGCAGACTGACGGACTTGACATTCAGTGTGGTGCCCTGGGGCAGTGCGCCCTCGGGAGCGTCCACCGTGACGGACACGCCGGTGGCGCGGTCTGTCGCTTTGAGCTGCTGGGCAGGCATCTCGGGCCCCTGAGATCCACTGCCCCAGCCCCACTGGTTGCCGCCCGCGGCGAATACTTCCATCGGGCAGAGCGAGAACGCCATAACCAGTGCCAGCACCAGGCTCAACATTCTTTTCTTCATCGTTTTCCTCCTTGCTCACTGCCTGCGCCTTGTTTGACACAGACTGGAATTTACCGCTAGATTTGCGCTCTCCACACGCCGGGCAAATGGCCGGTGTACGGCGGGGGGAGCAGAGCTGCGTTTGCCGCGAAAACGGCGTACTCCCACACTTTTACATAGTAAGAGTATATATAGTATTGTAGTGATTCACCATAGGCAAATCTACGACTACAGTGTGGCAATACTGCGGCAAGCCTTGCATTTTTGAGCCTAATGATTGATAATAAATGTGGCACAAATATGTGCAAAATTTGAGACACCTTGCGGCGGGGAGGATTGATGAAATGGCGCATCAAATCTTTGTTGCAGACGACAATAAGGAAATGCGTGAGGTGATCCGTTCCCACCTGGAAAACGATGGTTTTTCCGTGGATTGCTATGGAGACGGCACAGCACTTATCGCTGCGTGCGAGAACAGGGCACCGGATTTGGTGATCACAAATGTTCTGTTGCCAAAAATGGACGGTTTGAGCATCTGCGCACGGCTGCGACGCACGCTGCCGCAAATCCCGGTTATCCTGCTGTCCGCGAGGGATGACGCCTTTGAACGAGTGACCGGCTTTACATTCGGCTGTGACGACTATGTGGTCATCCCGTTTCTCCCACTGGAGTTGGTTGCCCGGGTGCGCGCTGTTTTGCGGCGTTGCGGCGACCCGGGTGCTGCAACGCAGGAGAATCATCGCTTGATCTACGGGCCGCTGACGCTTGATCCAGAGCAGCGAACGGCTTGCATTGCGGGTACAGCTCTGGCGTTGACACCGGCGGAGTTCGATTTCCTTGCCTATCTGGCCGAACGCGGCGGGACGGCGGTGAGCCGCAAGGAGCTGTTAAAAAACCTCTGGAAGTCGGAGTGGCAGGCGGACACCAGGGCGACGGACGATTTGGTCAAACGGCTGCGCCGCAAGCTCCGGGAGATCGACAGCCCCGTCCGCATCGAAACCGTGTGGGGCTTCGGTTTCCGGCTCGCCTTGGACGAGGCCATGGACGAGGCGAAATGATATATACATAGCAAAAGACGCGCTGCTTTCGGAGATGAAAGCAGCGCGTCGTATTTTGCTTGAGTTGACAGGGCTTATTTAATGATGCCGTAGCGTTTGAGCAGCGCAATGCGATCCCGGCCGATGCGCAGAGTTTCTGTGGGCCTCACCGCCTTGCGACCGGCGAGGTATCCCCAGATCCGCTGGACCCATGCCGTCGGCAGCAGCCATGGCTTCGTGCGCAGGTAGGCGTAGCGGCCGGACAAATCCTTTGCCGGCGGGAACACCGAGCGCAGCGCCCCGCCCCGGCGTCTTCCCGTGCGGTCAGCCGCCACGGCGTCCAGCGTCAGCGTACTGCTGTGGAGCCGGTCGATGTCCTCCGCGCCATATATGCCGCCGGAGAGGATGTCCTCCAGCAGCGGCTCAAGATCCTCGTCACAGCCGGCAAAAGCCGCGGGCGCGGCAAGCCCCAGATATGTCTCGCCGATGGCGAAGAGAGCCGCGGCAAAGCGGCGGATATGCAGCGTCTCACAGGCAGAGGCGATGTGTTCCCAGTCCAGCTCGCTGCCGTATCGCGCAGCGAACAATCCCATGTCGCAGATCTGCCGGATGCCGACGCCGCCGTGAAGCAGGTGCTTGTAGGCGTGGCACAGGAGATACAGCATGTGATCCGTGGGCGACAGTGTGCGAAAGCGCACGCCCTGAATCTCCACCATTATGCTGCGCTCCAATGCATGGATGAAAGGTGCGTTGCAGTCGCCATAGGCGTCGGAGCCCTCGGCAAGCAGGCGGCGGTGAACCTCCAGATAGAGATGCCGTCCCTGATCCCGGAACGTGATCTCCTCTGCGTCCGGTGCGGGATCGCCGTCTATGTGCAGGCCGCAGCCCAGCAGCGCGTCACGGAGCAGGGGATAGTCGTCATCCGACACCAGCAGATCCTCGTCCGTGGATGGCCGCTGCTCCGGCTGGGGATAGAGATCCCGCAGGATGATGCCCTTAATGACCAGCGGCTGCGCTCCGCGATTCAACAGCTCCCGGTACAGCAGCAGGAAATCCGCCGTGCGCTGGGCCTGCCGGATGGTAAGCTGTCTGGCCAGGTTTTTCATGGGGGCATTTTCGCTACCGACAGCCTCCGCCACCAGCGGCAGAATGCTGTGGATGTGGGCCAGCCGTGTCAGATCCCGTTGATCGGCAGAGGAGAGGGAGTCACCCCATGAAAAAGCCTCACCGTGGATGGCGCAGCGCAAAGCCTCCAGCAGCCGTTCTTCGACCTTTTTCATGTCTTACAGACCGCCGGAGCCCTGGCCTTCGGGAACGATAATGACCAGGTTGCCGTTTTCATCGATGTAGTAGTCCGGCTCACCGTCGCCGTCGGGATCGGTGGGATCGTCCGGATTTGTTGGCTCCACAGGATTGGTGGGGTTATCCGGATCGACGGGCTCCACCGGGTTGGTGGGATTATCCGGATCCGTGGGCTCCACAGGAATGGTAGGATCCAACGGGCCTACGGGACTGACGGGATCGGTGTTCTCCGGGGGCGCTGCCGGATCCGTGGGAGCTGCCGGTTCGGAGGGATCGTTTGTCTTGCCGGGATCAGCGGGATCCGCAGTGCTGGCAGACGGCGTCTGCGGTGCGGAGGGAATCTTTCCGCCCTGCCAGATCAGCACAGCGATGACCAGCAACGTGACAATGGCCAGCACGAGGATCAGTATTTTTCTACTCATGTCTTCCTCCTTGCTCCACGGGGAGCAGATAATTCAGCTCCAGCATCTGCCGGAGAAAGTCCTCCACGGCCTGCCGCGCAGCAGAGGGATTGGGAATGTCGTATTCATTGTCCAACGCGGCCATGAGGCCGTCCAGATCCGCACCGGACATCATCTGCCGCCACAGGAAGGCGGAGGTTTCGTTGATCTCCGTCACGTAGGGGCACAGGTCCCGGATGGCTGCTGCGGCCACCAGTACGTGTTCGCCGCAGACGGCAGTCAATACCACGCCGGGGCGTGTCTTATAGTGTGTCATGGCGGCCTCCTTTCAGTGTCTGACGCAGCAGGGCGGTGGATGCGTCGTCACCCCGGTTCTCGAAGAACCACATGGGGGCGCAGCGCAGGATCTTGTCCACCAGCCCGCTCAGCGCCAGGATCTCCTCTTCATCCTCCGGCCGCACCATGAACTGGCGGAACAGCAGGGGGATGGCGTCGCAGACGGGCAGGGGATAGATAGTGTTCGCCTCTTTCTGCTCCAACCGGACGACGCCGCCCAGGGGAGCGGAGAGGGACCGGTCGCCCATGTGCTCCTTGCCGTTCCAGGGGCTGGGGTGGACCCAGACAGAGCCGTCGTTGCGGCCCTCCAGCACGGGCATGTCGCCGCAGATCATTTGGACCTCACCGGGGAAGAGACGCTGCCAGTTGCGGAACTGGGTGGTCTTTCCCACGCCGCTGGGCCCGGCGACCAGCCAGGCATGGCCCTGCCACAGGAAGGCGGCGGCGTGGAACAGGCAGCAGCCGTAGCGCAGCAGGGGATGGCAGGTAGAGCCGATGAGAGCGCGGTGCTCCAGATACGGCCCGTGGGTTCCCCGCGGCAGCAGAGCGCGTACATAGTCCAGCCACGTATCCGTGACGCAGACGTCTGAGGCGTCGTCGGGTGCTTCATGCATATAATCGCCGAAAAAGCGGCGCGTCTCCGGCCAGCGCAGCGCGTAGCGCACGGGGTGACCGGCGTATTCCACCTGATAGATCATGGCTGCTCCTAAAGGGTAAGATCTTGGGAAAAGAATAGCGTGGAGATGCCCCCACGCTATTCTTTTCAGTTGTTAGGGGTTGGGCTGGTTCAGATCAATGCCGGGATTGTAGTCTCCCCATGCCTCGGCGCTGAGATGGTTAGAAAGCCACCACCGACGGTAGTCTTCCCTATCCATGTCCCCGTCACCGTCCATGTCGCAGGCAAACGATTGCTGCCACGTTGAAAAGTCGCAGGGAGTAGCATCAGGCGTGCCCATGCCGGAGCCGTAGCCCGAATCATCGCCATCACCGGGGGTGTCGCCGGGACCGCGGGTCAACAGAACGTAAGGATATGCAAAGTATTTCTTATTCATTGTAAATCACCTCAATCTTTCTGTCGTATCGTCGGTCAAGGATTCGTAGGGTCTGTGTACGGGGTAATGGTGGAGTCGACAGTGGTAAGCGTCTCAATGTGGATGGTATCGGCGCTCTGGATATCCACCAGGCCGCGCTGGGCGGTGCCGGTGACCATCATGTTGTCGGGCGTGACCCAGAAGTTCAGAATGTTGTCGATCTTATTGCCGTCCACATTGGGCCACTCGATGGCGGTGTAGGCCAGGTAACCCTTCTCAACACCCTTGCTGCCGAAGATCGAAGTGGGTGTCAGCGTGACGCTGGCCACGGGCTGGGTGGAGGTGCTGATCTTCAGGGACTTGACGACCTTGGCCTCATTGTCCGCAGTGAGGTACTTGATGCCTACGTGCTGATAGTTGTTGTCGTCCACGTCGGTGACCATCCACAGCTTGGTGATCAGGTTGTTGGTTCCGTTGGTGGTGCCAAACTTGTAGGTGTAGTGGGTGTAATGCTGCAGGTAGCTGGTGGGGACCTCCTTGATGTAGTAGGTCTGGCCGGCCACGGGGACGATGGCGTCGCCGGGAGCAGCGCCGTCATCGGCCTTGTAAGCGTTGGCCCACTGCCAGGTGACGCCGGGGTTGACCTTTGCTGCGTCGTATTTCGTGACGGCGTTGTCCATGGTCACGACGGCGCTTCCGGTGGCGTTCAGCTCGGCGGCGGAAGCGGGCGTGGTCCACGTCAGGGTCGAACCGAGCTTTTCCGTGTAGGTGCTGTATGCCTTGTAATAGCCACCGTAGAGGGTGTTTGCGGTGAGGTTCGCCGTCAGATCGAAGGACTTGTCAACGCGTTTCTCGGTGCCGTTCACGTCCTTCATTTCGGTGGCGCTCCAGACGTGGCGCTCGATGGTGCCGGTGCCGGAGTGGCAGACGTAGAAGACCTTGGCCCACACAGCGTACATGTCGTGATAGGGGGACATCTCATCGGCGGCAATCTTGGCGGCACTGACCCAGTTGTCGCCGTTCTTGTACTCATAGCCGGTGCCGGTCCACTTCAGGTACAGGTCGTCCTCACCCAGTTCGGGATGAGCGGTACCCTTGCCAGCTGTGTCGTTGGGGTCGGCCTCCAAACGGGCCCAGCCCAGGAACACGTGGTCGGCATAGGTCAGACCCAGGTTGGTGGTGGGGTTCAGGTTGATGTTCTCGTAATGATCCTTGGTGCCGTTGAAGAAGGTGGTGGGCGTGGGGATATCGTAACCGAAGTTGATCGTCAGACCCTTGTCGCGCTCAACGGAGACGCCGGCGGTCTCACCGGTGGGATCGTTGTTGCCGAACCAGGTGATGTGGGTGCCGGACTTGTTGTACGGCCCATAGACGGCGTGCAGGTACATGGTGTAGGTGTAGACGCCGACCTTGGTGTACTGAGCCCAGTAGTCCGCGTCCGAAGTGGCGGCCACGGGAGCGGCGATCTCGCCGTTCTCGGAGGCAGCCCAGCCGCTGAACATCCACTCGTCTCCGTTGCCGTCCTCCCAAACGGGGTGGGAGCTGTAGGTGGGGACAGCACCCTCGGCGACTCTGGTGGTCACCGTGGTCCAGGTGCCGCCGTCGGTCTTGATGTGCCAGGTGATGGTATAGGAGACGTTGGTGTACTGGGCGGTGTAGGTGGCGGGACCGGTGGCTGCCGCAATGGCGGGAGTCCAGCCGGTGAAGCGGTACTCATCGCCGCCGGAGGTGTAGCTGGCGGGGGTGAAGCCGGGAGCGGGGATGGCGTTGGGCGCAACTTCGGTGGTGATGCTGGTATTTGCGCCGGTGCTGTCCTTGTAGCTCCAGGTGATGGTGTAGCTCTGTACCTCATACTGGGCGGTGTAGGTCGTCGCCTCGGTGGCGGCCACGATCGTCTTGTCCCAGCCGGTGAAATGGTAGGTCGTGCCGTTCAGGGTGTAGGTTTCGGGAACAGTGGGTGCGGTGGGGGTGTTGCCCTCCAGCACCGTGGAGGTGGTGGAGGCGTCAGCACCGCTGGCGTCCTTGTAGTTCCAGGTGATGGTGTAGCTGGGGGTGGAGGGCGTAAAGGTTACATCGTCGATTCTGCCGCAATCGGGAGAATTGCTCGTGGAACTATCCTTCGTAAATCTCCATGTGAAAGAATATGTTCCGGCGCTCGGCGCGGTAAAGGTGAAAGTTTCAAAACCTGTTGACTCACAGACCTTGCCGAAATCACTGTTTTCAGTACCGTTAACAAGGAAATTCAGATAGTCATAATACGTCGAATTGTAGGAACTCTTTTCGCCATAGCCGAAGTATTTGAAGCTGATCTTATCACCGGCCTGCATTTCCAGAGTCAAGTACAAATCAGATGTACTGCTATTCACACCAGCATTACCGGACTGGGCGTAGCTTTGGCCGCTGGGTACTGTCCAGGGATGTGTAGTACCCGTGGTAAAATGCAGGTTGCCGCCCTCCACGTTCAGGGCTTCATCGAGATCGGTTGTCGTCGGCTCTTCGCCGCCGTCTTCAACAAGCTTGTATAAAGTATAGGTGTCGTTGGAGCTACTTGCCAACCGAAGATTGACCGAATAACAATCCAGACTATAATTATTGCTATTTGTCAATCTGTACCCGTTCCAAGTCCAAGTCTCAGGCGTTGCGGAATACGTCGTATAGGTTGCGGAAGATCCAGTTGCGAGATAGGTTCCGTTCTCGTTTTTCCAAGAACTTACATCACCCGTGATCGTGAAGAGATAAGAACTCATGTCCTTGGAGAAGGTGTAATAACTGCCGCTGGCAGTAGGATCGTTGCCGCTGCTTGAACACGCAACATAATTATTGCCGTCATACATCTCCGGGGGAGTTACTACACAAACGATGTTGCTGGTGTTTGTGTAAGTCAGCAGATACTTGCCTGCAGACAAGCCAGTTGTTCCAACAGTAATCTGCTCGTACTTATCCGTCGTGGCCTTCACCGGCGTGGTGTTGCCACGGGTGGCGGAGGGGCCGGAGGAGTTCGGCTCTGACTTGACCTCGCCGAAGACCGCACGCTGTACAACTGCCGGAGACTCGGGGGAGACGACTGCCATGGTACCGGAGGAGCCCGCTCCGCCGGTGCCGCTGTCCGCATTCATGTCCCGCTTCTCCCTGTGCATCACCGTAAAGGCGGTTGCGTAGCTCGTGCTCCACTGGAAGTATCTGGTGCTGCTGTAAGAGGAGCTGCCGTAGTACATGTAATAGTCATTGCTATTGCCCGGCGTGTAGAAGTAGAAGGTACCACTGGTAGAACCGGCTGCCAGCAGCATTCTCCAGTAACTGGTAGTGGACAGCGCAGCATAATCCGTATCGCTTGTGTAATCGTAGATATAGCTTCCAGAATAATTGAGGTTCTCAAAATAGAAGCCCGTAGAGGAGGAGGCGTGGGCGGTCCACTGGGCGGTTACCGGGATCGGAGACGTGTTGGTTCCGTTCAGACGGCCGGTGGAGGACGTCGCGTTCAGATAGTAATTGGAGCTGCCGACTGTAAACCGGAACATGTAGACATCGCCGTCGATGAAGGTTCCGGAGGTGTCCTGAACCGCATAGTAGGCATAATAGTGGGCATACAGGTCAAGAACCGTTCCGTCAAATTCGGTCGTGCCCGTCACCTCGGTGCCGCCGGTGGCGGCGGTGAACCAGCCCAGGAAGGTGTAGGAGCTGTGGGTCGGATCCGTCGTCGGGAAAATGTCTCTGAACAGCGTGCCCTTGGTGACGTTGCTGACCGTGGTGGTATCCGCGCTGCCGATGGTGCCGCCGTTGGCATGGAAGGTGACGGTAAAGGTCCTGTCGGCCGCGGTATAAGTGGCGGTGTAGGTGGTGTCGCCGGAGACCACGGTGATGGCGGGCGTCCAGCCAGAGAAGGTGTAGGTGTAATCACTGTCAGCGGGTCTGGTGGGGGTGCCGTTGGGATAGCTGGGGGTCTGACCGGCGGTATAGGTCTGCGTCGCAAGCACCGTGCCGTCCCAGTTCTTCCAGGTGACGGTGAACTGGTGCTGAGACACCTCCTCAGGCTCGCCATAGACCGCGGTGAAGGTGGTGTTCTCATTCACGGCGGGCAGTTCGACGTTGGTGCCGGTGTGGTTCTCACCGTCGTAATAATACGTTTCGGTTCCGTCGGTCCAGCCGACGACGGGGTAGTAGGAGCTGCCGCTGACGTAGCCGGAGGGCTTGGAGTGCTGGGGCTCAGCGCCCTTGGTGACGGTGGTGGTATCGGTCAGATTTTCGTCACCGTCAGCGTCCTTGAAGATCCACTTGACCTTGACGGCCTCCAACTGCACGGTGTAGTCGTAGTCCACGATAAAGGTCTGGCCGGGATACACCTTGATGGTGGTCTGCTCCAGCTTAGGCTCGCCGTTCTCCATGACGACGTTGCCGCTGGCGTCCTTCACCGGCTGCATGACCACCCAGTAGAGGAAGCGGTAGTTGTCCTGATCCTCAGGCGTGGAGGCCACCTGGGTGAAGGCCCTGGCGTGGTCGGTGTAGACGTTGGGGTCGTCCCGAATGATCACGCGGGGATCAGTCTGGGGGGCAAAGTAGCCGTCGCCCTCGATGGCGTCATAGCGGACGCGGACGCCGTCGGAGCCGATGGGATTCTGGCGCCACAGAGCGTAAATGGTGACCTTGCCGACCACGTTAGCGTACTTGGGAGTGCCGTCATCATTCAGCTGGTCGTCGTTATACGGGTTGCCGGTGACCGCGTCTGTGCCGGTGCGGCCGGTACCGTAGGTATAGGTCAGATCCATGTTGTAGGTCTGATCGGTGATGGCCTCGGCGAAGTTGAAGGGGTGGTTGCCCTGGGGATCCAGGTACCAGCCCAGCAGGGTGTAGCCCTCGCGGGTGGCGGCAATGATGGCGGTGTCGCGGACCTTCTCGCCGTAGTCCACGCGGAAGGTGGAGGCCTGGTTGGCGGGGAATTCCACCTGGGCGTCGCTGTGGCCGCCGGTGTAGTCCAGGGTCACGCGGAAGCGCATCAGCGTCCACTTGGCGTAGACGGCCACGTTGTTATTGGGCATGTCGTCGGTCCAGTCAAATTCCTCGGTGCAGCCAGGGTCTTTATACCAACCGTCGAAATAGTAGCCGACGGGTCCGTTGGTGGGATCCTTGGTGGGCTTAAAACCGGAGAGACTCTGGTCAAAGTAGACATGCTCGAGATCCTTGCCAGTGCTGTAAAGATCCGAAGCGGTCAGAGAGGAGCCGTTGGAGAAGAAGTCGAGCTTCCACTGGTTGCGGCTGTAGAAGAAGTACGCGTGACCGTTGGAGCCAATATCATCGTAATCGATGCTCAGTTCGTTACCGTCCCACGGTGTGGCCGTGTTATAATTGTTAGCGGTGAGATTGTAGCGGGACAGCCTATAGCCGTAATACTCGGTTCCACTGAAGTACACGATTTCGCCGGATTTCAGCGCATCTTCGTCAATCGTTATCGTGTAGTTGCCGCTGGAGTCCTGACCAATGCAGCTGTACGGGCGGGTAGTGCCGGAAACAGCATACGTGTTGAGGAAATAGTTGACTTCCGTCACGTTGCGGGTTCCCGTCTCAAACTGGAACGCCTTGCTCTGATATCTGCCGTCATAGCCGTTGTGCCACATCTGACGAGTTCCGGGATAGGGCCACTCTCTGCCGCTGATGGCCTCGCCGGTCCAATTAAAGGATTCCATGGTGTCGAACCACAGTCCCTGAATGCTGCCGAAGTAGATCTCTGCAGAACCTGTGGACGTGGACGAGCTATTGTAGGTGCAGTGGTAGATAGTGCCGCTGTATGTGGTCCTGGTTCCGCTGCTATTGTAATAGTACCAGCTGGGGGTGCCGCTGTAGTCGCCGTTGGTTTTGATACTGGCGTCAGTGTAAAGGAGGACGTAGCTGTAATTTCCGGAGCTGCCAATGCGACCGTAATGATTGATATAAGAGCTGTAACTATTAGAAGAGCTGGAAGCGGTCTCACCCGTGGTCAGATCGCCGTAGAAGTTGAAGGTGATGACCTTGCGGTCGTAGTACACGTTCACAACGGTGGTTCCGTCGCCCTTGATCTTGACGCCATCGCTGTCAGAACGTGCTTCATTGAAGGTGTAGTAAAAGCCCAGAATACTGCCGGTGGTACCGCCCAGGGTAGTGTCACCGGTCAGATAATTGGCCAACTCGCCGGTCGTTCCTTTTCTGGTGTCGATGGAGTCGTAGAAGTCGTACTCGTTGTTCAGATTATCATTGTCGACGACATCATCCGCCCGCTGCGTCCAGATAACGACCGTGTACTTGGTGTCCGTCCGCGGCGTCCACTTGGCGTAGACGGTGGTGTCCGCGGTCAGCTGTCTGGCGGTGTAGGGCGTGGTAAAGCGCTTATCCGTGTACCAGCCGCCAAAGCTATAGCCCACGCGGTAAGGTTCGGTATCGTGGTCCACGCCGTCGTTGTTGGCGTCACCGTAATCGGTGGGCAGCGCGGCGCTCTCGTCCTTGCCGTAGTACCTGGGGGAGGTGAAGGAGGCGGAGGTGGTGTCATCATCCTGCTCGATGTAGTTGTCGAAGATCAGCCAGTAGCCCTCCTTCAGGTAGGGGTACAGGTCGATGCTGGCGGTCAGGTCGATGGTGTCGCCGTTCTCGTACACCACGGGGCTGTCGGGATAAGTGGGCTCGTCGCCGGTGTTGTTGATCACGGGAGTCCAGCCCACGTGGGCCCAGCCGCTCTTGAACGGGGTGTAAGACAGGTTGACTTCGTAGTCACCGTGGCCGTTGTCCAGGTGGATGGACTCCAGACGGATAACGACGCCGTCCTGATCGTGGAAGGTGACGAACACCACGTCATAGACCTTGGCGTAGTACTTCCAGGTGAGGTCAGTGGTGGAGGCGGCGAGGGTGGCCTTCTCAGCTTCGATCTTATCGTTGATGTCAGCCACGGACCAGCCGGTGTCCTCCTCGGTGTAGGGGGTCTTGTCAGCCCAGCCCTCGAAGCTCTGGGTGGCAGTGATCTCAGGCACGCCGGGGTCATGGACAAAGTCCATGTCGTTAGCGATATACTGATCCAACTGGTCCAGACGGATGGACTGGCTGCTGATGATCTCGGAGCCGTCCGCGTTGTAGAACTCCACGGTCAGCAGGTTGATCGTGTTGGTGTTATCGCCCACCACGTAGACGGAGAAGTCCTTGGAGCTGAAGCTGGTGCCGGAGCCCATGACCTCCACGGGCACGCTGCCGCTCTCGATCTCCTCGGCGCTGCAGTCCAGATGCAGCACGGTGGGGTTCAGCGTGTTGGCAATGGCGTCGGACGCCAGGGTGACGGACACGTTCTTCTCAGGCTCGATCTCGCTGCCCTGATAGTAGAACGTGATGTCCTCGGCTGCCACGACGGTGCAGTTGATGTCTGCGGATTTGTCCACGATGGTCTGCACGGCAGGCAGGCTGACGCCCTTCACAGACAGAGTCGTCCCCTGGGGCAGTGCGCCCTCGGGAGCGTTCACCGCGATGGACACGCCGGTCTGGCTGTCGGTCGCCTTGAGCTGCTGGGCAGGCATCTCGGGTCCCTGAGATCCACTGCCCCAGCCCCACTGGTTGCCGCCCGTGGCGAATGCTTCCATGGGAACGAGGGAAAGCATCATCAGGAGCGACAGCACAAGGGAAAGGATCTTAACGCTGCGTTTCTTCATTTGGATTTCCTCCTTTGACTTGCGGTGATTCAGCAATTGGGATCAATTGTTTTTCATGAGGTAGATCCGTACATCGGAGCATAGTTACCCCTATATACATACATATGTTATGATACTACGGTTTGCCACAACTGTCAACCAAATTTAACATATTTTAATTACAAAATACTTTCATATTTGCCACAATTTTGCCATAAATAGCCGGAGCACCCGCCGACCACCCCAAAGGGAGCGGCACGGGCGTCCGGATGAGAATATATCTAAATGTGAAAATTTGGGCCTGCAGCCCACCACCCATGGCGGAAAAACGAAATGTTGACAAAATATGCACAATTAAAAACGAAAGATCGCGAAACACCCTTGGCCTGGATCAGCCGCGTAGAACGAGACGGACTTTTGCTGATAATGAATGATATAACAATAAAAACAAAACAGGAAACGCCACATATCGAACAGACGAATTAAGGGATATAAAAAATATGATGGGCGAGTTGACGCAAATAACGATGCGATAAAACGAGGCGAAATGCCGCTGCCTGAGTGAGGAGGTTCCCGACTTTTCAACCAGGAACTGCCAGAGACAAGCTGCGGATTTCTACGGATTCCATGTTGCTTTTCTATATATTGTATAGTATAATAACTTACAATGGAAACGAAACAGAACAACAAAAATGACGACAAGGCGTTTTTCCACTCGCTGCACACCCTGCGCCAGAAATGGCGGGACGGCAGCTTCGGCGAGATTATTGCCGACTGGCGCTGGATATTCACCTATACCAGGCGGCACCGGGCGGCGGTGGTGTTCTACACCGTGCTGGGCATCCTCAGCACCACCACCGCTCTGGTAGCCAGCGTGGCGGGGAAATATCTGATCGACATCATAACCGGATATCAGACCGACAAGCTGGGGCTGCTGATTGCAATTATGCTGGGCAGCGCCGGCTTCAGCCTGCTCTTTTCCAACCTGATCAACCGTCTGTCCACCCGCATCGCCATCCGCATCAACAACGACATCCAGGCGGACATTTTCGACCAGATCATCGATGTGGACTGGAAGTCCATCAGCGAATACAGCAGCGGCGATCTGCTCAACCGGTTCAACAACGATGTGCAGACCGTCAGCAAGAACGCCATCAGCTGGCTGCCGTCCATCATCATCGCGGCCTATAACTTCGTCGTCACCTTTGCCCTGATCTGGCACTACAACAGGATCATGTCTCTGCTGGCCTTTGCCAGCGCGCCGGTGATGCTGCTGATGAGCAAGTACTTTCTCACCAGACAGCGCCGGTACGCCCGGAAGGTCAAGGAGACCGGCAGCGAGATGATGGGCTTCGAGGTGGAGACATTCTATAACTTCGACACCATCAAGTCCTTCGGCGTCATGGACAGCTACGGGCGCAAGCTGCGCTCCTGGCAGGAGAAGATGCGTTCGATCACCCTGGATTACAATCTATTCACCATCAAGACCAATGTGTTCATGTCGGTGCTGGGGCTCATCGTACAGTACGCCGCCTTCGGATACTGCCTGTTCCTGCTGTGGGGCCACCGGATCACCTACGGCACCATGACGCTGTTTCTCGAGCAGCGGGTGCGGCTGTCCGGCGCCTTTAACAGCGTGGTGGGCATCGTGCCCGGCTTCCTCACCAGCTCCGTTTCCGCCCACCGCATCCGGGAGCTCATCGACCTGCCCCGGGAGCGGCATATCCCGGAGAGCGAGCAGCTTAAGGCTCTGGCGGCGGACGGCTTCGAGGTGCGTATGGACGGCGTGGACTTTGCCTATGTGGAGGAAAAGCGGGTCATCACCGGATCCGGCTTCCGGGCGGCGCCCGGTGAGATCGTGGCGCTGATCGGTCCCTCCGGCGGCGGCAAGACCACCATGATCCGTCTGATGCTGGGCCTTGTCCGGCCGGATGCCGGGCGGGCCTATCTCTGCGGCAGCGACGGCACCCAGGTGGAGATGAACGCCGACAGCCGCTGTCTCTTCTCCTATGTGCCCCAGGGCAACACCATCCTCTCCGGCACCGTGGCGGACAACATGCGCCTGGTGAAGGAGGATGCCACCGACGGGGAGATCATCGAGGCTCTGAAGATCGCCTGCGCCTGGGACTTCATTGAAAAGCTGCCCGACGGCATCCACAGCAAGGTGGGCGAGCGGGGCAAGGGCTTCTCCGAGGGGCAGGCCCAGCGTCTGGCCATTGCCCGGGCCGTGCTGCGTGACGCGCCGATCCTGCTGCTGGACGAGGCCACTTCCGCCCTGGATGTGGCAACGGAGCGGCAGGTGCTGCGCAACATCGTGCGGCAGCGGCCCAACAAGACCTGTATCGTTACCACCCACCGGCCTACGGTCATCGGTCTGTGCCAGCGGGTCTACCGGGTGACGGACGGCGCCGTGACGGAGCTGGATGAGGAGACGTCCAGCCGTGCGGCCATGGAATTCTGACGGGGGTGTGCCATGATGATCGACATTCACACCCATGTGATCCCCGGGGTGGACGACGGCGCGGAGGATCTGGACGAGGCGCTGACGCTGCTGGCCATGGCCGCCGACAGCGGTGTGGACACGGTGGTGACCACGCCTCACTGCAACATCCCGGACGAATATAAAAACTATGTGTGCCCGGAGCTGGACGCCCTGTGGCGTGCCCTGGGCAGAGAGGTGCAGCGTGCCGGCATCCCGGTGCGCCTGTGCCGGGGCATGGAGATTTTTGCCACGGAGGATATGCCCGACCTCCTGGAGCAGGGCAAAGTCTGGACGCTGAACGGCACGGCATACTTTCTGACAGAGTTTGCCTTCGGCGAGGAGCCGGACTTCTGCTTTGACGTGCTGCGCCGATGCCGGGAGAAGGACTTTCGCCCGGTGATTGCCCATCCGGAGCGGTATCTGTTTGTGCAGGATGAGCCTGCCATCGCCTACGAGTGGTGCACCATGGGCTACGGCCTGCAGCTGAACAAGGGCAGTCTGCTGGGCAAGTTCGGACGTCCGGCTCAGCTGACCGCGGAGCTGTTGATGGATCACGGTCTCGCCGCCTGCGTGGCCAGCGACGCCCACAGCGCGGCACAGCGCACCACCCATATGGGGGAGATCCGCCGCTATCTGGCAGAGCGCTGGGGCGAGGATTACGCCCGATTACTTCTGGAGGAGAACCCGTCCCGCATCCTGAAGGGGAGAGAACTGCTGGGCTATGAGCCCATACCCGTTCTCTGATGGCCCTGCGGGGAATGGAGGAATGACGATATGAACATGAGACACGTGAGGATCGCCCTGCTGATCTTTTTCTGCGTCGTGGCGGTGGTTTATGCTTTTTTCCGCATCCGCGAGCATATAAACGCCGACAATGTGCCGCCGGTGATCCGCGCCGAGAGCGATACGCTGGAGGTCAGCGTCTCCGCTACCGATGAGGATCTGCTCTCCGGCATGACCGCCCGGGACAATCTGGACGGCGACGTGACGGACACGCTGGTGGTGGTGTCAAGAGGCAAGTTCATCTCCAAGGGCACTCTTCGCGTAAGCTATGCCGCCTTTGACAAAAACCGCAATGTGGGCACCTATTCCCGCGAGGTCACCTACACTGACTATGTCTCGCCCCGTTTTCAGATGGATGCGCCGCTGCGCTATGCTGAGGGCGGCTCTGTGCCCGACTATCTGCAGCACATCACCGCCCAGGACTGTCTGGACGGCAACATCACCCAGCAGGTCAAGGTTACCCTGGGCGGCAAGATCGTGGTCAGCGACTCCGTTACCCGGCAGAAGATGAACGTGCAGGTGACCAACAGCTGCGGCGACAGTGCCGTGCTGGAGCTGACCGTGAGCATGGAGGACTATTCCACGCTGAACCGCCCCGCTCCTGCGCTGAAGGACTATATCCTTTATACCAAAGTAGGCAGCGGACTGGACCTGCGGAGCAATATCACCGGCGTCTGGGCCGGCGGCACCGTCAGGAGCTTCGCCGAGGCCGGCCTTGACCCGTTCGATGTGTCCATCTCCGACGGCGGCCTGAATTACCGGGTGCCCGGCGTCTACACGGTGACCTACCGGCTCAGCCGTGACGGCGTGCCCATGGGCACGGCCGAGCTGATCGTGGTGGTGGAGGAATAAGCATGGAAAAGAACGAGACCTTCCAGTTGGAACAGCTGGATCTGTACAGTATCATCCGGGATGTCCTGCGGAACCTGTGGGCCATCGTCCTGGGCGCGGTGGCCGTGGCCATGATCGTCAACCTCTTTGCCCGGGCCGATTTCCGGGACACCTACTCTACCAGCGCCACCTTTGTGGTCACCTCCCGCACCTCCGGCAACTACGTCTACAACAATCTCCAGGCGGCTACCACCATGGCCGAGAGCTATTCCAATATTCTGGAGAGCAATCTGCTGAAAAAGCTGGTTTGCCAGGATCTGGGTGTGGACAGCTTTGACGCCGCCATGTCCGCCGGCGCCATCAAGGATACGAACCTCATCACCCTGCGTGTCACGGCGGATACGCCCCAGAACGCCTACCGCATCATCCGCTCCGTGATGAAGAATGTGGCAGGACTTGCCGGCCACGTTTCCAGCGACATGGTGATGGAGGTGCTGCAGGAGCCCAATGTTCCCACCTCGCCGGACGCCCAGTTTTCCGCCAGAAGCCGGACGAAGCGGGCCTTTGTGTTTTCCGGTGTGGCGCTGGCGGCGCTGTTTGCCTTCCTCTCCATGAGAAAGGAAACTGTCCGCAGCGAGAAGGAGCTGGAGAACCGACTGGATGCCCGTTCTCTCGGCGTCCTGTACCACGACAGCGCGCTTCTCCGTCGGCCCGGCGCACTGCTGCGGCGAAAGAAATACAAGCGACTCATCACAGAGCTCACCGCCCGGTTTGAGTTTGTGGAGCGGCATAAGAAAATCGCCGCCATGGTCTCCGCCCAGGCGAGGAAGCAGGGGGCAAAGATCATCCTGGTGACCAGCGTCCACGAGCACGAGGGTAAATCCACAGTGGCGTCCAACCTGGCCCTGTCCCTGGCCCAGCAGTCCCATCAGGTGCTGCTGATCGACGGCGATCTGCGCCGGCCCACCCTCCACACCCTCTTCCTGGAGGAAGGAGAAAAGGTGGATATGAGCATGGCCCGGCTGCTGATGGGCAAGACCACCTTGATGAAGGCCATGCGCTATGACGAGCGGCGCGGCATCTACCTGCTGCTCACCGACAAAAACTACGCCAACTCCACGGATATCGTGTCGTCGGACAACATGACCCGTCTGCTGGAGGTGGCCCGCAAGGCCTTCGACTATGTGATCATCGACTCGCCGCCCATGTCCCTGATGGCGGATGCCGAGGTGCTGGCCGACCGGTCGGATATGAGCATCCTGGTGGTCAAGTACGACATGGTACCGTCCCCCGATCTCAACGACGCCATCGATGCCCTGCGGGACTGCAAGGCGCAGTTTGCCGGCTGCATCCTCAACGATGTGCGGACGCTGCCCGGCGAGCGGCGCACGGTGGTGGGCTACGGCGGCTACGGCCGCTACGGCCATTACGGCAAATACGGGAAATACGGGGCATACGGCCGCTACGGCGGTTACGGAGGCTACGGCGGCTACGGACACTATGCCAGAGACGCCAAACCGGAAGCACCTGTGAGTGAGGAAGAGAAATGAACGAGACGGATTCCAAAAACAAACAGGAAACGCAGCAGATCGACCTCGCCGGTCTTCTGTGGGATTTCCTCCACAGCCTGCGCAGGCTGTGGCCTGTGGTGCTTGTGCTGACGGCGGCTGCGGGTTTCTTTTTCTATAACCGGGGCAGGCTCCAGTATAACCCCATGTATTCCGTAGAGGCCACTGTGTCGGTGGAGCTGGTCAACGGCGGTTCCTATGCCAACCGGAACACCGCCGAGCAGATCGGCCTGACCTTTCCGCAGATCAACCGCAGCGGCGCGCTGCCCGATGTGGTGGCGGCGGATCTGGGCACCGAGGGCGTGCCCGGCAGCATCAATGTCACCAACATCAAGGGCACCAATCTGGTCACCATCTCCGTCACGGCGTGGGGACCGGAAACGGCAGCGTCAATCCTGCACTCTGTGCTGCGCAATTACCCCGAGGTGGCCCAGTACGTGGTGGGACAGACGGAGCTGACCGTCATCGATGAGAGCGAGCCGGCGCTGGTTGCCGACAGAAGCACGGTGGTGCGGGGCTCGGCCAGAAAGGGCGCTCTCATCGGTCTTGCGGCGGGGCTTGCCCTGGTGGTGCTCCGGGCGGCGGTGTTCCGCACCGTCCGCAGCGAAGAAGAGCTGCGCTCCCTGTTGAACGTGCAGTGCCTGGGCACCCTGCCGGTGTGCCATAAGAAAAAGCGCAGCAGCACCGAGCGCGATGAGATCAACATTCTCACCGACGTCAACCGGGGCAGCTACGTGGAATCCATGCGGCTGATCCGCACCCGTCTGGAGCGCCAGATGGAGGGTAAAAAGGTGCTGATGGTCACCAGCTCCGTGGCCGGCGAGGGCAAGTCCACGGTGGCGGCCAATCTGGCCATCTCCATGGCACTGAAGGGCAAACGGGTTATTCTGGTGGACTGCGACCTCCGCAACCCCTCGGTGGGCCGGATCTTCCGTGTGGAGGAGAAGTGCCCCGGGCTGGTGGCGGTGCTGAACGGCAAGGCCACGCTGGAGGAGGCTCTGGTGGAGGTCAAGAGCAAGGATGCGCCCACAGGGCTGCGTCTGCTGCCCGGCGCGGACAAGGAATCCCGTCTGGTGGAGATCCTGGGCAGCCAGGCCATGCGCCAGCTGGTGGACCGGCTGCGTGACGAAGCAGACGCGGTGATTCTGGATACGCCGCCGTCTGCCCTGCTGGTGGACGCCATGATGCTGGTGCGCCATGTGGACGGCATCGCCTATGTGGTCATGCGGGACTATGCCCGCCGCCGCGTCATCTTCGACGGCGTGGAGGAGCTGTCCGCCGGCGGCGCACCGATTTTGGGCTGTATCCTCAACGGCGGACGCACCCGCTCCGGCAAGTATGGCTACTACGGCTATGGCAAATACGGTTACGGCAAATACGGTTACGGCAAATACGGTTACGGCGGATACGGCTACGGTTACGGGAAGGGAACAAAGCATTCCTCCCGATCCGACTCCCATAAGAGCAAGAGCGCCAAAGAGAAAAGCAAGACCGAGGAGAAGTGAGGATGACAGCAGAAAAGCAACATAAGTCCGGCTCCCGGCGGTTTTACAATCGGGTGGTCAAGCGGCTTTTTGACATGGTGATCTCGGCCCTTGCGTTGATCGTCCTGTCGCCGGTGATGCTGGTATCGGCGATCCTCATCCGGCTGACGTCGCCCGGTCCCGCCATTTTCAGGCAGACGCGGATCGGCCGCGGAGCAAAGGAGTACACGATCTACAAGTTCCGCACCATGCGCGTGAACAGTGAGCATACCGGTTCCGGCGTCTACAGCGACGACAGCGATCCCCGTATGACGGGGATCGGCAAGATCCTGCGGAAAACGTCCATCGACGAGCTGCCCCAGCTGGTCAATATTCTGAAGGGCGACATGTCCCTCATCGGACCGAGACCGCCCCTTACATACCACCCCTGGCCCATCGAGGAGTACACCGAGGAGCAGCTTCGCATGTTCGAGGTGCGCCCCGGCATCACCGGCTGGGCACAGGTCCACGGGCGCAAGGACGTGGAGTGGCATCAGCGCATCCGGATGAATGTCTGGTACGTGGAGAACGTATCCTTTTTGCTGGACCTGAAGATCTTTCTTGTGACCATCGGCAAGGTTTTTACCAATGCCGACAACGAGAATAAAGGAGCAACCGTGGCGGAAGAGCGGGACGAAGAGGTGGAGGCTTGACCATGCTGAAGCTCATGTATATCACCAACCGGCCGGACGTGGCGCGGATCGCGGAGTCCGCCGGCGTGGATCGCATCTTCGTGGATATGGAGTTCATCGGCAAGGATGAGCGGCAGAAGGGACTGGACACCGTCAAGTCCCACCACACGGTACAGGACGTGGCTGCGATCCGGGCGTCGGTCACGAAGGCGGAGGTGCTGGTGCGGGTCAATCCCATCCACGATGCGCTGCCGGACTATATGTCCTCCGGGGACGAGATTGACGCGGTGATCGAGGCGGGTGCAGATATTCTCATGCTGCCCTACTTCAAAACGGTGGAGGAGGTACGGACCTTTGTCCACCTGGTGAACGGCAGGGCGAGGACGATGCTGCTGCTGGAGACGCCGGAGGCAGCGAAGCGCGTTGACGAGATCCTCACTGTCCCCGGTATCGACGAGATCCATATCGGCTTGAACGATCTGAGCCTGGGCTACGGGCTTCCCTTTATGTTCCAGCTTCTGGAGGACGGAACGGTGGAGGGGCTGTGCCGCAAGTTCTGTAAAGCGGATATTCTTTACGGCTTTGGCGGCATCGCCGCCCCGGGCGGAGGGGAACTGCCGGCGGAATACATCATCCGGGAGCACTACCGGCTGGGCTCCGGCTGTGTGATCCTGTCCCGGAGCTTCTGCGATACGGCAAAGGTGACCGACTTAGATGCGATCCGCGACACTTTTAATCGCGGCGTGGCGGAAATCCGTGCCGTGGAGCGGGAGTGCGAGGGACAGAGCGAGGATTTCTTTGCCGATAACCGGCGGGAACTCTGCCGCCGCGTACAATTGATCAGCGAGCGCATCGCCGCCGGAAAGTAAACTTCGTTTCTAAGTCTGTCACTGCGAGGCGGGCAAAGCCCGCCGTGGCAATCCGTTTCCTTTCGTGTCTTTCCAAAGGAGCCACACCATGAACCTGTTGATCACCGGCGCCTGGCCGGACGCAAAAGTTCATATCCCGGAACTGCAGACCATGGGCCATTCGGTGGCCTTTTTGCAGCAGGAGAGGGATGAACTGCCCTGTGATCCCCACTGGGTGGAGGGCGTGGTCTGCAACGGACTGTTTCTGTATCATCCGATTGAGAGTTTCCCCAATCTGCACTTTATCCAGCTGACCAGCGCGGGTTATGACCGGGTGGACATGAACTACGTGTGCGCTCACAACATTGAGATCCACAACGCCAAAGGCGTTTACAGTATCCCCATGGCGGAATTTGCCGTCTCCGGCGTGCTGCAGCTCTATAAGCAGGCGCGGTATTTCTATGAGAATCAAAAGGCCCACCGGTGGGAAAAGCACCGCGGTCTGCTGGAACTTTTTGGCAGGACTGTGACCATCGTCGGCTGCGGCAGCGTGGGAACCGAGTGCGCCAAACGGTTCCGCGCCTTTGGCTGTCAAGTGATCGGGCTTAACAGAAGTGTCAGAAAAAACGAGACCTTTGACGTGATCCTCCCGTTGGACAAGCTGGATGAAGTCCTGCCCAACACCGACATTCTCATTTTGGCTATTGCGCTGACGCCGGAAACGACGCACCTTCTCGATCGCCGCCGTCTGGGTCTGCTGCCCCACACCGCCGTGGTGGTCAATATCTCCCGTGGCGCTATCCTGGACGAAAAGGGCCTGTGTGAAATGCTGACAGGCGGAAGACTTGCCGGCGCTGTCCTGGACGTCTTCGAAAACGAACCCCTCCCGGCATCCGATCCGCTTTGGGATACGCAGAACGTGATCGTTACCCCCCACAACTCCTTTGTGGGCGATAACAACGGTTGGCGGCTGTGGAGTATTATCAGAAGAGACCTGGCAGAATAGTTCCATCTCCACGATATAAAAGCAAGAAGCGCCAAATGGCGCTTCTTGCTTTTATATCGTGATTCTGTTGCTTAAAAAGGCTTTCTCCAGACAAAGCGGTCCACGATCCCGGTGTAGCTCTGGATGAGCTTGACCACTTTGACGCTGACGTTTTCGTCCGTATAATCCCGCACCGGCAGACCCAAATCGCCGTTGCGGTTCATGGCCACGGCGGTGTCCACCGCCTGCAAAACCTGTTCTTTGGTGATGCCCGCCAGAATGAAGTTGCCGCGATCCAGCGCCTCCGGCCGTTCGGTACTGGTGCGGATGCACACCGCGGGGAACGGATGCCCCACGGACAGGAAGAAGCTGCTCTCCTCCGGCAGTGTGCCGGAATCGGATACTACGGCAAAGGCGTTCATCTGCAGGCAGTTGTAGTCGTGAAAGCCCAAAGGTTTGTGGGCGATGACCCGCTTGTCAAACTGAAAGCCGCGCTGCTCAATGAACTTTCGGCTTCGGGGATGACAGGAATAGAGAATGGGCATATCGTACTTCTCCGCCATGGCGTTCACCGCATTCATGAGGGAGAAGAAGTTGACCTCTGTGTCGATGTTCTCCTCGCGGTGAGCGGAGAGCAGAATATACTTGCCCTTTTCCAGCCCCAGGCGGGAGAGAATGTCCGACGCCTCAATCTGCGTGAGATTGCTGTGCAGTACCTCCGCCATGGGGGAGCCCACCACGTAGGTGCGCTCCTTGGGCACACCGGCGGCGTTGAGGTAGCGCCGGGCATGCTCGGAGTAACACAGGTTCACGTCCGCCGTCACGTCCACAATGCGGCGGTTGGTCTCCTCCGGCAGACACTCGTCAAAGCACCGGTTGCCCGCCTCCATGTGGAAGATGGGGATGTGCAGCCGCTTGGCGGCGATGACGCTGAGACAGGAGTTGGTGTCGCCCAGCACCAGCACGGCGTCGGGCTTCTGCTGGCGCATCAGCTTGTAGGAGGCAGCGATGATGTTGCCGATGGTCTCGCCCAGATCCGCCCCCACGGCGTTCAGATAGAAGTCCGGCGCCCGGAGGCCCAGGTCCTCGAAAAAGACCTGGTTGAGCTCGTAGTCATAGTTCTGCCCCGTGTGGACAAGAATCTGATGGAAGTATTTGTCACAGGCCTTGATGGTAGCGGAGAGCCGGATGATCTCCGGCCGCGTGCCGACGATGGTCATGAGCTTCAGCTTTGCCATGTTCAGACCTCCTCAAAGAATGTATCGGGGTGGCTGGGGTCAAATGGCTCGTTGGCCCACATAAGGGTCACAAGGTTTTCCGTTTCCGAGAGATTGATGATATTGTGGGTGTAGCCCGGCAGCATGTGTACGGCCTCAATCCGTTCACCGCTGACCTCGAATTCGATCACCTCATCGGTGCCCAACTTGCGCTCCTGAATAAGGCCATGACCGGAGACAACGATGAAGAACTCCCACTTGGTGTGATGCCAGTGCTGCCCCTTGGTGATGCCGGGCTTGGAGATGTTCACGGAAAACTGCCCGCAATTTCCTGTTTTCAAAAGCTCTGTAAAGCTTCCACGCTTGTCGGTGTTCATCCTCAGCGGGAAGGCCACCTTCTCCTTTGGAAGGTAGGAGAGATAGGTGGAGTAGAGCTTCTTTTCGAAGCTGCCCGCCGGAATCTCCGGCATGACGAGGGTTTCCGGTTGGACGCGGAAGGTTTCGATGAGGTCCGCCAGCTCACCCAGCGTGACGCTGTGGGTGACGGGAACGCAGCAGAATTCGCCGTCAAAGTGCCCCTTTCCATCCAAGGCGTCCAGCAACTCCGCCACCACGTCGTCGATATAGACCAGGGTGAGCCGGGTATTCCGGTCGTTGATCTGAATCGGCAGATCGTGGGCCCGGTTGTGGCAGAAGGTGGCCACCACGCTGTTGTAGTTGGGGTGGCACCACTTGCCGAAGATGTTGGGGAAGCGGTAGATGAGGGTTTTGGCCCCGGTGCGCGCGCCGTAGTCCCGCATCAGCTGCTCGCCCGCCCGCTTGCTCTCGCCGTAGGGGTTGTCCAGCGCCGCCTGGATGGAGGAGGAGATCATGATGGGGCACCGGTTGCCGGAGCGTTCCAGCAGAGACAGCAGCGTGGCGGTGAAATCCCGGTTGCCCTCCATAAACTCCGACTGCTCCTTTGGGCGGTTGACCCCTGCCAGATGAAACACGAAGTCCGCTTCTGCGCAGTAGCGGCCCAACTCGCCTTCTGAGGTGTCCAGGTCACACAAAAAGAGCTTGTCGATCTTCAGATCAGGCCGGGTGCGATCCTTGCCATCCCGCAGAGCCTCCAGCGCGGCGGTGAGATTTTTCCCCACGAAGCCCTTGGCGCCGGTGATGAGAATGTCCATATCTTACTCCTTTGCCAGCTCCTCACGGATATACGCCAGGGTCATCAGCTTGTCCTTTACCTCGTCCACAGTCATGAGACGGGTATTGGCACTGGTGAACTCCGTCAAGGTGTTCCGCTTTACGTCGCCGTCCTTAAAATACTTGTCGTAGTTCAGATCGCGCTGGTCGGCGGGCACGCGGTAGAAGTTGCCCAGATCCAGCGCATGGGCGCACTCCTCGTTGGTCAGCAGCGTCTCGTACATCTTTTCGCCGTGGCGGATGCCAATGACCTTCACGGAGATCTTATCCTCCGGGTCAAAGAGCGCCTTGGTGGCCAGAGCCAGCGTTTCGATGGTGCAGGCGGGCGCCTTTTGCACCAGAATGTCGCCGCTCTCGCCGTGTTCAAAGGCGAACAGCACCAGATCCACAGCCTCCTCCAGGCTCATGACGAACCGTGTCATCTTCGGCTCTGTGATGGTGATGGGCTCACCCTTGTGGATCTGCTCGATCCACAGCGGCACCACACTGCCGCGGGAGCAGAGGACGTTGCCGTACCGGGTGCAGCAGATTTTGGTCTGCTTCGTGGTCCGCGCCTTGGCAACGGCTACTTTCTCCATCATGGCCTTGCTGGTACCCATGGCGTTGACGGGGTAGGCGGCCTTGTCGGTGGATAGGCAGATCACACTGCGCACACCCGCCTCGATGGCGGCGGTGAGCATGTTGTCCGTGCCGAAGACGTTGGTTTTCACGGCCTCCAGCGGGAAGAACTCACAGGAGGGAACCTGCTTCAGCGCCGCCGCGTGGAAAATGTAGTCCACGCCGTACATGGTGTTTCTGAGGCTCTGCAGATCCCGCACATCGCCGATAAAGAACTTCAGCTTCTGCGACGCCTCGGGGTGGCTTGCCTGATACTGGTGGCGCATGTCGTCCTGCTTCTTCTCGTCGCGGGAGAAGATGCGGATCTCACCGATGTCGGTGTCCAGAAACCGGTTCAGGACAGCGTTGCCGAATGAACCTGTTCCGCCGGTGATAAGAAGCGTCTTGCCGGAAAAAGCACCTGAAAGCATGATCATCGTCCTCTCGAGTAAAAACATAATAACACAATTTGCAGTATATCACAATCGGGCAAGTGGTGCAATCGGAAATTGCAGGGTAGCGGACATGCTTGACATAGAATAAAAAACGATAGCCGAAATGCGGTCGCGATCACGATGAAGCAATACGAAAACTTGCAAATCGGGAGAACAATACTTGCCTTTTTGCCAATCTTTTTTTCTCTTACGGATTGAAGAAAGAAAAATTATGATGTATAATATTAATTTGAATAGGTGTGGGGATACACAATTTGGATTTTTACAAAGCAGGGAGAGAGAGCGAGTGAAGATTCTATACGTGGCTACGGTCAGATCGCATATCGGTCAATTCCATGTTCCGGTGATAAACGCATTAAAAGCAGCCGGACATGAGGTTCACGCGGCGTATCACGATAATTCCGCAGATAAGCCCGGACTGGATTTATCCATGTTGGATCAGGTTTTTGAAGTGCCTTTCGAGCGGAGCCCGTACAGCCCCACAAACGTGAAAGCCTGCAAGCTCTTGAAGAAGATCATCGATGAGGGCGATTATGACATCATACACTGCCACACGCCGGTGGGCGGCGTGGTGACACGCATTGCGGCCAGAGACGCCCGAAAACGCGGTACCAAGGTGTTTTACACCGCCCATGGATTCCACTTTTACAAGGGAGCAAGCAAAAAGTATTGGGCGCTGTTCTATCCGGTGGAAAAGCTGCTGGCCAAGGATACGGACGTGCTCATTACCATCAACCAGGAGGACTACGAACTGGCGACGAGCCATCATTTCAAGGCGGGCAAGATCGTAAAGATTAACGGTGTCGGAGTCGATCTGTCCAAATTCCATGTGGCTACGGATGAGGAAAAACTGGAGACGCGCCGGGAGTATGGCTTTTCCAAAGATCAGTTTGTCATGCTTTATGCCGCTGACCTCTCTGAACGAAAGAATCAACCTATGATTTTCCGGGCTCTGGCGAAAATCAAGGACGAGTGTCCGAATGTCCTTGCGCTGATGCCTGGCCAACCCATTCTGCAAAAGGAATATGAGCAGCAGTGCTGCGAACTGGGGATTTCATCTATGGTGAGGTTTCTCGGCTACCGCAGAGACATAGATAAGCTTTTGGTTGCCTGCGACTGCGTGATTTCATCCAGCCGGCAGGAGGGCCTTCCCATCAATTTGATTGAAGCCGCCGCCAGCGGCAGATATATCATCGCCACCGACGTCCGCGGCAACGCGGACGTGGTGAAGCAGAGCGGCTATGGCGCGCTGGTAAAGCTGAACGACGATGAAGCTATGGCTCGGGAAATCAAAAAGGCCATGGGGGTCAGCGGAGGATATGATCTGGGCAGAGTGAGCTTATTTGATGAGAAAGAGATCGTGCGAACAGTTCTCGACCTGTATCAATGCTGAGAAAGGACACATACGACCATATTACTATGTGTTAGAGGTTGCTTTCCGTGTTTGAATTTATCTATTTGCTTCGAATCCTTGCGGCAATTCTGATTACAAATTCGCATTATGAGGCCGTGTATCCGGTTTCTGTGATAGCAAACGGCGGACTGCTGGGAGATGTGATTTTCTTTGCGGTTTCCGGCTATTGCCTGTACCCTGTCAACCACACTTTTCCCAAATGGTATGGACGCAGGCTCAAACGGATTTACCCCGTTGTGTGGCTGATTACGCTGATCTACTGCCTGATCGGTTTTTACCAGGCGAATTCGGTAAAGGGCTTTGTAAAGCTCTTTCTCTACCCGACGTACTATCACTTTGTGGCGTCGATTATTCTGCTGTACATTGTTTTCTTCCTGGTGTCGAAGCTGCTGCAGAAGCAGCCGACCTGTTTTGACCGCAATTTCACCCTTGTTCTGACGGCCCTTGCGGTTTCCTACGCAATTATCTACGTCACGGTTTACGACCGCTCCTACTACCATATTGACACGGTGCGGGAGCCGATGATCGAGTTCCTCTATTTCTTCGCGATGATGATCGGACTGTGGTTCAGGAATTACAAAGATCGTTTTCTGGGGAAGAACAAGGCCTGGCCGTGGGTGGTCGCATTGGCGCTGTTCTGCGGTTACTTCGCCTCGAAGATCGCCTTCTCCAGAGGAATGGTCAGCAGCGGACTCCAGTTCGTGAATCAGGTGCTCCTCCTGTTGCTGCTTGTTTGTCTGTTCCGCGGATTCATCGGACTGGAGGAGAAGCTGGGCAGAATGCCGCAGAAGCTGCATCGTGCCGTGGTATATGTGGCGGGATTCGCCTTCGAGATTTATTTGGTCCAGTATGCCTTGATCCCGCGGCTGAACATTGGCCCGTTCCCGCTGAATTTCCTGCTGGTCTCCGGAGCGATTCTGGTATCCGCGTGGCTGCTGCATCTGCTGCATGACTGGATCATGGGGAAAATCGACGGCTTGTTCAAGAAGTCGAAGGGACTGGATTGAGGACGGGGAAGCATACCCTTTCCCAGATGAAAGAGAGGATAGAGATAATATGGGAGATAGCCCCATTCGGGTGCTGCAGGTCGTCACGCAGATGACGCGCGGCGGCTTGGAAACCATGCTGATGAATTACTACCGGCATATTGACCGGACAAAGGTGCAGTTCGATTTTCTGGAACACAGAAGCTATATGGCGGATTACGATGAGGAGATCCTGACCCTGGGCGGCAGGATCCACCGCCTTCCCCGGCTGAATCCGCTGAGCAGAGAATATCTCACCGCCTTGGATCGCTTCTTTGCCGACCATCCCGAGTACCGGATTGTGCATTCTCACCTGGACTGTATGGCTGGGATCCCGCTGAAGGCTGCCCAAAAGCACGGCGTTCCGATGCGGATCGCCCACGCCCACAGCAGTAGCCAGAATAAGAACCTCAAATATCCAATCAAACTGATCTGCAGGCAGAGCATTCCTCGGTATGCAACAGACCTCTTTGCCTGTGGACAGGAGGCAGGACGATGGATGTTTAGGGGACATGACTTTACGGTTCTCAACAATGCGATCGAGGCGGAGAAATACGTATACGACGAGTCGATTCGAGCGGAGGTCAGACAAGAGTTTGGAATCGATCCGCAGGTATTGGTCATGGGACACGTCGGACGGTTCAGCCCGGAGAAGAACCACAAGTTTCTGATTAATGTTTTTTACAGTCTTGCGCAGAAGCACACAGACAGCAGATTGCTTTTGGTCGGGTCGGGTCCGTTGGAAACAGAGATCCGGGAGCAGTGCAATAAACTGGGCATTGAGGACCGTGTGATTTTCGCCGGGATCCGGAGCGATGTGAACCGGATCCTGCAGGCGATGGATGTTTTTGTGTTGCCGTCCCTGTATGAAGGACTGGGAATTGTTGCGGTGGAAGCACAGGCGGCAGGTCTGCCCTGCATTGCCTCGGACAGAGTGCCGGAGGAATGTGTGCGGACAAACGGACTGGTCCACTTCCTCTCTCTGAAAGAGACCCCGGATCGCTGGGCGCAGGAAGTTTTGCAGCAGATGCTCTTCAAGCGTACAGACAGAAGCTCTGAGATTCGGCGGAACGAGTATGATATCCGGGAAAACGCCAAATGGCTTCAGGACTTCTACCTGACCCATTGGAACTGAGATAAGGGGAAAAAATGTGTAAGCTCTCAATTGTTACGCCAACATATAACCGCGCCCCATATCTGGAGCAGTGCTTCCGGTCCCTGGAGGCGCAGACGAACCACGATTTTGAGTGGATCCTTGTAGATGACGGCAGCACCGACAACACGGCGGACATCGTTTCCGCCTTTCACACAGACCGGTTTCCCATTCGCTTTGTCCGGAAGGCCAACGGCGGGAAGCACACGGCGCTGAACGCGTCACATCCTTACATCCACGGGACATATGTACTGATTTTGGACAGCGACGATTATTTAACAGAGACAGCTGTTGAGACTGTCTTGGCCGCATGGGGGCGGTTTGAGCAAAACCCGGAGGTGGGAATCGTCACGTTCCTGAAAGGAACGGATGTGGACCATCCCGTCTGCGCCGCTGCAGAGTACGATGTTCCTGTAGAGATCATGCGCTACCGCCGGATCCGCTACACGAGAACTGACTGCTGCGAAGTGATCCGCGCGGAGCTTTTCAAGAGATACCCGTTCCCGGAATTTGCCGGGGAGCGCTTTTTGGCGGAGTCCGCCCTGTGGGACAGAGTCAGCTTTACGCACAAATGCGTCTATCAGCCTTCCGTAATCTACATCTGTGAGTATCTGGATGGCGGCCTGACAAAGTCAGGCCGGGCCATGCGCATCCGGAATCCCCAAGGTGGAATGTATACGGCAAACCTGAGGATGGACCGGCGTAACTTTGCAGCGCAAAGATGGAAGAGCGGGATGCTTTATACCTGTTATGGGCGCTTTGCGCACAAGAGCATCGCTGAGCAGTTGAAAGAGACAGATCATCCTGGGCTTGCTGCGGCGTGCTATCCGTTTGGATTTGCGTTGTATCTGTACTGGAAACACAGATATTATTGATTTGCGATAAAAAGGACAATAACACAGATGGCAATGAAAGTGTGGGATTGATATTGGAATGGATGAAGCAATTCGCGATGGATTATGCACGCCTTGATGGATGTGGAAAATTTGGGCTGAGATGGATAAACCTATTGTTTAGACACAATATCCGGTTTTTGCTGTGGTATCGCCTCTGGCAGCGAGGAAGCTTGATTGGCAGAATCGGATGCTTCCGATGCTCAAGAAGATACGGCTTGGAATTTAGCCGCAATGCGACAATTGCTCCGGGGTTATTTCTAGGACACCCCTATAATATCACGGTGGGGAATGGAGTAGTAATTGGGAAAAATGTGAACCTGAGCAAAGGATGCACCTTGGGTAATATTCGAACGGGAAAACGCCAAGGAAGTCCCAGAATCGGAGATTGTGTATTTATCGGTATCAATGCCACGATAGTCGGTGGAATCGGCGTTGGTGATGATGTAGTCATCGCTCCAAATGCGTTTGTTAATTTTGATGTTCCACCACACTCTGTTGTTATTGGGAATCCGGGAATCATTCACCACAAAGATAATGCAACTGGGGAGATCATTCTCAATCGTGTATAGTCAAAAGAATAGTCATTGCGAAGATTAATCGATCGAGATAGGTGTAACGAATGTTTGGGATCAAAAAAAAGGTACTGATCGTAGCTGCAACCTTGCGGATCGGCGGCGCAGAAAAGGTTGCCCGGGATATTGGGCTTTACGCCGATCCGGAGCAATTTGAAGTGCATTATCTTGTTTTCGGTGACGAGATCGGGGACTATGAGCAGGAACTTCAGAAGCACGGTTGCAGAATCATCCATATGGAGGCACCCAAAACAGGGTATGTGCGATTTGTAAAAGACTTGAGGCATCTGATGCGTCAGAACCGATACACAGCTGTGCACGCTCATACGATGTTCAATATCGGCCTCATTATGCTGGCGGCATGGCTGGAAAAGGTCCCGATCCGCATCTCCCACGCTCACTCTGCGTTGAATGACGGCGGCGGAATGGTCAAACGGGTTTACGAGATGGCCATGCGTCGGCTGATCCTGTGGTTTGCGACGGATTTGATTGCGTGCGGCCTGGCAGCCGGAGATCGGCTTTATGGCAAGAAAGCCTTCTCAAAGAGAGGGCATTTGATCCTGAACGGTATCCGGACAGTGGACTATCGGTTCAATAGAGAAGCGCGGGACAGAATCAGGGAGACCATACAGATGAAAGATGCGTTTGTATTGGGGCATGTGGGCCACCTGTCAGAGGTAAAAAACCAAAGCTATTTGATTCGGCTAATGCCTGAAATATTGAAGCGCAGGCCAAGCGCAAAGCTGCTGATGCTCGGAGAGGGCAAAGACCGTTCTATGTTGGAGGGGCTTGTTCGAGCGCTGAACTTGACAGAGCGTGTTATCATGACCGGCAATGTCCGCAATGTTGCGGACTACCTCAGTGCCATGGACGTGTTTGCATTTCCGTCTCTATATGAGGGGATGCCGCTTTCCGTCGTTGAAGTGCAGGCGAACGGCCTGCCCTGTGTCCTATCTACAGGCGTACCGAAGGATGTTTATCTGACGGATTTGGTTCGACCTTTGCCGCTGGACAAGCCTGACGAATGGATCGAAGCGATCTGCAGCGCACGGCGAAACAAACCGGAGAGATACGCCGATGAGCTGAAGGAGAAGGGCTTTGACACGGAGACCGTGATGCAGAAGTTTTTGAAGATCTACGAAAGAGCTGAGATTAATTGATTCGTATTCTCTTTTTTATTGAAACGTTGACCGGTGGCGGGGCGGAGAAGGTCCTGCGTGATCTGGTCAACCACATGGATCAGACGAAGTTCGACATCACCGTGCAGACCGTCTGGCCATGCGACGCCGCCCATTACTTGGCACCGGGCATCCGCTTTAAGTCGATGTATTCCTCCGAAAGCAAGGCCAACCGCCTTCGTTACCGCGCTGAGGCCGAGACGGGTCTGGCGTATCGCATGCACATCAAGGACGAATATGACATCGAGTGCGCCTACCTGGAAATGGGACCGACGAAGGTGCTGTCCGCCTCTACCAACAAGCGCGCCAAGAAGCTGGCGTGGGTGCACTGCGATCTGACCCGGGCGGTGGCAGACCCGCAAGCGTACGTAGCCAAGACTGCGTCGTGGTACGCAAAGTTCGATAAGGCCGTCTGTGTGTCGCAGAGCGTCAAGGGGCGGTTTGACGAGCTGTTCCAAAACCGATTTGATTCTACGGTGCTGTATAACGTGATCGATGATGCGGCAATCCGGAAAAAGGCGCTGCTGCCGTTGCCGGATGGGATGAATAAGCGCAGGTTTACCGTGCTTTCCGTGGGACGGTTTTCCCCCCCAAAAAAATTCATACGTCTTTTGCAAGCACACAAGAGGTTGCTGGATGAGGGAATGACGCATGACCTGTGGATCCTTGGCGACGGCCCGGAGAGACCGATGCTGGAGCAGTATGTGGAAGAGAACCATCTGCAGGCTTCTGTCAGCATGCCTGGTTTCGTGGAAAACCCGTACCCGTTTATGCGTGAGGCCGATCTGCTGGCCTGCTCGTCCATATACGAGGGCTACAGCACATTTATGACGGAGGGTGTCATCCTTGGCAAACCCATTGTAACGACGGATGTATCTGGTATGCGGGAGCTGCTGGGCGATTCGGAGTTTGGGCTGATAGTTGAGAACGATGACGAGGCGTTTTATCAGGGGATGAAGCGAATGCGGACAGACACCGCGCTGCGCGAACAGTACGCTGCGAAAGCGGAAGCGAGAGGACGCGACTTCTCTGCGCAAAGGCTGACAAAAACCGCGGAGAGCTTTTTCGAAGAGCTGATCTGAATAATGAGCGACGAATTTCAGCAACTCTTACATAGGTACTATTCGGTTAAGGATTAACTGCATGAATATTTACATGATCATGGCACTCGCCATTATCGTCCTGGCATTATTGATGCGGGGCAATCTTCCGCAAAACAAGCGATATATAGTATGGGCGTGTATCATCATGTTCGTGGTCTATGGGCTGCGGGATGCTTATTCCATCGGCAACGATTCCAGTACGTCGTATCTTCATCAGTTTCAAAGAATGGAGACAACCTCGTGGGAGGAGTTAAGGGAAGGAACAGATCTGAACGAAAACCTGTTTTGGCGGTTTTGCGTCAAGCTGGGCTACGTTATCCTTGGCGGAGATTATCAGCTTTTTATTATCGTTCTGTCGGCGTTTGTCATGATCGTCTTCGGGCGGTTTATCTTCCGCTATTCTGTGAGCCCTGTTCAGAGCTTTGTCTATTATTGGGGCCTGTGGTTCTTTACGTTTAATTTCAGTGCCCTGAAGCAGAGCATCGCTATGTCGCTTCTGCTGCTTGCGTTCGATGCGATTATGGATCGACGGATATTGAAATATCTGATTTTGGTCGTAATGGCGGCATTGTTCCACTTCCCGGCTTTCATCTTTATACCAGCCTACTGGCTTGTAAAACTGAATCCGAGACGCGGATTCCTGGTGATCCTCGCAGCGGCGTTTGGCGCTGTGTATCTTTGGAGAGACGCGATCCTGAACTATATGGTGCAGTTCTACTATGAGGATTATGCCTTCGAGGGAGAAGATCGTTTCCTTACCGGAAAGGTGATCGTAATGCTACTGCTGGTGATTGGATCCTATTTCCTGCGGCGTCCGTCGAGAGATGACAGGGTTTATTCGGCATCGCTACAGTTTGTTGCGATTGCGACGGTGATACAGCTGTTCTCTGTCTATAACAACGTGTTTGAGCGACTGGCGGACTATTACTTCCAGTTTGCCGTCATATTTGTCCCCTTTGTTTTTGAAGGCGGGCGTCAGGAAAAGTTGACTTTTAGAGGAAAGCGTGAGCTATTAACGGCTGCGCCATATGTTTTGGGAATTCTATGTTTGTATAGATTCAATGATATCGTGACGAGACCAACGTCAATGTTGCTTCCGTTCAAGTTTTGGTTTCAACCTTGAATGATAGAGAAAAGTGGAGGACCATATGTCACTTTCTGAACAAATCATGAGCCATGACGCCTCGCTTGCCGTTGTGGGCCTGGGTTATGTCGGTATGCCGCTGGCGGTGGCTTTTGCGAAAAAAGACCTGCGGGTGATCGGCTATGACCTGAACGAGTCCAAGATTCAGGCCTATCGAAACGGCATTGACCCCACCCGCGAGGTGGGCGATGCAGCCATCCGCAGTACCACGATGGAATTCACCAGCGACGAGACACGCCTGCGTGATGCCCGTTTCTTTGTCGTTGCCGTCCCGACACCTGTAAACGCGGATCACACCCCCGATTTGACCCCTGTGGAGGGAGCCAGCGAGATCGTGGGCCGCAACCTGAAGAAGGGATCCATCGTGGTCTTTGAATCCACTGTTTATCCCGGCGTCACGGAGGACGTATGTGTGCCCATTCTGGAGCGGGAGTCGGGGCTGAAGTGCGGCGTGGATTTCAAGGTGGGCTACTCCCCTGAGCGGATCAACCCCGGCGACCCGGTGCATCGGCTGGAGAACATCTGCAAGATCGTCTCCGGCATGGACGCAGAGTCGCTGGCGGAAATCAAGGCTGTCTACGATCTGATCATCGAAGTGGGTACTTATCCCGTATCTACCATCAAGACCGCCGAGGCCATCAAGGTGGTGGAGAACAGCCAGCGTGACATCAACATTGCCTTTATGAATGAGCTCGCCATGGTGTTTGACCGCATGGGCATCGACACCCGTGAGGTCATTGACGGCATGAAGACCAAGTGGAATGCCCTGAATTTCTATCCCGGCCTGGTGGGTGGGCACTGTATCGGCGTGGACCCCTACTACTTCACCTATGAGGCGGAGAAGCTGGGCTATCACAGTCAGATCATTCTCTCCGGCCGCAAGGTCAACGACGGCATGGGAGCTTTTGTGGCCGACGCCGCCATCAAACAGATGGTTCTGGCAGGTAAGGTGGTTCGTGATGCGAAGGTCGTGATTCTGGGCCTGACTTTTAAGGAGGATTGCCCCGACACCCGCAACAGCAAAGTCATCGACATTGTGAAGCGGCTGGAGGAGTACGGCATCCGGCCTGTGATCGTGGACCCCCAGGCGGACAAATCCGAGGCACGGCGAGAGTACGGTGTGGAGCTGACTTCGCTGGAGAGCGTAGGCGACGCAGACTGTGTGATTCTGGCTGTGGCTCACAAAGAGTTCAAAGCGATGACGATCGATCAGCTGGACAAACTGTTTGCCCCGGGGGAGAACGGGCAGAAGATCGTTATCGACGTCAAGAGCGTTTTGGACAAGCAGACTCTGGAATCCGCCGGCTATCGTTTCTGGCGGCTGTAAGTGAATGGTGAGTTTATGAAGGGTTATTATCTGTTTGCTCCGGTTGAGCCGGAGTGCGCCGGGCCGGAGTCCGGCGTGGAGTGCAAGGTCCGTGCGCAGCACAGGGCACTGCAGCAGTATCTGGACTGCGAGCTGGTGATCCTGCCGGCCGTGGAATATACCGGCAGCGTGAAGGAAAAGATCGTTCGTCGTCTGCCCTTTACCGCTGCCTGGCGGAAGTGGGAGTATCACGGGGAGTTCAACGACGCGGACTTCCTGTATATCCGGCAGGTCTACCACGATGCCTCCTTTGCGCGGTATCTCCGGGCGATCCGCCGGCAGAATCCCAAGATCAAGATCATCTATGAGGTGCCGACGTATCCTTATCTGACTGAGCAGAAAACATCTGCAGCCAATGCTGCCTTTCGGAAGAAAGAGGCTCGATGGTGTCTGCGGGCGGCAAAGTATCTGGACTGTATCGTAACCTTCTACAGGCAGGATGAGATCTGGGGAGTGCCCTGCATCCAACTGATCAACGGCTTTGATTTCTCCCGGGTGGAGCTGCCGAATCGGCCCGCACCTCATAACGTACAAATCATTTCGGTGGCGGCAACGGCTTTCTGGCATGGCTACGACCGTCTGATTGAGGGCATTCACCGCTACTATGAAAACGGTGGCACAGAGGAGATCACCTACCACGTGGTCGGCAACATCCTGCCGGAGCTGCAGAAAATGGTACAGGACTACCACCTGGAGAAGCATGTATTTTTCCACGGCCGCCAGTCCGGGGAGGCACTGAAAAACCTGTACGCCAAATGCTATCTCGGCGTGGACGTCCTCGGCGGACACCGAAAGGACTATCCTGTCAGCAGCTCGTTGAAATCAAGAGAATACTGCGCTTATGGCATCCCGCTCCTTACATCCTCGCCCGTTGACTTCCTGCCGAAGGATTCGCCGTATCAGTATCTGGCGCCGTATGACGACAGTCCGGTGGATATGGACGCTGCCGTACGATTCTATCACGGATTGTATGACGGAAAGGACTGCAATAAAGTGGCAAGCGAGATACGCGCCTATGCGGAGGCGTGTTGTGACATGAAGACAACCATGAAGCCTGTGGCGGATTGGCTGATGGATTCCATCGATGTGTAAGTTTGAATAGATAATGAAACTTCTTATTATGACCGGGCCGCTGTATCCGCAGCCTGGAAACAACGCCAACTTAATAGGAAAGCTGATTCCACGGTTTCTTGCGGCAGGCCATGAGGTGCATCTGCTTTCTGCTGCAACTGGTGCGGAGGAGAGCAAACTGCCGGCAGAATGTTTTGGCGTTCCGGTGCATTGGGTGACGGACCGGAGGCGGGACTGGAGGCGCAGGCTGATCTATCCAGCCATCTCCAAGGTGGCCGATCCCAATGGTTTCTCCGATGCGCTGCAGGCTCAGATCCTGCTTCGGGAACTGAAAACTGTCCGAAACAGTTTCCTCTTTGATGCGGTGATCTCCACTTCTGAACCATATCCCATGGCAATTGCCGCGTCACAACTGGATGGCGGAAGAAAAGCGCTGTACATGATGGACCCGCCAGCCTGTGTCAGCAATGGTACGGAAACGGTATATCGGAACCGGACGCTTCCCCGCATGCTGAAAAACCAGACGGCTGTCATCACAACGCCGTTTATCAGTGATGCGTTGATTGTAAACGGTTATCGGTTGCCTGATAAATCGATTCCCGTTGGCTTTCCGATGATTACAGATCATATGCCGCCCCGGATGGCACCGGCAGATGATAGAATCCACCTTCTTTATTGCGGTTGGCTCTATTCTGATATCCGCTCCCCCAAGTACTTCCTGGACATTCTCTCCCGCTTAGACGAGAGGTTTGTTGTCACCTTTATGGGGCGGGAATGTGAGAAACTGACGGATCGCTTCACTATTCATACCAAAGCTGAAGTCATCGCCCTGCCCAACCAGCCGTATGACGTCGCCCTGCAGGCCATGGCTGACGCCGACATCATGATCAACATCGGCAACAGCGTCCCGGTGCACATGCCATCCAAGACGCTGGAGTATATCAACACGGGCAAGCCCATTGTAAACTTCTACAAGATGGATGACTGCCCGACTTTGTACTACACAAACCGATATCCTCTGTGCCTGAATCTTTCCGAGCAGGATGCCGATGTTGATGCCACAGCGAGGAGGTTCATTGATTTCTGCGTGAAGAACAAGGGGAAAACTGTGGAGCGCAGCTACATCGAGCGGGAGTTCGAGGATTGCACCCCGCAGTATATTGCGCAGAAGATAATAGATAACCTGGAGAATTGATATGGACGAAAACAGACCTGTAACCGTTATAAAGCCACACACCGGATGGCTGGATCTGCATCTGGGAGAACTGTTACACTACAAGGACCTGATCTTTCTTTTTGTAAAGCGAAACTTTGTCTCGCTGTATAAGCAGACGGTCCTTGGACCTGCATGGGCGGTGATCCAGCCGCTGCTGACCACTGTGGTGTTTTCCCTGGTCTTCGGCAATATTGCCGGACTTGCCGCTGACGGTGTGCCCACCTTTATCTTTTATCTGACCGCCAACGTGATGTGGGGATATTTCTCTGGCTGCCTGACCACCACCTCCAGCACGTTTATTGCCAACAGCGGTATTTTGGGCAAGGTCTATTTCCCACGCCTGGTCATGCCGATCTCCACGGTGCTGTCCAAACTGATTGACTTCGCGATCCAATATGCGTTTATGATCATCTTTGTGATTTACTTTGCGCTGACAAACAGCGGCGTTCACCCCAACTGGTATATGCTCATGACGCCTGTTTTGCTGCTGCAGCTTGCCATGCTGAGTTTGGGCGTCGGAATCATCATCTCAGCCGCGACGACAAAGTACCGCGATCTGCGCATGCTGGTCTCCTTCGGCGTGCAGCTCTGGATGTACGCGACGCCTGTGGCATACGATATGTTTTCCATCGCGGGCTTTGCTCCCGGAGGAAAGTACTACCACATTTACATGTGCAATCCCGTGACGCCGATCATCAACATGTTTCGTTATGCCTATCTCGGCATCGGCGGCGTGGACTGGTTTTATTATGGAATCAGTTGGGTTGTGACCCTCGTTATTCTCTTTATCGGCGTGATCATGTTTACGCGTGTGGAGAGAACCTTCATGGATACAGTGTGATATGGAGAATGTAAAAGTAACGGTTGTCTTAAGCACCTTTAATCAGGCCCCATATATCAGACAGGCCATCGACAGCATCTTGATGCAAAAAACGTGCTTTCCGTTTGAAATCCTTGCGGCGGATGACGCTTCTTCAGACGGAACGCAGGAGATCATTTTAGAGTACGAGAAGCAGTATCCAAACCTGATCAGTCATTATTTCACCCCGGAGAATCTAGGCGACTGCAAAAAATTCACCAACTGCATCGATCTCGGGCTGTTGCATGGCGAGTATCTGGCGCATCTGGAGGGGGATGACTACTGGCTCCGGGAGGACCGACTGCAGATTCTGGCTGACTTTTTGGACACGCACCCGGAGTATTCCCGCGTGAGCCACCGCACGCTGATCGTGGATGAAAACGGCATTGAAAAGGGATATGACATGCCCTTGGAAAAGAGCGACCGCACCTTTACGATTGAGAACTTCCTGGCCGGCGAGCAGTACTCAGACGTGGATTCCATGTACCGCAATTACTACCGTCAGGCAGGCACGAAGTATCACGGTATTCTGCTGGCCTCAAAGAATCTGAGTGATTTTCAGGATATGTTCATCACGCAGGATTTCGGGCCGGTCTACATTCTGCCCGACTGTCTGAGTGCGTATCGCTCCCGCAGCGCACAGGGGGCGTTCAACTACAATTCCCTTATGAGCGCTGAGCGGCGCAGTGTCGATAAGATCACGGTAGCGAAGGCGGTCGAGGCGTTCTATGAGGGGAAATATGACTTGACCCCCCGTATCTACAGAGAACAGAAAAAGCTGATCAGAAATGCTGTGCGGCTCAGGGACCAAGCAGCCCTGCAGCGCGCGCGTGCGTATGTGCCTGCAAGTGAAATGAAGAGGCTCCTTTCGGAGCTGATGTATCAGATCATCCGGGGGAGAGACCGCGCAGGCCGCGATTTTCTGAAGGAAAACCTGACAGATCAGGAGAAACGGGCGCTTTCCATTGGCTTTTTACCATATTGCCTTCGCCGCTGGGCCTCCCGGAACCGGCGGGACGGAGCGGAGGAAACAATCAGAGGTTATGTAGTTCAGCTCTGAAATCTGGGATGATTGGAGAAACAGCATGAAGAAAAAATTGCTTCTGCTCGGCGGCTCGGTGTATTTGATTCCGGTGATCGAAGCAGCGCACGCGCTCGACCTGTATGTGATCACCTGCGATTATTTGCCGGACAACGTTGCGCATTCCTATGCGGACGAGTATCACAACGTCAGTATTGTGGAAAAGGACGCGGTGCTGGAACTCGCAAAATCGCTGCGGGTCGACGGGATCATGTCCTTTGCCACCGATCCAGGCGTGACCACCGCGGCCTATGTCGCGGAAAAAATGGGGCTGCCGTCCTGTGGCTCCTTTGCATCGGTTTCCATCCTGCAGAACAAGGGGAAATTCCGCGCGTTCCTGCGGGATAACGGCTTCCATACGCCGCTGGCGCGAAGCTACACGGACGTAAAAGCTGCGCTTTCGGACCTGGATGACTTTCACTGGCCGCTAATCGTAAAACCTACGGACTCTGCAGGCAGTAAAGGGGTCACCCGCATCGACCGTGCGGAGCAACTGGAAGAAAGCATACGCGATGCGCTGCGGTGCTCCATAAAAAAGGAGTTTATCATCGAGGAGTTTATTGAAGCGGAGGGGTATTCCTCTGACAGCGATTGCTTTTCCGTGGATGGAGAGCTCCGTTTTGTCTCATTTTCAGATCAGCATTTTGACAGGAACTCCGACAATCCCTATACGCCGTGCGGTTATTCGTGGCCGTGCGAAATGGATGGAAAACAGCAGAATGAGCTGCGCACGGAGATACAGCGACTGATCCGGCTTCTCGGCCTCGGAACATCCCTTTACAATGTGGAGACGAGAGTGGGGAAAGACGGCACGCCGTACATTATGGAGCTGTCCCCCAGAGGGGGCGGCAACTGCATTTCAGAGTGTCTGCGCTATGCCGCGAAAACAGATCTGATCACGGCCGCTGTTCGCGCTGCAGTCGGCCTTTCGGTGGATGTGGCGCAGAACCCCTATGACGGTTTCTGGGCTGAGCTGATCCTCCACGCCAATCAGGCCGGCAGATTTGAGAGCGTTGAGATAGCGGATATGCTTAAAGAGAACCTGGTTCGCTTGGATTGCTGGGAGAAGACCGGAGCGCCTGTTGGCGCTTTTACGGGGGCAAATAAAGCGATCGGCACGGCGCTGTTTCGATTTGAAACGAGAGATAAATTGGATCATCTGATGGCAGACCCGGATCGCTATGTCTCGGTTCGTGTCCGCGCCTGACAGTGCAGGAGGAGAGAATGTTGGAAGAAATCGGGGGCTTTTTGGAACTGGAGTCCTTCTCCGGATCTGCGTACTATCCGGAAGCCGTTGGCCTGAACAACGCACGGAATGCGCTGCTGTATATCCTGAAGGCCCGGAGAATCCATAAAATCTATATTCCGTGTTTTCTCTGTGACGCGGTTTCCCACATGCTGAAGCGGGAGCGCATGGCTTTTGGATTCTATCATGTGGGAGAGAACCTTCTGCCCGATCCGTCTTTTCGGCCGGAGGCGGGCGCGGCGGTCTATCTCGTCAACTATTACGGGCAGCTTCCCAATGAGAGTATTCTGCGATACCGGGATCTCTTCGGGACGGTAATTGTCGATAACGTGCAGGCGTTTTTCCAGCCCCCTGCGGACGGTGTGGATACGGTATATTCCTGCCGCAAGTTTTTCGGTGTTCCGGATGGGGGATACGCCGCAACATCTGCGAGGATTGAGGAAACGCTGGAAACCCAGTCTGTGATGGATCGGATGCAGCACCTTCTGGGGCGATTTGAGACCGGACGGGCCAGCACGTTTTACCCGCTTTTTCAGAAATCTGAGGCAGAGCACGATGAGGCGTCGTTGCGCATGATGTCCCGCATCTCACGCAATCTGCTGTGCGCCGTGGATTATGACCGCGTCCGCACACGCAGAGAAGAGAACTACGCAACCCTGGCCATGCGACTCAATGGCGCGAACGGCATTGCGGTTTCAGCCCCGGTCGGCCCCTATGCATATCCTTTCTATGTGGAGGAAGGGGATACCATCAGGAAGCGCCTTGCAGGAGAGGGAATTTACATTCCAACCCTGTGGCCGAATGTGGCGGAGACCGGAAACGAAATCGAGCGGCGTCTGGCGGCCAACATCCTCCCGCTGCCGTGCGATCAGCGCTATGGAGCGGAACAGATGGAATACCTTGCAGACCGCGTCTTGAGCTGCCTATAAGGTCTTGCTTTTTACATGATTAGTTTTTGTTATCTATGGGAGTGTCATCATGAGTTTACCTATGATCGAGATCGACAATATATCCAAGGAGTATCGCCTGGGTGTGATCGGCGGCACAACATTAAATGCCGAGCTTCAGACAAAGATCGCGAAGCTGCGCGGCAAGGAAGATCCGAACAGTAAAATCGGAGCAAAGCAGCCCACCCATCGGAACGAGCGGTTCCTTGCGCTGGATGGCGTGTCCTTCAACGTCATGCCCGGCGAGGCGGTGGGTATCATCGGCCACAACGGCGCAGGAAAATCCACGCTGCTCAAGCTGATATCCCGTGTTACCGCTCCCTCGGCGGGAGAGATCCGTCTGCGCGGCCGCGTGGCCTCCATGCTGGAGGTGGGCACCGGCTTCCACCCGGAGCTGACCGGGAGGGAGAATGTGTACCTTAACGGCGCCATCCTCGGCATGACAAAGGCAGAGATCGACCGGAAGTTCGATGAAATAGTCGAGTTTGCGGAGATGGCGCAGTTTATTGATACCCCTGTCAAGCGTTACTCCTCCGGAATGTATGTTAAACTCGCCTTTTCCGTTGCGGCGCACCTGGACAGCGAGATCATGATCATGGATGAGGTGCTGGCAGTCGGTGACGCCAAATTCCAGAATAAATGTCTCGGAAAAATGGGCGACGAGGCAAGTTCTAACAATCGAACGATCCTGTATGTCAGCCATAACATGAGTACCATCCAGCGGCTTTGCACACGTGTCATTGTACTGGATCACGGACGGGTTGTATTTGATGGAGATACGCCGAGCGGCGTGGCGAAATATCTTGCGGTGAATCGTGAGAGTGATACGGTCAATTATCTTGAGAATATAGAAAGAAGCCGATACTGCCAAAGGGGCATAGTGATGGAGAAGGTTAGTTTTCCGGAGAAGGAAAACAACCTGTTTCTTCAGGGCGGCAAGGTCCATTTTCGCCTGCAGTGGAGAACGACTAAGAAACTGTTGAATGTCGTTATGAGAGCCTATGTGAATCATGTCACCGCGACGCCGGTGGGCTTTACATCCATACCGTTTGGTGACTTAGACGCTGGTCAGCATTTTGAAACCGATGTTGAGATAGATATCGCAGGCCTGATTCCGGGATCGTATTATCTGAGTTGTGAGTTTCATGAGATCGACTCCAGCGGGGCGACAACCTGGCAGGATTGTGCTGATAATATGCTGCAGTTCGAAGTGCTGGAAAATCGGGAAATAAAGCTGGAACTGATGGACCACACCAATAAGGTCGCATGGAATCACAACAATTGGGGCTCTATTCGATTTCAAGTTAGTTCTGACAATCGATTGGTGAAATAGTATTTACGATGAGTGCAAAACGAATTAACATTACCAAATCCGCCCTTCCTCCGTTTGAGGAGTACTGCGAGGAAATCAGATCCCTGTGGGACAGCCGGTGGCTGACCAATATGGGGCAGAAGCATCAGCAGCTGGAGGCCGCGCTGCGGGAATACCTGGGCGCGCCCAACGTGACTCTGTTCACCAACGGGCACTTGGCGCTGGAGGGTGCTCTGGCGGCCTTCGGGCTGGCCGGCGAGGTCATCACCACGCCTTTTACCTTTGCCTCCACCACCAACGCTATTGTGCGCAGCGGCCTCAAGCCGGTATTTTGCGACATCGATCCCGTGACCTACACGCTGGACCCGGCGAAAATCGAAGCGCTGATTACGCCGGAGACCTCCGCTATCGTTCCGGTGCTTGTTTACGGGACGCTCTGCGACACGGAGGCCATTGATACTATCGCGAAAAAGCACGGCTTGAAGGTCATATACGACGCGGCACACGCCTTCGGCGTGAAGAAGAACGGCGTCAGCGCTGCCAACTTCGGCGACGCGGCCATGTTCTCGTTCCACGCCACCAAGGTTTTCCATACGGTGGAGGGCGGCTGCGTGGTGTATCAGGATTCAGCCCTGCGGGAAAAGCTGGACGTGGGCAAGAACTTCGGCGTATGCGGCGAGGACATCCTGGAGGCCGCCCCTAACGGCAAGATGAGTGAGTTCCACGCGGCCATGGGTATCTGCAACCTGCGGCACCTGGATGCGTGGATAGCGGCCAGAAAGCAGGTCGTGGAGCGCTATCGGGCGAATCTGTCCGGCGTGGCTGGGCTGAAACTTTTGAAAGAACAGGCGGGTGTGGCGTCCAACTACGCCTACTTCCCGGTGGTGTTCGACGGTGGAAAATACACCCGTGACGAGGCGGCTGCTCAACTGGCGGAACACGGTATTTTCGCCCGGAAGTATTTCTATCCGCTGACAAACAACTGCACCGCCTACGGGTTCCACGGCGATGAGACGCCCGTTGCCAAGCATGTCTCCGATCACGTCCTGTGCCTGCCGCTCTATCCGGAGCTGGCTGCGGAGGATGTGGACCGGATCTGTGAGATCATCTGCGAGTAAGAGGAGCAATGCGATGAAGATACTGTGGCTCGTGAATATCGTGATGCCGGAGCTGGCGGAGCACCTGGGGCGGACGCCCTCGGTTTTCGGCGGCTGGCTCATCGGCGCGCTGAATGCCGTGCGCGGGAGCGGGAATGAGCTGGTCATCTGCACAACGGAGCGCAGAGCCGACGTCCTGCGGGAGACGGTGAATGGAACGGGCTACTATCTGGTTCCCACCAGGACGGTTCCGGAGATGGAAACCCATTTTCGGACCATTTTGACCAAAGAGGCCCCGGATGTGGTACATATTTTCGGGACGGAATTTGAACAATGCTGGGCGTTATCCCTGGCGGCGGATCCGGAGCGGACCGTCGTTCAGGTGCAGGGGGCCTTGACCTATATCGAAAAGCTGACATATGCGGGCCTGCCGGAGGAGCTCTGCCGGGACCGTCTGGCCCACAAGGCGCTCCGCCTGCTGAAGCGCGGGGGACAGAGCATTGAGCTGCAGAAGCGGAGCTTTGCCCGCAGAGCGGACCTGGAGCGGAAAACGCTGTGCCGCGCCAAGTACGTGATCGGCGGCAGCACCTGGGGCAATGCGGCGGCGCGGTCCATCAATCCGGATATCACGACATTTGACGGCGGGCTGATCCTCCGCGATTCCTTCTATTCGGAGGAGCGGTGGGATCCCGGCCGCTGCGAGAAACACAGCATCTTTATTCTGTTTTCCTATCCCGTAAAGGGATTTCATCAGTTTCTGGACGCCATGCCCATGATCCTGCACGAATACCCGGACACGCAGGTTTATGTTGTGGCAAACACGCTGCCGTGGCGTGACTATCACGGATTCAAGGAGAGAATTCAAAATGCCGCGCCCGACTACAACTGGCTGATCCAGAAGCAGATCGAGCGCCTGGGTCTGAGGGATCATCTCCATTTCCTCGGACATCTGAGTGAGGAAAAAGTCAAGGCGCGAATGCTGAAGTCGAATGTTTTTGTCTCGGCGTCTGTGATTGAGAACCAGTCCATGACGCTGGGCGAGGCGATGATCCTGGGCGTACCCAGCGTGGCCTCCTGCGTGGGAGCGATGCTGGAGATGATCGACCACGGAGAGGATGGTTTCCTGTATCCCTTCAGCGAGCCGTATCTGCTGGCCGACGCGATTTGCAGAATCTTCGCCGATCCGGCGCTGGCGAAGCGGTTCTCGGAGAAGGGACACGATCACGCGGCGAGAAGCTATGACCGGGAGGAGAACTGCCGGAAGCTTTTGAGTTCATATGAAACCGTTGCGAACAACGCAAAGGAGCAGTGACCGACATGGGAAAGTTCAAACAAAAACTGTTGTCCATGATCCCGTCCTATCGGATGGGCAATGCGATCCAACGCCAGAACGAGGCCGCACAGCAGCAGCTCATGAAGCGGATGGAGCAGCTGGATGAAAAGACGGAGTATCTGTTCTGGCTGTCTCAACAGCGTGAGGGCGAGTTGATGCAGGAGACGAAGCGGCGCGTTTTTCTGGCCATGCCGAAGGCGGAAGGGGCGACGTGGATCAAGCAGAGGGCCAATCTGCTCCTCCTCCGGGAGTTGAAGCGTGTGTGCGACGAGAACCGGATCCGGTTTTCGCTGGCGATGGGCACGCTGCTGGGCGCGGTGAGGCATCACGGGTTCGTTCCCTGGGATGACGACGTGGATGTCTGCATGCTGCGGGAGGACTTTATCCGGCTCGCCGACGTCCTGAAGGATCACGACATGCTGAAGCTGGAAACCTGCTTCGATCCACACCTCGGTTACCGGTTTCTCAAGCTGAAGCTCCGCCGTTCGGAGACCTTCTTCGTTGATATTTTTGTCCTGGATCGCTTTGACGCCGATGAAGCGACACTGGAATCGAGATATGAGGAACTGAAGAAAGCCAATGCCCGATTTGTTTTGTCGACGAAGGAGATCATGCGCCGTCACGGATCCGATGGGTGGCAGACGGTGATGCCGCAGGAGCATTCCAACGTACAGCGGGAAACGCAGGCCGTTTTTTCCTCCATCTGCAAGGAACTCCCGTATTACGGGAAGGGAGAGTACCTCTGCGTGGGTATCGACGGCCCGACCTTTATCCGCAACCAGGCATATGTCTATCGCTGCGACGAGATGCTGCCGTTTGTGAAGGACGCGTTGGTGTTTGAAGGAGAGACGTTCGATTCCGTCAGGAACCCGGATCTATGGCTCTACAATGCCTATGGAGACTACTGGTCGCTCCCCAAGGCCCTGCGTCCCGGCCATCCCGAGCTGTCCGCAATGAATGAGGAGGATCTGGCTCTTCTGACAGAGCTCGGAGTGATCCGTGCCGGGGATATTGCAGCCGTTCGTACGCTTGACGCGCTGAAAGTGCAGTTTTAATTGATGAGAGGGAGATTGAGAGCATGAAAGGTATCATACTGGCCGGAGGTGCGGGAACAAGATTGTACCCGCTGACAATGGTGACAAGCAAGCAGCTTCTGCCTGTCTACGACAAACCCATGATCTACTATCCGCTGTCCACATTGATGCTGGCCGAGATCCGGGACATCCTTATCATCTCCACGCCGGAGGATACGCCGCGGTTTCAGGCCCTCCTGGGAGACGGCAGCCAATTCGGTATCCGGCTGAGTTATGAGGTCCAGCCCTCTCCGGACGGCCTGGCCCAGGCTTTTCTGATCGGCCGGGAGTTTATCGGAGACGATGCCTGCGCCATGATCTTGGGTGACAATATTTTTTATGGAAACGGTCTGGGTTTTAAGCTGAAGCGCGCGCTGAAAAATGCGCAGACCAACGGGACCGCCTCGGTTTTCGGATACTATGTGGATGACCCCGAGCGCTTCGGTGTGGTGGAATTTGATAACAACGACTGTGTGGTCTCCATTGAGGAGAAGCCGGTCAATCCCAAGAGCAATTATGCGGTCACCGGGCTGTACTTCTATCCAGCAGGTGTCAGCGACCTTGCCGCGCAGGTGAAGCCCAGCGCGAGAGGGGAGCTGGAGATCACCACACTCAACCAGATGTATCTGGAGCAGAACAGGCTCAACGTGGAGGTCCTTGGCCGCGGATTTGCTTGGATGGACACAGGTACGATGGACAGCCTGCTGGAAGCGGCGGACTTTGTCCATATGATCGAAAAGCGGCAGGGCATGAAGGTTTCCGCACCGGAGGAGATTGCCTACCGATATGAGTGGATCACACGGGATGAGTTGCTGAAATCCGCTGAGCTGTATGGAAAATCGCAGTATGGAAAGCATCTGCACTCCGTTGCGGATGACAAGGTGAAACGATAAACGGGAGAGTGCACTATGACCATCATCGTGACTGGCGGCGCCGGGTTTATCGGCTCCAATTTTATCTTTTTTGAGCTGGACAAGCATCCGGAGGACCGGATCGTTTGTCTCGACAAGCTGACCTACGCGGGCAATCTGTCCACCCTGAAGGACGTGATGGATCGGCCCAATTTCCGTTTCGTGAAGCTGGATATCTGCGACCGGGAGGGCGTTTTCCGCCTCTTCGAGGAGGAAAAGCCGGACATCGTGGTGAACTTTGCGGCAGAGAGCCATGTGGACCGCTCCATCGAGGATCCCGGCGTCTTTCTGCAGACGAATATCATGGGCACGGCCACGCTGATGGACGCCTGCCGCCAGTACGGCGTGCAGCGCTATCACCAGGTCTCCACCGACGAGGTCTACGGCGATCTGCCGCTGGACCGGCCCGATCTGATGTTCACGGAGGAGACTCCCATCCACACCTCCAGCCCCTACAGCAGCTCCAAGGCCGCCGCAGACCTGCTGGCCCTGGCCTATCACCGCACCTACGGCCTGCCGGTGACCATCTCCCGCTGCTCCAACAACTACGGCCCCTATCACTTCCCGGAGAAGCTGATCCCGCTGATGATCGCCAATGCGCTGAACGACAAGCCCCTGCCGGTCTACGGCACCGGCGAGAACGTGCGGGACTGGCTGTACGTGGAGGACCACTGCCGGGCCATCGATCTCATCATCCGCAAAGGCCGGGTGGGTGAGGTCTATAACGTGGGCGGCCACAACGAAATGCGCAACATCGATATCGTGAAGCTGATCTGCCAAAAGCTGGGCAAACCGGAGAGCCTCATCACCTACGTTACTGATCGAAAGGGCCACGACATGCGCTACGCCATCGACCCCACCAAGATCCACAACGAGCTGGGCTGGCTGCCGGAGACGAAGTTTGCCGACGGCATTCAGAAGACCATTGACTGGTATCTCACCCACCGGGACTGGTGGGAGGAGATTATCAGCGGGGAGTATCAGAACTACTACGAGAAAATGTACGCCAACCGATAAATGAAACAGAAGCAAGAAAGACGCCGCACTCTGCCGCTGATTTGCCTCATCCTGACCGTGTTGCTGGCTTTGACCGGCGTGGAGCTGTACCGCTCCAACTACACCCTGACGGTGAGCCGGTATACCGTCTGCTCGGAGAAGGTGACAGGCGCTGTCTGCGTGGTGTTGCTGACCGACTTGCACGGCAGGGAGTTCGGCAAGGACAACCGCCAGCTGCTGGAGAAGATCGCCGCGGAGAAGCCCGATCTCATCGCACTGGCAGGGGACATCTTCAACCACGACGCCGATGCCGACGAGATCGATCGCATGTGTAGTTTTATCCAAAGAGCGGCGGAGATCGCGCCGGTGTATTTCGGGATGGGCAACCACGAGGCGGAGCGAGTCGCCACCTATGACGGCGACCTGTTGGAGCGCATCCGCCAGAGCGGCGCCGTGGTGCTGGACGCGGAATATCTGGACCTGGAGGTGGACGGCACACCGGTGCGCCTCGGCGGCTACATGGGTCACTATCGCACGCCTCATCTGAACACAGACGATCCTGTGCTGATGGACAAGTACAACCGGTTTTTCGATGACTTTGAGGATACGGACCGCTTCAAGCTGCTGCTCAACCACGTCCCCACCAATTGGGTGGACTGGGACTACACTGACAAGTACCCGGTGGATCTGGTGCTGTCCGGGCATTATCACGGCGGACTGATCCGCATCCCGTTCCTGGAGCAGGGGCTGATCGCACCCTATGTGGGACTGTTCCCGCCTCATACGAAGGGAATGTTCTCAGGCAGTCAGGCCACCTGCATTTTGACCACGGGACTGGCCGGGAGCAGGCTGCCCCGGTTTTTCAATCCGCCGGAGATCGCGGTGGTAGATATTTTGCCGGCGGCGTAGGACGCTGCCTTGATGATCGCAAACAATGAGTCTTTCCGGGCCGGATGGGACGGCGCGGGAAAAGGAGGTAACGGGAATGAGCTACGTAGACAACCATCCCCCTAAGAAAAAAAGGAAGAAAAAGGCTCTGCTGATCATTCTGCTGACGGTGGTGCTGCTGATCGGCACAGTTGTGGGCGGAGGCCTGTTTCTGATCAACCACACGCTCAACAAAATGAACCGCGTGGACAAGTCCAAGGAGGTGGCCATCCCCCGGGAATTGGAGGATTTTGAGCCGGACGAGCGAACCCAGGGCATGGACGACACCCTGAATCCCGACCAGGTGGAGTGGTCGGACATCAAGGTGATGAAGAGGGATCCCAACGTGATCAATATCCTGCTCATCGGTCAGGATCGCCGCCCCGGCGAGACCGGGCGCACCCGGTCGGACAGCATGATCATTGTCAGCATTAACAAGAAAAACAAGGTCATCAGCATGGTATCGCTGATGCGCGACATGTACGTGCCTATTCCGGGCTTCTCCGACAACCGCATCAACGCCGCCTATGCCTTCGGCGGCATGACGCTGCTGGACGAGGTCATCAAGGGCAATTTCGGCGTGGTGATCGACGGCAACATCGTGGTGGATTTTGAGGGCTTCACCCAGGCCATGAGCCAGGTGGCGCCGCTGGACATCGAACTCAAGGACTACGAGGCCAGCTATCTCAACCAGTGGAACAGCGGCTGGAATCTCCACGCGGGCGTCAACGCGCTGAACGCCGATCAGCTGCTGGCCTACGCCCGCATCCGCCATGTGGGCAACGCCGACTACGAGCGCACCGAGCGGCAGCGCCGCATCCTCAATGCCGCCTTTGCCAAGGTCAAGGGCATGAGCGCCACCGACGTCTACAATCTGGTGGATTCCATCATGCCGACCCTGACCACCGACATGAGCAACAGCGATATCATGGGCTATGTGTCGTATTATCTGGCCAACCGGCCTGCCATGGGCGGCGACTACCGCCTTCCGGTAAGCGGAACCTTCAGCGATGAAATCATCCGCGGCATGATGGTGCTGGTGCCTAACCTGAAGGAAAACGCCAGAATGCTGCAGACCTATCTGTACGGCAGGTCTGTGAACTGAAAGCAGTAAGGGGGTGCGACCATGCCCATTCCGGGGATTGAACAGCCGGAGCTTATCACCATCGACGAGGGGCTGCGGCTGCGGAAATTCGACGGTGACTATGACCGCGCTCTGCCCTGGTATCAGGACGCCGAGACGCTGCTGCTGGTGGATGGCAAGGCAGATCCCTATACACCCATTCGTATCAGGGCGATGTACGACTATCTCTCCGCCCGGGGCGAGCTCTACTGGATCGAGAGCCGGGAAGGGGAGGGGTACGTCCCTATCGGCGACGTGACCTTCTGGCAGGAGGACATGCCCATTGTCATCGGCGTACCCGCTTACCGTGGCCGCGGCATTGGCGGCAAGGTCATCGCCGCTCTGTGCCGCCGGGCAAAGGAACTTAACTATAATAAAATTTATGTAAACGAAATATACGACTTCAACGAGGGATCCCGCCGGTGCTTTGAGCGGGCGGGCTTCATCGCATATGAGAAGACGGAGAGCGGCGCACGGTACGTGCTGAAGAGGGAGGAGCCATGATGAAGCTGATGGGAAAGCGGCTTGTGACTGCGCTGGTATGCACATTGCTGCTGATGTCTCTGCTGCCGGTAAATGCGTGGGCCGACACCGGGCCGAAGCCCTCAGTGCATATTGCCATCGAGAACATGGACGGGCGGGAGTGCTACGGCACGCTGCTGTCCAAGACTCCGTCCACCGGGCCTGCCAGTGCGTGGGATGGCGAAGAGGAGGCCCGTCCCAATTTCGAAATCAGCCGGGAGATTTGGCAGGCCTTTGTGGATTACGAGGATCCGGACGGATTCTATTTTCTCCAATGGGGCTGGCGCTGCGATGAGGCCAAGGGGTTCTCCTGGGACTACTATCCGCCCGAGACCTTCAAGATTCTGCTGTACTACCCGGATACCGGGGAGTTTGTCAGCAGCGGCGTGCTGGAGCGCTACGCCTTTGACACCTACTATACGGCCAAGCTGGACGGCGGCACGATGACGGTGCGCCGCAGCTATAACTTTGGCCGGGAGATCGTGGGGCTGCTGGCCCGGATCGTCCTCACTGTGGCCATTGAGGTGCTTGTGGCGCTGCTGTTCGGCTTCCGGGAAAAGAAGCTGCTGCGGCTCATCGTCCTCGTCAACGTGGTAACCCAGGCGGCGCTGAATGCGGCGCTGTTCTATACCGATCTGACGGAGGGACCGGGCGTATTTCTGCTCCTCTACGTTCTGCTGGAGCTGGCGGTGTTCATCGTGGAGGCGGTGGTGTACTGCCTCACCTTCCGCCGCGTCACGGAGCGTTGGATCTTCACAGGGAAGATCGTGGCTTACGCGCTGGCGGCCAATCTGTGCTCCCTCGCTGTGGGCTTTGGGATCTCGTGGATTATCCCCGCTATCTTCTGACGGGAAAAGCATACCGAAACAGGCAATTCGGTGTGGGCTTATGTGTTGACAAGCCCCCGCCGGATGGAGTAAAATAGAAACGATGGCCATATGCCATCCCTGTGGGAAAACCTCATCAAAACAGGAGGCGTTATGAAAGGTATTTGCGTTAGAAGCGAGATCAACCCGCTGAAGAAGGTGCTGCTCCACCGGCCCGGCCGGGAGCTGCTGCATCTGGTTCCGGACCGCCTGCCGGAGCTGCTGTTTGACGATATCCCGTTCCTGAAGATCGCCCAGCAGGAGCACGACGCCTTTGCCCGGATCCTGCGGGAGAACGGCACCGAGGTGGTGTATCTGGAGGATCTGATGACCGAGGTGCTTCAAGCCCACCCCGAGCTGACCGAGACCTTCCTGCTCCAGTGGCTGGACGAGGGCAACATCAAGACCGAGCGCTGGCAGCGGAAGCTGATGGACTATCTCACCGCCAACTATCAGGGCAAGGCTCTGGTGGAGAAAACCATGGAGGGCGTCACCCTGCGGGAGATGGGCGATGTGTCCAGCCACTCGCTGGAGGACATGATCGCGCCGCCGGACGACCTGCTGGTGGATCCCATGCCCAACCTGTATTTCCAGCGGGATCCCTTTGCCTCTGTGGGCAACGGCGTCTTCCTGCATAAGATGAAGTTCCCCACCCGCTGCCGGGAGACCATCTACGCTGACTATATCTTTAACTATCACCCCGATTTCGCCGGACTGGTGACGCGGTACTATGACCGTACGTTCCACGCCTCCATTGAGGGCGGCGACGTGCTGAACCTCACCGCCGACACCCTGGCCATCGGCATCTCCCAGCGCACCTCTCCCGACGGCATCGAGCTGGCTGCCCGCCGCCTCTTTGCCGATCCCGAGGCCCGGATCCGCACCGTGCTGGCCTTCGACATCCCCAACTGCCGGGCCTTCATGCATCTGGACACCGTGTTCACCCAGATCGACGTGAACAAGTACACCATCCACCCGGCCATCCTGGGCCCGCTGACGGTGTATGAGATCACGCCGGGTAAGGGCGACGAGCTGAACATCCGCCGCATCGACGCCGATCTGGAGCATATCCTTGCCAAGTATACCGGCGTGGACGGCGTGGAGCTGATCCCCTGCGGCGGCGGCGATCCCATCGCGGCGGCCCGCGAGCAGTGGAACGACGGCTCCAACACGCTATGCATCGCGCCGGGCAGGATCGTGGTCTACGAGCGCAACGACGTGACAAACGCCATTCTGCGTGATAAGGGCATCGACGTGCTGGAGATGCCTTCGTCCGAGCTTTCCCGCGGCCGCGGCGGTCCCCGCTGCATGTCCATGCCCCTGATCCGGGCGGAATAAACTGTCGAGCAAACCCATTTATATAACTATATTTTAGGAGGAAAACAACAATGGGACTGAACATCAGAGGTAGAAGCTTCCTGGCGCTGCTGGACTTCACCCCCGAGGAGATCAACTATCTGCTGGACCTGTCCGCTGAATTCAAGCGGCTGAAGAACGCCGGCGTGGAGCACAAGTGGCTCACCGGCAAGCAGGTCGTGCTGCTGTTCGAGAAGACCTCCACCCGTACCCGCTGCGCCTTCGAAGTTGGCGCCCGCGACCTGGGCATGGGCGTGACCTTCCTGGATCCCGGCTCTTCCCAGATGGGCAAGAAGGAATCCCTGGCCGACACCGCCAAGGTGCTGGGCCGCATGTTCGACGGCATTGAGTACCGCGGCTTCAAGCAGTCCGTGGTGGAGGATCTGGCCAAGTATTCCGGCGTGCCTGTCTGGAACGGCCTGACCGACGACTTCCATCCCACCCAGATGCTGGCTGACATCCTCACCGTGAAGGAAGAGTTCGGTGACGTCCGCGGCCGCAAGCTGACCTTCTTCGGCGACGCCCGCAACAACGTGGCCAACTCCCTGATGGTCGTCTGCGCCAAGCTGGGTATGCATTTCTGCGCCTGCGGTCCCGAGGAGCTGATGCCCAAGGCCGAGCTGGTGGAGAAGTGCCGCGCCATCGCCGCCGAGACCGGCGCCGAGATCGAGCTGACCACCGACATCAAGAAGGGTGCCGAGAACTGCGACGTCCTGTACACCGATATCTGGCTGTCCATGGGCGAGCCCGCCGAGCTGTGGGCCAAGCGCATCAAGCTGCTGCTGCCCTATCAGGTCAACAAGGAGCTGATGGCCATGGCCAAGCCCACCGCCATCTTCCTGCACTGCCTGCCCTCCTTCCACGACCGTGAGACCACCGTGGGCGAGGACATCTATCAGCAGTTCGGACTGGAGGCCATGGAAGTTACCGACGACGTGTTCCTGGGCAAGCAGGGCCGTCAGTTCCAGGAGGCAGAGAACCGCATGCACACCATCAAGGCTGTGATGTATGCCACTCTGAAGTAAGTCCATGGCAGAGAGAATCGTTGTGGCCCTGGGCGGCAACGCCCTGGGCAAGACCCCGGAGCAGCAGCTGGAGCTGGTGAAGGGTACCGCCAAGCCCATCGTGGACCTGGTGGAAAAGGGCTATGAGGTCATCATCGGCCACGGCAACGGCCCCCAGGTGGGCATGATCAACCTGGCTATGGAGTTCTCCGCCAACAAGGGCGGCAACACCCCGTTCATGCCCTTCCCCGAGTGCGGCGCCATGACCCAGGGCTATATCGGCTATCACCTGCAGCAGGCCATCCAGGAGGAACTGAAGGCTCGCGGCATCAAGAAGGAGTGCGCCACCGTGGTCACCCAGGTGGTGGTCAATGAGAACGATCCCGGCTTCCAGAACCCCACCAAGCCTGTGGGCAGCTTCTACACCAAGGAAGAGGCTGAGAAGATCACCGAGGAAAAGGGCTTCATCTTCGTGGAGGACGCTGGTCGCGGCTATCGCCGTGTGGTGCCTTCTCCCATCCCCGAGCGCATCGTGGAGCGCCGCGTGGTGGAGCAGCTGGTGGAGGCCGGCGACATCGTCATCACCGTGGGCGGCGGCGGCATCCCTGTCGTGGAGACCCCCAACGGCCTCAAGGGCGTGGCCGCTGTCATCGACAAGGACCGCGCCAGCGCATTGCTTGCAAGGGATGTAAAGGCGGATCGCCTGATCATCCTCACCGCTGTGGATCGCGTGAGCATCAACTTCAACAAGCCGGATCAGGTGGATTTGCCCACCATGACCCTGGCCGAGTGTGAGAAGTACATCGGCGAGAAGCAGTTCGCCCCCGGCAGCATGCTGCCCAAGGTGGAATCCTGCATGGAGTTCGTGGCAAACGGCAAGCCCGGCGCCACCGCTCTGATCACCTCCCTGCAGCGTGCCGCCGAAGCCCTGGAGGGCAAAACCGGCACCGTGATCACAAAGTAAGGGAAAAGCACTTTACAGCAAAACAGAGCCGTATGCACTGCATATGGCTCTGTTTTTATGTGGACAGCGGATTCGGTTTCTGCTACAATAGGGGGCAGAACGAGAGCAAAGGGGTGGCAGTATGTACTATCTGCTCAAGGACACCATCGTGCCCTGCACGGCCGAGGAGATTGCCTCCGGCGACGTGCAGTACGTGGCCGTGCTGACGCCGGAGGAGTGGCAGGAGCGGCGCACCAGCTTCGACATGGGCATCGAGCTGGAGCCGGACATCCGGGATATCCACAGCACCAAGGCCGAGGTGAACTTCGACTCGCTGACGGGCACCTTTCTGATCCCCGACCGGGACGATCTTACCGGTGACAGCTTTGCTTTCGCCTTTGCTCTGGACGAAAAGGGCGTGGTGTTTATCGACGAGAGCGGCAAGGCCCGAGAGATGATCTCCGCCATCCTCCGCACCAAGCGGTGGCGCAAGCCGTGTCTGGAGCGGTTCCTCTATGACTTCCTGGAGCAGATCGTCATCCGTGATCTGCCCATCATGGAGCGCTTTGAGATGCAGCTGGACGAGCTGGAGGAGCGGATCCTCACCGAGGAAAACCGGGAGGACATGATCCGGGTCAACGAGATCCGGGGCGAGATCCGGGAGCTGGCCATCCACTACGAGCAGCTCATCGACATGGTGCAGGAGCTGGAGGAGAACGAGAACGGCTTTTTCGACGAGGACAATCTCCGCTATTTCCACCTGTTCATGACCCGCATGGCACGGCTTCACGACACGGCGGCCTCCCTGCGGGACCACACCATCCAGGTGCGGGATCTGTACCACGCCCAGCTGGAGGCCAAGCAGAACCGGATCATGACGCTGCTGACGGTGGTGACCACCATCTTCATGCCCCTGACGCTGATCGCCGGGTGGTACGGCATGAACTTCATCTACATGCCGGAGCTGAAGTCCGCGTGGGGCTATCCCGTCGTCATCGCCGTTTGCGTCGTCATCGTGGTGGTGAGCCTGCTGTTTTTCAAAAAGAAAAAGTGGCTGTGAATGGAAGAAATAGCGCGTTGCAAAAAGCACTGTAACCGTCATTCCGAACCAGTGACGGAGGTCACTGGCGTGGGAACCCGCCCCCTTCTGCAGAGGAAACGGATTGCCGCGGCCCCGTTGGGGCCTCGCAATGACCGGATTGTGGGGATTGGTCCACACGCGCAAGAGGAGAGCGGGTGCTCTCCTCTTTTTTCAGCCGTCCAGATCGTAATCGTTGGGATCGATGGACGGCAGGTGGAGGTTGGGATCGGCGCACCTCTCTGCCTCGCGGATATGGTGCTCCACAAACGCCCGCTTGGACGGATGTCCCATCCATGGCCAGAGGGTGACGGCGCCCTCCTGTGGATTCTCCGTGGGAATAAAAGATACGGCGATGTCCAGGAACTTTCGCTTGTTTCCGTGGGTACGGAAGTCAAAGGTGATAAAATGGGTCCGCGCCTCATTTACCAGATGGCTGTTCTCGCGCTTGGTGATGTCGATGCCGGCAGGGAGCCGGAAGAAGGGATCCGCCCAGCGCAGGACCCACTGTCCGTTGGCGGTGCGGACCTTTTCCAAGGTGATGGGGAGCCAGTTCATTCCCCGGTTTTTCCCCTTCATGCTGATGATCATATCGGTGAAGGTGACTTCATCGTTTTCAACGAAGCTGCCTGACAGGATGATCTGCAGTCCCTTGGATGCTCCGCCGATGTTCAGGACAGTGGCACTCATGATCGGTGTGCCTCTTGTGTCGTAAAGCGGATCGAGACTGTATGCCATCCATTTGAATTTCGGCGGCTGCCGCTTCTCGTCCCTGGACGCGGCAAAATAGAGCCGGATCATGGGCGCGTCGGATTCGGGATCGACCAGGTAGTCCACGTCCATCGCGGCGTGTGCCGGATCAAGGGAGAGGAGGGCACACAGCGGCTCCAGCGCGTCATTGGCGCAGCGGTAGTCGGCGGTGACGGCGGCGGAAAACGCGGCATAGTCGGAAACCTTTTTCTTCCAGGCCGTGCGGTTGATGCGCCTGCCCGGCTTCAGCCCGGCGGTCCGGCCGATCTTCATCCAGGCGTCGGTCCCGTCCGCCGTGTTCACCAGATTCATCAGCAGATAGGCGCTGTTAAAGCCCAGAAGGGTCAGCGCGTCTGTCCGGAAGGCGGAGGAGTATTCCGAGGCCAGCGCGCGCATATCGTCAGCGCCGGAGAACCGGAATTCCTCGGAATAGACGGAGATCCACCCGTCATTCGGCCCGCCCAGCACGGCTGCGTACATGTCGGCCTCGTCGGGGGAGTCCACCGGGGTATAGCCCATGGCAATGTGGGTCGAACGGACGTGATCCGCCACCTGCTGGGGCGTCAGAATACCGTTGTTTCGGAGATGGAGATTGTTGAAACAGGTTCCCATAGCGGCCTCCTGTAGATAAAGGGGTGTGTTGGGGGATAACTGATCCTATTCTTCTTATAACACAGGAGCGAGGGATTGTCAACGATTGGGGAAGGGATGGATTTTCCTCTTACCGCGCAACCAGCTCCGTGTCGCACCGGCCGACGCGCCGTGTTTCACCATCCGGAAGCGTTCCGGTAGTGCGGCTCCTGACCTGCCGCACAAGTCGCTTATCGTTACGATAAGACGCTATTATATGATGACAGGTGCGATATAACGAATAACTTTCTTTTCACCATCTGTTGACTTAATGGCATGATTGCCGTATAATTTAATGAGATTTAATAAAAAATGGCCTATTTTCCACGGAAGAAAGACCGGATGAGCCGTTTGCGGAAAACAGGGGAAGCACGATATCAGTACAGGTATCGGCCCCATTGCTGCGCAAGCCGACACGGTTCCCGGGGAGACCGGGTAAAGAGATGGAGAAATGATATGATTTGTATTCATTGTGGGAAAGAAATCGAGGCAGGTTCTCGTTTCTGCGGCTTTTGCGGATGTAGTCAGACGCCGGCATTTAATCAGAGTCTGATCAAGCAGACCGATGAGTCACAAGCTTCCCCTCAACTCACTGCAGAGAAGGAAAAAGGCCGTAAGCATGGGAAAAGGGGTATCATCGCTATCGCTGTAGCCATCGGTCTCGTTGCTGCAGCAGCCGGTATACTCGTTGCAATGGGTATTATTGGAGGCCAGAAAGAAAAAGCACGCGAAGGCGAGGATCTGAAAAACCTGCTGGCGGCTTATGCCGAGGCCACAGAGAAGCGCTTGGAAGGCGGGAACGATACGGTTACGATCCGCGTTCATTTTGAACAAACCAAGCCCGGCTGGAATACTGACACGGATAATCTGCCGTTTGTTTTATCGAAAGACAGTAAACCGACCGAAGGAGACTATAATGTAACGTTTGTGTTTTCGGACAGCGAGAAAACGGTTGCCTATATTGGACATGTGCCGAAGGGAGACGATTCGGCCGGAAGCCCGGCGCCGACGCCACACAACAGCATCACATATACCGCCTGCACGGCGGATGAGCTGATTTCGGCTCTGCAATCAAACGCCTCAAATGCCGGCAAAGCCTACACCGGAAAGGATGTCGAGCTGTCCGGCTATCTCAAGCAGGTCGACAGCGGCGGACAATTCATAACCATAGGCAACGGGCATGAGGAGACACCGGTCTCAATCAAGTGTTTCATCAAAACAAGTGAGCAGCGAAAGGAAGCTGCAGACCTTGAGAAAGGGCAGTATATCACCGTTTTTGGAACCATCACGGACGTCGGCGAGACGACGGGCTATACCATGAATATAGACCGTTTCGACACACTGATTCCAGATCCCGCCGCACCTCACGGCGGCGATGATCCCACCGCACCGGGCGGCGACGACCCCGTTGAGCCTCCGATTGACGATCCCGCCGTCGAAGAGCCTCCGGTCGACAGCAAGTATGATGCTTTTACTGTTTACGGCTATTCTTATCGCGAAGCTATTGATCAGGGCTGGGCGGATGAATTTGAGGAGATTGCAGACCAGATGAATCCGGAGGGGACAGATACCATGTCCCGCTTTATGGCGTTCATTGATGGCTGCGACAAAAAGCTCTTTACCCGCGACGACCTGGAAGGCTTCAGCAAGGAAATGGCGATGCTCGCACGAAACGCGCCGTTTGCCCACGAGGGACGCAAGTTCGATATGGAAGTGATCCGTACCTTCTTCCAGAAGTGGAAATGGTATGATGGCACCATTGCGCCGGACGCGTTTGAGGATTCCCTGCTCAACGGATTTGAAAAGGCCAACATCGATACTGTCTGGGCCTACGAAAAGGAAATGGGATATCAGAAATAATAAGCAGATTGGCTTTGCCCGCAGCTTCACATCACGGGCAAAGCCATCGCTTTTCGGATGGTGAGGAAAACAATGAGAAAGTGGTATGTTGCGCTTTTGACAATAGTTGCGCTTGCCCTGCTGGTCTTGTGTTCGGGGTGTAACACGCAGGAGAAGGCGAAAGCGCCGCAAGCACGAGAAACGGCGGAAACGTCCCAACAGGAGACTTCGGAGGCCGCAGCGTCTCAGGACGACGCCCGGGAGGGCACCGGCGATGCCGAGGCGCCGGATGACAACGGCATCAGCGACAGCACCGAGCTGCCGCCTGCCGGTGACGCAGACCCGACGGCCGACGATCCTGAGCAGGGCGAAAAGGAGCCATACTGCATTGCCATTGACGCGGGGCATCAACGTAAGGGCAACTCAGAAGCGGAACCCATCGGACCCGGCGCTTCGGAGACCAAAGCCAAGGTTTCAAGCGGAACGACAGGGCGCTGGACGAATATCCCGGAGTATGAGCTGAATCTCGCCGTGAGCCTGATGCTGCGCCATGAGCTGGAGCAGCGGGGCTACCGCGTCGTCATGATCCGCACCACCAACGACGTGGATATCTCCAACGCAGAGCGGGCTAAAATTGCGGCGGACGCGGGCGCCGATATTCTTGTCCGTATCCACGCCAACGGCAGTACTGACGCATCGGTCAGCGGCGCGCTGACAATGTGCATGACGAAGAATAACCCCTACTGTGCGAGTCTGTATGCCCAGAGCCGCCGCCTGTCGGAGGACATCCTCAACGGACTGGTGACGTCTACGGGAGCAACAAGCTGCGGGATTATGGAAGTTGACAATATGACCGGCATCAACTGGGCAACCATGCCTGTCACCATCGTTGAGATGGGCTTCATGACAAATGAGCAGGAAGATCGCCTGATGGCGACGGAGGAATACCGGGAGAAGCTTGCCCGCGGGATCGCCGACGGCATCGACAGGTATTTTGACCGGTCTCCGGCGCAGCCCGATGAGGAAGCTGACGGCCTGCAGGCGATCCTGGACAATTTCGTGCAGGGCAAGAGTGAATCCTGGGATATCCGGGTGGAGAGCCTGCCAACCGGAGTATCGGCGGAGGCGCACGTCAATCTTTCCGCCGAGCACGGCTCCATATCCGCCAGCATCATCAAGATATTTGTGGCAGGCGCGGTGTATGAGGACATCGAGGCGGGCATCATCAGCCACGACGATGTGATTGACGATTTGAAGCTGATGATTCAGAAAAGCGACAACGACGCGACCAACCGGCTGACACGAAAGCTTGGAAGCGGCGATGCGGAGGCAGGGATGGCGCGCGTGACGGCCTTTGCATCGAGCATCGGCTGCAGTGATACGCAGCACAACCGCCTGATGCTGGATTTCAACGGCAAGGAGAACTATACCACCGCCAGGGACTGCGCCATCGCACTGCGCATGATCTACGAGGGGCAATACGTTACGGCCGAGTGGTCTTCGGAGCTGCTGGACATCATGAAGGGACAGGAGGATCACACCCGCATCCCCAGACTCCTGCCGGAGGGGACGGTCGTGGCCCACAAGACCGGCGCGCTGTTTGAGCACAGCAACGGCGACGTAGGCATCGTATTCTCGCCCAAGGGCGACTACATCATCTGCATAATCAGCAATGAGTTTCAAAGCACCGAGGTCATAAAGGACAATATAGCAAAGCTGTCGCTGGAGGTCTATAACTGGTTTCAGAATAGGTAATAATACAGAGCGCCCCGCCCGCCAAAAGGCATGAAAAGACCCTGCGGCCATGGCTACAGGGTTTTCCCTTGGCGCAGAAGGCGGGACGATCTCGCTCGTGGAGCATTCCGCCGCATATTGCGCTCAAAGCCGACGTTGCTTGTTGTCTTTGACGCTCGTCTCAAATCCCCCATAGAAGAAAAGACAGGAACACGCGTTTGCATGTTCCTGTCTTTTGGCGCAGAAGGAGGGATTTGAACCCTCGCGGCGCTTTTTACACACCCTACTCCCTTAGCAGGGGAGCCCCTTCGGCCACTTGGGTACTTCTGCATAGCCGAAAACAATGTGATAAAGTCTGGCGGAGAGAGTGGGATTCGAACCCACGGATGCTTTCACATCGCCGGTTTTCAAGACCGGTGCTTTCGACCACTCAGCCATCTCTCCGTGTGTAAAAGCTTTTCCGTTTCCAGACGCATTTCATATACTAACACATCAAGGGGTGGATGTCAACCAAAAACCTTGGAGGAAAAACGAAAAAATTTTAAAATAGGGCTTGCATTCCGAGAACAGATGTGGTATATTAATCAAGCTGATTTGAACAGCACAACAGAATATCCGGGTGTGGCGAAGTTTGGTATCGCGCTTGAATGGGGTTCAAGAGGCCTCGAGTTCGAATCTCGACACTCGGACCAAAAGCGGCTTATGCGCTTATGCGCATGAGCCGCTTTTCGTTCGCGTGGCGGAACTCGAGGCCTCTTGCATTTGAATCAGCGGCCACAGGCCGCAGCACGCGCAGCGTGCGGCGGCCTCGAGTTCGAATCTCGACACTCGGACCAAAAGCGGCTTATGCGCTTATGCGCATGAGCCGCTTTTCGTTCGCGTGGCGGAACTCGAGGCCTCTTGCATTTGAATCAGCGGCCACAGGCCGCAGCACGCGCGGCGTGCGGCGGCCTCGAGTTCGAATCTCGACACTCGGACCACGAAAAAGTCTTGAGATTGCAACGATCTCAAGGCTTTTTCTTTATGCCCGGAGCTGCGAAAAAGTGGACGGATTTCTACCGCTTTTCTACCACCGTCTATTTGGCAGGGGAGAGGACGCCGGAGAGCTGATCCGCTATGCTCTGCTTCCTGCCCACGTCCAGGTGGCCGTAGATATTGGCCGTCATCTTGGTTCTCGAACACAGGGGCCGGTTCTCTGTGTTTGAAGGTGACCGGCTGATTGGTATACTATCACAAGGTGATATGGTATGCCGAGAGCAGCGCGGAAAAAGAGCAAGAGCGGGATCTGTCATGTGATCCTGCGGGGAATCAATAAGCAGAGGATCTTCGAGGAAGAAGAGGATTACCACAAGTTTTTCGAAGTCCTGAAAGAGTATAAGGCAGTATGCGGATACGAGATATTCGCATACTGCCTTACACATCGTGCTGTGAGCCGAAGTTCATGATGTTAGAAAATAAGTGTCACGACGCGCTCAGCGCCTTTACTGCTGCCCACAGGATCAGTTCCTCCGCTGTGGGCACATCCCCTTCGTATGGCACAGTCCGCCACGCGGCCTGTACTGCGGGATCGGTATTCGCCAACCCTGCCTGAATTGCGGCATCGATCTCTCTGCGGACCTCTGACAAAGATGTGTGATTTTCTTGTGCTACCCGCTCCAAAATAGAATTCATGTTCATTACAATATCCTCCTGCAATCACTGTTTGTTTGGTTTCATCACCAATAGTTATTATACAGGTGGAGGTTGTCGAATTTGCTCACAATATGTGGGATAACAAAAAAAGTTCACCGAAAACGGTGAACCTTTGAGAATTCCAATTAAAAATGTCGGATCAGTGTGTCGATAATGGTATAGACAAGTGCTTTATCATGCTCTGTTAAGCCCGAAAGCTGCTCATGCAAAGTGGAGGCCTTTACGATGTGTCCCTGCAAAAGGACGTCTGACAAAACCAGATCGGCGGAGAGATCGAGGGCGTTAAGAATGTCAATAAACGTTTCCAGCGAAGGGAGCTTCTCGCCCCGCTCTATCATTCCGATGTAGTTCGTGGTGAGCCCGGTGCGCTGGGCCAAATCACCTTGTCGCAGATGCTGTTCCAAGCGGAATTTGCGTATATTCCGACCGATGGATTCAAAGTTCATGTTCAACGCCTTCTATTTGTGGGTTCTGCAGGGACATCTGATTGCAAACTGCACAATGCCTTTGTAACAAAAGTATATATCGTGCGCGTTCTGTTGTCAATAGGGAACAAAACGTATATATAAAAACAGTCTGCCGGCAGCGGCAGACTGTTTTCATGTATTGGGTTATCTGGCGTTCAGGAGTAATTTCCGGTCAGGTGGCCGTCCTTGTCACAGGAAAGGGTCAGAGAATAGGCTGTTGTGCCAATCGTGACGCCCAGAACCTTGTACCCAATGGTGTAATTCGCTGTGGCGGTATTGCCCGACCACGACGCGTTCCCGGAAACCTTATAAAAGCTGTTGTTTTTGAAAGTGATCGACAGGGAGGCGGTGGTGCAGGAGCTGATGGATCCGTTGTAATAGAATGTCGCACTCAGCGTAGCTGCCCATTGTGCAACCCCGCTGGTATTTCGATAAGTATATGTGATGCTGCCGTCCTGGTAGTGACCCGCCCTTGAAGGGTACGCTACCACCCGGATCTCCAGGACGGAGCCATCAGATTGGAGAATCGCCTCCTCATGCACGACGACGCTCCCATCACCTTGATCAGAAGGCTCGCTTTCCGCACCCCATGCGGTCAAGGGAAAGACGCTTAAAACCAATGCCAGCGCCAAGAACCAATAGAGAATTCGCTTCATGATTAGCCTCCGGTTTTGTAAAAAATTGCCCCATCGGGTAGATCAATTCAGACCGTCTTCCGTCCGGTTCTGACCGTACTGAATGTCAACGGTAGGAGTCCCTGGCCTGCTGTTATTGTAATTTATCGCCGTCCAGGTGACCACAACCGCCCAACTCAACAATACGACCGCCATGATTCCTGCCACAATCGCCACGATACGTCGCCGGATCTGCAGAGCCCGCAGGATCTCCGCCGTACCCGTGCTTTCCACAAAGGCGGCAGCAATGGTCTCGGGGCTGCCAAACCGGGCGACGATCTGTTCATAGGCGGCCTCCGGTTCCTCGGTCAGATAACTGCCCACGCTGTCCGCAATCTGCGCCATGATCTGATTTTTTACCTTCCGGGAACAGGGAAGATAACTACGGACTTTTCTCAAATACGTCTGTTGTGCTTGATTCTTATTCATTTTCCGCACCCCCGTGAATGATCTGGAACACGCCCTGCGTGACCGTTTCATATTCCTGTGTCAGTTGTTTCAGGAGTTCCTCGCCTGCGGGTTCCAGATGATAATAGACGCGGGTCATGCGTTTGCCGACCGTCACGCGGCGGGAGGAAATATAGCCCTGATCCTCCAGCTTGTAGAGTACGGGGTACAGGGATCCCTCCTGCGTGGTAATCCGTCCGCCGCTGGTTTTTTCTGTTTCCTGTACAAGCTGGTAGCCATACATATCCTCCCGGCGCAGCAGGCCCAGAATGATCAGCGGAGCAACGCCGCGGCGGTAGTTGCTCTGTATGAGTTGTTCGCTCAAGGCACGACCTCCTTTCAATTCATATATAGCACACATACAAAAATAAAACAATACATATGATATAAAAGGATAATTGATAATATGTATTGGATGCGTGGGAACACAGGGGACGGTTCTCTGTGTTGACAAGGCGGTCGACTGAATGGTATACTATCACAGGGTGATATGGTATGCCGAGAACACAGGGAGAACACAGGGGACGGTTCTCTGTGTTCTCCCCAACGAGGCGGATAAAAGCTGAACACACAGAACCGTCCCCTGTGTTTAGATGAAGGATAAGGAGTGGAAATAGTGAAAAGAAAACATGTTATTATGATTGTTTTTATTTTAGTCTTTATAGGAGGTTTGTTAAGCTTGTTATTCTTATTGCATAGACCCGTAGAACCCAATACGCCGAAAGTTGAAACCTTTTCTTTAACAAAATATCAATGGGAAATACAGACTTTTTCAACAAAACAAAATATTGGAGAGGTTAATGACATAAATGTTGCTATTAAAAATGCAAAGTCGTTATGGTTAGAAAAATATGGCGTTGACATCCCTAAGAATATGATTAAAGGTGCCTATGATACAAAAGAAGAATGTTGGCATGTTTATGGTACGCTGTCGCCGAATGCGCTTGGAGGTGTTTTGCATGCCATCATTCGAAAAAATGGTGATCTACTTGCTGTTTGGATTGACGACTGAACACACGAACACAAGAACACACGAACACATGGGCGGAACATGAGGAGAACACAGGGGACGGTTCTCTGTGTTCTCCCCAAAGGGGCGGGAGGTAATCCCTCCCGCCCCGAGATAAACCGCCAGCGGGTACTACTCGACGCCGAGACGGGCCTGTACTATCTGAACGCACGGTATTAGCGAACACAGGGGACGGTTCTCTGTGTTGACAAGGCGGTCGGCTGAATGGTATACTATCATAGGGTGATATGTTTTGCCGAGAGCAGCGCGGAAAAAGAGCAAAAGCGGGATCTATCATGTGATCCTGCGGGGAATCAATAAGCAGAGGATCTTCGAGGAGGAAGAGGATTACCATAAGTTTCTCGAAGTCCTGAAAGAGTATAAGGCAGTATGCGGATACGAGATATTCGCATACTGCCTTATGTCCAATCACGTCCACATTCTGATAAGAACCGGAAAGGAAGACCTGGATCAAATCTTCCGCAGGATCGGCGCGCGGTTTGTATACTGGTACAATCTGAAGTACAAACGGGCGGGGCACCTGTTTCAAGACCGATACAAGAGCGAAACGGTGGAGGATGACAGGTATTTCCTGACTGTCGTGCGGTACATCCATCAAAACCCGGTGAAGGCCGACCTGTGCAAGACACCCACTGAGTACCCCTACAGCAGCTACGCGAGCTACTTTGATGATAGTGGACTTATTGACAGCGAGCCGGTCATGAGCCTGCTGGGAAAAGAGGAATTTGAGAGGTTTTGCTGCACACCCAATGCAGACCGCTGCCTCGAAATAAGCGATGACGCAAAAAGAGGTGTGACTGACGAACAAGCGGAGAAGTTGATGCGGCAAATCTCCCGCTGCGGCAACGCGACCGAGTTCCAGAAACTGCCTGTGAGGGAGCGGGATACGGCCCTGCGGAAGCTGCTGGACGTCGGCGTATCCATTCGCCAGGCCAGCAGGATCACCGGCGTCAGTTTCGGCATCGTACGGAAGTTTACGGAGTAAAGCGGCTACGGTTGTCAGCGGGCAATGTGGAACGTTGCAAATCAAATAATGGCATTGAGACACTTGGATTCTTTGATTCCAAGTGTTTCTTTTATTCGAATCTCGACACTCGGGCCAAAGAACAGGTTTCTACGGAAGCCTGTACTTTTTTGTTATGCCCCTCATCCGCCTCGCTGGCGCTCGACACCTTCCCCCCCCGGGGGAAGGCTATGGGAAGGCGCCGGTGGACTGCTTCGGTGCCCGCGTGCGTGCGTATCGAGCGACAGCGAAGTCCGGGCCAATCTCGACACTCGTGCGAACACGAGGGATGGCTCTCCGCCTTCGCTGCGTCAAGGAGCATGATTCAGAAAAACGCCGGACGCAGCGAGACAGCCGTGTCTTGTTTTTTTCAGTTGACTTTGTCGATATTTCACCGTATGATTATCATGACGTGATATGGCGCCGAGGCGGGAGAATATCGGGTTTTCTCCGCCCTGCGCCAATCAAACAGTTACTGATCAGGAGGCAGCAAATATGGATTATCAGGCTCTTTACGCACAGAAGCTCCGCACGGCGGACGAGGCGGTACAGATCGTGAAGGACGGGGACTGGGTGGACTACAGCCAGACCTGTTCCTTCCCCCAGGCGCTGGACGCGGCGCTCTCCCGGCGCAGCGGAGAGCTGCACGACGTGAAGATCCGCAACGCCATCTCCATGCTGCCGGTGCAGACGGTGGAGAACGATCCCCACGGTTCCTTTACCTACAATCTCTGGCACTGCTCGGCCATCGACCGCAAATACGTGGATCAGGGACGTGCCTTCCACATGCCCATGCTGTTCCGCCACAACGCCACCTATTACCGCAAGGGCTATGCCCCGGTGAACGTGGCCATGATCACCGTGGCCCCCATGGACCGCAACGGCAACTTCTCCTTCGGCCTCACCAACTGCTCCATGCAGGACGTTCTGGACGCGGCGGAGCACATCATCCTGGAGGTCAACCCCACCATGCCCGCCATCGCCGGAATGGCCAACGACCACATCAACATTCAGGACGTGGATATGGTGGTGGAGTGTGATCTCCCGGTGCCCACGGTGAAGAGCCCGCTGGCCACGGACATCGACCGGAAGATCGCCTCCTACATCTTCCCCTACGTCACCAGCGGCTGCACCCTCCAGCTGGGCATCGGCGGCATCCCCAACTCCATCGGCAGCATGATCGCCGACTCCGATGTGAAGGATCTGGGTATGCACACCGAGCTGATGAGCGACGGCTATCTGGATCTCTACCGGGCCGGCAAGATCACCAACGCCAAAAAGCCCATCAACCGGGGCAAGGGCGTGTTCTCCATCTGCAACGGCTCCCGCGAGCTCTACGATTTCCTCGACCACAACGACGCCATCCTCAGCGCGCCCATGGCCTATGTGAACAGTCCCGCCACCATCCGCCAGCTGGACAACTTCATCTCCATCAACGGCTGCATCGCCGTGGATCTCTACGGACAGGTGAGCTCCGAGTCCGCCGGTCTGCGGCAGATCTCCGGCACCGGCGGCCAGGTGGACTTCATCACCGGCGCACTGGAGGCGGATCACGGCCGCGCTTTCCTGGCCATGCACGCCACCTTCGCCGACAAGGCCGGACAGCTCCACTCCAACATCCGCCCCTTCTTCCACGGCGGCGACATCATCACCACCCCCCGCACCCAGGCCCCCAGCATCGTGACCGAGTACGGCATCGCCACCCTCCCGGGCAAGGCCACCTGGCAGCGGGCCGAGGCACTGATCAATATTGCCCACCCGGATTTCCGCGAGGAGCTGATCACCGCGGCGGAGCAGCAGAAGATCTGGCGGCAGAGCAACAAGCGGTGAGCGCGTTGATTCGCCGTGATATAAGTTGACATAATTCGGACGTTTGAATATCGACACACGGCAAGGGACAGATTTCCGCGGGAGATCTGTCCCTTTTCGCCTGTATTTCTGCGATTGTATTGCCGGGGGAGATGTGGTAAACTTATCATGAGGATGAACAATCTCCGGGAAAAAGGAGGGGGTAAACCGTGAAAGCCATTGAGACGAAGGGCCTGACCAAGTTCTACGGCAAGGCGCGGGGCATTGAGCAGGTGGATCTCACCGTGGAAGAGGGGGAGATCTTCGGTTTTATCGGTCCCAACGGCGCAGGCAAAAGCACCACCATCCGCATGCTGCTGGGCCTCATCAAAAAGACCGGCGGCAGCGCCTGCGTGCTGGGTATGGACATCGAACAGGACCGGGAGAAGATCCTGCGGGAGGTGGGGTATCTGCCCTCCGAGGCCACGTTCTACAGCGGCATGCGGGTGGGCGAGGTGCTGGACCTTTCCGCCAGGCTCCGCGGGAAGGACTGCCGGGAGGAGGCGAAGCGCCTGGCCGAAAGACTGGAGCTGGATCTCAAGCGAAAGGTGGGCGAGCTCTCCCTGGGCAACCGGAAAAAGGTGGGCATTGTGGCCGCCATGCAGCACCGGCCGCGGCTATACATTCTGGACGAGCCCACCAGCGGCCTCGACCCGCTGATCCAGCGGGAGTTCTTCGAACTGCTGAAGGAGCGCAACGCCGAGGGCGCTACGGTGTTCCTCTCCTCCCATGTGCTCTCAGAGATCGGACGTCATTGCCACCGCGCAGGAATCCTCCGGGAGGGACGGCTCATCAAGGAGGAGAGCGTGGACAAGCTCACCGGCACCGGCGTCAAGCGCGTGACGCTTCACGGCGCCGCCGCGCTGCCTGATATTGACGGCATGCGGGACGTGAAACGAGGTGACAACGTGGTCAGCTTCCTCTACAGCGGCCGCTCAGACGAACTGATCCGCGCGCTGGCGACGATCTCCTTTGCGGACATCACCCTGACCGATCCCGACATCGAGGACGTGTTCCTGCACTACTACACAAAGGAGGGCGAGTGAGATGACACTGTTTCTCCATGAACTGAAGCGGGATCGCATCAAGCTCATCGTGTGGACCGCCGCCATCGCCTCCATGCTGCTCATCAGCATCGTCATCTATCCCCAGATGACCTCCCAGATGAATGAGATGGGCGACATGTTCTCCCAGATGGGCGGCTTCTCCCAGGCCTTCAACATGGACAAGGTCAACTTCGGCCAGTTCGGCGGCTACTTTGCCGTGGAGTGCGGCAACGTGCTGGGGCTGGGCGGCGCGTTTTTTGCGGCGCTGCTGGGTATCGCCGCTCTGGCCAAGGAGGAGCGGGAGCGCACAGCAGAGTTCCTGCTGACCCATCCCGTCTCCCGCACCTACGTGGTGGCCCAGAAGCTGCTGGCCGTTGCCGCCCAGATCCTGATCCTCAACCTCGCCGTGGCGGCCGCCGCCGTGCTGGGCAGCCTTGCCATCGGCGAGACAATTGACGCCAAGCTTTTTTTTGACGTGTTTCTGGGCTATCTTCTCATGCAGCTGGAGATCGGCTGCGTCATGTTCGGCCTCTCCGCTTTCCTGCGGGGCAACGGTCTGGGCATCGGACTGGGCGCCGCCTTCGTGCTGTACTTCATGAACATCCTGGCCAACCTGACCGACGACGCGGCGTTCCTGCGGTACATTACGCCCTTCTCCTATGCCGACGGCACGGCCATCGTCTCCTCCGGGGGCATTGAGGTAAAATACCTGATCCCCGGCATCGCGTTCGCCGCGGCAGGCGTCGTGGCGGCGTTTGTTCAGTACAACCGGAAGGACATCCGTGCGTGAGGGCGTGAGACAACCATAAATTGCAACGGACGGCGGCGACGCTTCTGCATCACCGCCGTCTTTTTGTGCGCCGTGACGGATCATGGGAAAAACGGCCTTGACATAGCTATAAGACAGTTGTATTATATTGCTATACTACAAATGACTTATCCGCGGGAAAGGACGGAGAATGCGTATGGAGATCAAGCTGGCGGACAGTGAGATGAAGGTGATGGAGGTCCTCTGGAAGGAGGGGGATTCCAGCGCCAAGTACGTGGCTGACGTGATGAATGAGCGATACGGCTGGAATATCAACACCACCTATACGTTTTTAAGGCGGTGCATCCGCAAAGGCGCTGTAGAGCGGCGGGAGCCGGGCTTCATCTGTCATGCCTGCATCCCGCTGGAGGAGGTGCAGCGCTCCGAGACGGAAAAGCTGTTGGACAAGGTGTTCGAGGGCTCGATGGACAAGCTGTTCACCGCTCTGCTGGGCAGCCGGAAGCTGACCCAGGAGCAGCTCCATGACCTCAAGCGCATGGTGGAGGAGCTGGAGGAGGACGAGAAATGAGCATCATGCAGATGAGCGCCACCGGAGGCTGCCTGATCGCCGCCATTGCTCTGTTTCGCGCTGTGTTCTTTCGGAGACTGCCAAAACGAACGCTGGTGTGGCTGTGGCTGGCGGCGGCGCTGGCGCTGCTGATCCCGTTGCGGCTGAGCGCTCCGTGGAGCATCTACGGCCTGCTTCCCGCCGCGCCCGCGTCCACCGGAACAGCGGCTGTCGCCACGGTCGGCCCGGCAAAGGCCTCCGTGTGGCCGGTGATCCGCCGGATCGTCAGCATCGCGCTGGCGGCGTGTCTGGCCGTAGCCTACGGCACGGGACTGACCCGGTTTTACCGGGGGCGGATTGTCCGGGAGCCGTGGGCGGAGCGGTGGCTGTGCGACCACCCCACCCGGCGGCTTCTCACCATCCGGGAGAGTGAAAAGGTCAGAGCGCCGGTGTCCGGCGGCATCCTGTGGCCAGTGATCCTGCTGCCGGCGGACAGAACGTGGGATGAGGAGACGCTGCGGTGCGTGCTGGCCCACGAGCTGACGCACATCAGGAGGCTGGACGGGGCGGTGAAGCTTGTGTGCGCGGCGGCACTGTGCCTGCACTGGTTCAACCCGCTGGTGTGGCTGATGGCCGCGCTGGTGTGCCGGGACGTGGAGTTCGCCTGCGACGAGGCGGTGCTCTCCGGCGAGAGGTGCCGGGCGGACTACGCCCGGGCCATGCTGGCGGCGGAGTCCGCCCGGTGTGCAAGGCCTCTGCTCTCGAGCGGCTTCGGCGGGGCCACCGTGCGGCGGATGCGGGCCGTGCAGCGCTTCCGGCGCAAGGGCGCGGCATCGTGGATCGTCTCGGCGCTGGCTGCGGCGGCGCTGGTGGCGGTGTTCGCCACGTCGCCGGTGACGGCGGCGGTGAAGCCCCCGGAAACCGTGCCGGACGGCGCGGAGACCGTCGCTGCCGCCGCAGAGACCGCCCCGGGCAGCCTCGCCTATGCGGTCAACGATGGCCCGCGCCACGGGATCGTGGTCTCAAAAGGGGCCTACGTCTACTACACGCCGGTGGTGATGCCGGATAACGACACCGGCAGAGAGGTCGTGCTGCTGCAAATGACGTTGGTGCCGGTGAAGAACGCCGATCCCCATACGGCCGACGCCATTTACAGAGTGACGGTGGGTGGCGAGCACACCGAGAAATCCACAAAGATCGCGGCGACGCCGTAAAGGAGGTGGAGGGATGTTTGTAAGACACGGATTGCGCAGCGCCTGGCGGATGCCGGGCAAGACGGCGCTGACCTTCCTGCTGGTGCTGCTGGTGGCGGCCATGCTGGGCACGTCCCTGGGCCTGACGTGGTCGGTGCGCCGGACGCTGGACGACTGCCGGAAACGGTACACCACGCTGGTGGTGCCGGAGTACAGCACCGGGGAGGATGAGCCCGATCCCGGCCAGATCGCCCGGATCACGGAGGAGCTGGCCCGGATGGAGCTGCCGGACGGCGTGATCTCCTGGGAGCCCGACCGGGTGGCCCAGGGCGTATTCCCGGATATGGAGTACGTGACGGACTTTCACAACGCCCGGTCGCTGGCGGTGCTGCTGGTGAAGGTGCGCAGCGCCGGGGGCTTCCTGCCCTGGGAGGACGGGGAGATGACCCACGGCGTGACCACGGACGACGGCGAGGTCTACCAGGTGTCCAACTGGCAGGACGCCTATGCATTGGTGAACCGAGAGCTGTTCTCTTATACCGAGGTGGAGGGGAAGCTGATCTCCATCACGGAGGAGGGGCGCGACGGCAAGCTGCTGGGCGCCATGGAAGAGGACGGCTGCTATCTGGTGTGCGGCAGCTGGGAGGCCTCCTGGGCCAGCAACAAAAAGCTGGTGCTGGACGGGAGCCTGCCGCCGCTCCGGGTGGCGGATCCCCACGACCTGAGCGGGGAGGACTGTGCGCCATACCTGCACCGCGCCCAGAGCTTCCAGAGCCGGATGCACAGCGTTACCGTCCGCGCCGGAGACCACCTGGCCGACCAGCTCCCCTTCCAGCAGCAGACCATCCACATGGAGCAGGGACGGATGTTCACTGCGGAGGAGGAGAGCAGCGGGGCGCAGGTGTGCGTGGTGTCCTCGTCTCTGGCCGGGGAGAATGGCTGGCAGGTAGGGGACAGGGTGCGGCTTTGCATCGCCGTCCGGGAGAACAGCCGGCTGCTGAGCAGCTACGATGCCGAAAAGGGCTTCGACAAGGAGGGGGAATACACCGTTGTGGGCCTGTTCAGCGCCAACAAGGACTGGAACGCCACGGTGTTCATCCCCGTGCCCGACGGCGTGGATATGACGGTGAACCACTGCGACGCCGTGCTGGGCCAGTGGAAGCTGGAAAACGGCTCCGGCGACGCGTTTCTGGCCGGGTGCGAGGGCAGGCTGCCCGCCGGCGTCCGCCTGCGGCTCTACGACCAGGGCTACAGCGCCACAGCCCGACCGCTGGAGGCCATGCTGCGGATCGTGACCCTCATCAGCATCGTGTGTCTGGCGGCGGGGATCGGCTTCCTGCTGCTGACGGCGTGGCTGTACGTCAGCCGCCAGAGACAGGCGGGCGGCCTCATGGTGCGGCTGGGCGCCTCGCCCCGGAACGTGGGCGTGTACTACCTGTCCGGCCTGGCGGCCATCGCCGCTCCGGCGGTGGGGTTGGGCGCCGTTGTCAGCGCGCGGATCTCCCGCCGGGCGGCGGTGATGATGAACGGCGTGCTGGCGGAGTCGTCCAGGCGCAACCTGTCCTTCAGCGCCGACAAGCTGATGCTGCAGGCGGATCACGCCGTCACCATCGGCGCGGCGAGTTGGACGGTCTATGCCGTCATCGCCGCTGTGGTGGCGCTGGCGGTGCTGGCCATGGCCTTGTGGTTCGCCATGGGCACCGTGCCCCGCCAGCGGCCGCGAGCGGCGCGGCGGAGACGGCAGAGTCAGATTAAAACGAAGAGTCTCACCGGCGGCGCGGTAAAGTATGCGTGGCTCTCCGCCCTCCGGGGCGGCTTCCGCACGGCGGCGGCGGTGCTGGCGCCGGCGCTGGCGGCGGTGCTGCTGTGCCTGCTGGTGTCCTCCGCCGACGACTGCCGCACCCAACTGGACACCCTGCGCCGGGAGAGCACCGTGCGGGGCTATTTCACCGACTGGAGCGGCGCGCAGCTGAACAATACGCCGGCAAAGACCACCTGTTTCCTCAACGTTCTGGACATGGATGAGACGGTCAGCGGTACGGCAACCCAGGTGATCAATACGTGGAAGCTGGTGGGGCGGTACGATCCGGAGACCGATGCCACCGTCTGGGAGACCGAGCCGGAGGATCATGGCGACCGGGAGCTGACGGAGGCAGAAAAGGTGTTCCTGTCAGGCGAAGCATTCTACCTGCCCTCCATCATTGCCGCCAGCCGTCTGGACGGAGCTCCCCAGTTCGTTTACGCCGGAGCGCCGGAGGTCGCGTGGCTGGACGGATGGGACGAGGGCTTCCTTGCCACCGACCGCACCGTGCAAAGCGAGTGGGTGGAGTATACGGACGAGGAGATTGCCTCCGATCCGGGGCTGCAGCATATCGAGGAGGAATACGGCTTTCGTCCCGGCTATGCGGTGATGCGCGCGGTGCCTTGTGTGGCGTCCACCGCTTTTCTGGAAGCTCACGGTCTGACCCTGGGTGATGAGTGCGTGGTCATGACCGGAGGGCAGAGCCCCCAAATGTGGCGGCTGCGGATCGTGGGCAGCTACAAACGGACGGCGGGACGGGACAACATCTACGTACCCATCTTCCAGTATCTGGGCTTCTCGCTGGACAAGCGGGAGGGAAGGGACTACGAGAAGCTGTTCGGGGATGTTCCGTTTGAATTTGATGACGGCGGCAGGGTTTACCAGCACTATATTCCGCAGGAGGACCCCCAGCTCAACAGCGCGGTGTTCACCTTCCGCTGCGGCGATTTGGAGGGACTCAAAAAACACCTGCAGGACATGGGCTTGTCCCAGGTGCGGGAGCTGGACGCCAACCGAATGCCCTTCGTGCTGGAGGACGGCGTGTTCCAGGCCAGCCAGCAGAGCCTGCAGCAGCGGCTGTGGTACATGGAGCATATTTTCCCGGCGGTGGTGGCGTTGACGGAGGCACTGGCGCTGGTGCTCAGCTTCCTGTTGGTGCTGGCCCGGCGGAAGGAGCTGTGGCTCATGCACTGCATGGGAACCTCCGGCATCCGGGCCTTCGGCAGCGTCTATCTGGAGCAGATCGGGCTGTGCCTGCTGGGCGCAGCTGCGGGACTTGCCATCTGCCAGGCAACGCATATTTGGAACAATACGGGACTGTGGCAGACGGGGCTGTATATTGCGCTGTGGCTGCTTGGCGCGCTGATGGCGGCGCTCATGGGCGTGCTCCGGCCCGACCGGAGAGAGGGATAAGGAGGAACGACATGGCTATTTTGGAAATACGGGACCTGCACTACGGCTACGGCAGCGGAAAGGAGCGCCGCGAGGTGCTGCGAGGGCTGACCGCCTCCTTTGAGCAGGGGAAGTTCTACGCCGTCACCGGCAAGTCCGGCGCGGGCAAGAGCACGCTGCTGTCATTGCTGTCGGCCCTGACCCTGCCCCAGCAGGGGGAGATCCTGTTCGAGGGGACGCCCACATCGGCGCTGGATCCGCTGGAATACCGCCGCCGGTGCGTGGCGGTGGTGTATCAGGACTTCGCTCTGTTCCCCCTGCTGAACGTGACGGAGAACATCATGTACCCCATGGAGCTGTGCGGCGTGCCAAAGGAAAAGGCACTGGCCGATGCACACGCTCTGGCGGCCCAGGTAGGGCTGGGGGAGGAGCTGTGGAACCGCTATCCCTCCGCCATCAGCGGCGGCGAGCAGCAGCGTGTGGCCATCGCACGGGGCATGGCCATGGACCGGCGGTTGATCCTGGCCGACGAGCCCACCGGCAATCTGGACAGCGAGAACAGCGACCAGATCGTGCAGCTGCTGCTGGAGGCGGCCCACCGGGACAATCGCTGCGTCATCGTGGTGACCCACGACCCGGACGTGGCAAACCGGGCCGACCGGGTGCTGCTGATGAAGGACGGCGTGCTGGCGGAGCGGTAAGGCGAGACGGAATAACGGACGGGCGGCGGAGCGATTCGCCGCCCGCTTTTGGCCGCAGGGTATGCTGCGGGGACGAAAAAACGGGGAAAAGGGCATATCGGGAATTGACAGAGGGTGGGAGATATAGTAATCTGTGATAAAAGTGGAAATATGGGGCAAAATCCCTCGATCCTGATTTGACAGGGGGTAAACCGATGAATATATTTAACGTGATCTCGCTGCTGGGCGGCCTTGCCATGTTCCTGTACGGCATGCGCCTGATGGGCGATTCGCTGAAGGAGAACTCCTCCGGCACGCTGAAGGTCGCCATGAGCAAGGTGACCAACAACCCGCTCAAGGCCTTTATCCTGGGCGTGCTGGTGACGGCGCTGATCCAGTCCTCCACCGCCACCATCGTCATCACCGCCGGTCTGGTAGGCGCCGGTATCCTGACGCTGCACCAGTCGTTGGGCATCATCATCGGCGCCAACGTGGGCACCACCGTCACCGGACAGATCATCCGCCTGCTGGATCTGGACACCTCCGGCGGCACCTCGGTGCTGCGGTTCTTCCAGCCCTCCACCCTGGCGCCGCTGGCGCTCATCATCGGCATGGTGCTGATCATGGGCGGCTTTTTCAAGAACTCGCGGTCCGTGGGCAACATCTCTGTGGGCTTCGGCATCCTGTTCTCCGGCCTTTTGAGCATGACCGGCGCCGTCAACTCTCTGGCCGAGTCCGGCATGATCGAGAAGCTGTTTTCCGGTCTGGGCGCCAACCCGGTGCTGGGCTATATTACCGGCGCGGGTGTGGCCTTCATGCTCCAGAGCTCTTCGGCCACCGTGGGTATCCTGCAGGCCTTCTCTGCCACCGGGATGCTGACCTTCAAGGCCATCTACGCTGTCATCGTGGGTATCTATCTGGGCGACTGCGTCACCACCGCCATTGTCTGCTCCATCGGCGCCAAGGCCGAGGCAAGACGGGTGGGCATCGTGAACATCCTCTTCAACCTCAGCGAGACCGTGCTGGTGCTGGGCGGCGTGGCCATCGCCCACCGGCTGGGCCTGATGGACAGGCTGTGGGACTCCACCGTCAACTCCGGCGTCATCGCCAACACCAACACCATTTTCAACCTGTCCTGCGCGGTGCTGCTGTTCCCCATGCTGGGAGTCTACGAGAAGCTCAGCCGGAAGATCATCAGGGACGAACCCGCCAAGCCCGAGAAATACAAGGACGTGATGGAGGCCCTGAACCCCGTGTTCTTCAACACCCCCGCTCTGGCTCTGCAGAGCTGCTATAACCTGCTGCTGACCATGTTCCGGGCCTCCCGGGCCAACGCGGAAAAGGCATTTCAGCTCTTGGAGCACTTTGATGAGGCGGTCTACAAGGAGATCCTGGCCGAGGAGGACGAAATCGACCGCATGACCGACGCCGTCAGCAAGTACACGGTGGAGTTCCTGCCCCACCTGCAGCTGCCGGATCATGTGGCGATTCTGGACCAGTACTACAAGGTGACGGCGGAGTTCGAGCGACTGGGCGACCACGCCGTGAAGATTGCGGAACTGGCCGCCAATCTGGCAAAGAACAATACCGCGTTCTCCGCCGCCGCCCTGGCTGAGCTGGCCGTGCTGGAAAACGCCACCATGAGCGTGCTGGACGAGACGGAGCAGACCTTCCGCAAGCGCGACGTGGACGCCGCCATGCGCATCGAGCCGCTGGTGCAGGTGATCTCCGAGCTGATCGCCAACCTGAAGGGCAACCACCTCAAGCGCATGAGCCGCGGCGAGTGCAACGTGTATGCCGACAACACCTTCTCCGACCTGTTGATGGAGTTCCGCCGTATCGCCAGTGGCTGCTCCAACGTGGGCGTGGCCACCGTGGTGCGCGTGAATCCGGAGCTGGCCGACCACGAGCATCTGTACTACGAGAAGCTCCACGAGGGCGGCGATGAGTCCTTCGACGCTGCCTACGAGCGGGCACACAACCGTTTCTTCTCCCTGCTGCAGATGACCCGGGTTTGTCCGTCTGACAGCGGCACGGCAACGCAAGCGTAAGAGTGCACGGACACCTCATCCGTCTGCCCTTGGGGCAGCCACCTTCCCCTCAAGGGGAAGGCTTTGGCGTGGGAGAATAAGGAAAAAACCGACCGCCGGACATCCGGCGGTCGGTTCAATGTGCAGACAATTCCTAAGACTTGTCATTGCCACGCCAGTTCGCAGACTGGCGTGGCAATCCATTTTTCCAAAAGTGCTGTCAATTCAATGATTTTAAATAATGTGACAATCCGAAGACAGGTGGAATCAGGAGGTATAAGACGTGAAGCCCAGACCGCGCATGCCGCCGCCCACCAGACCGGAAACCCAATGGTCCCAAAGCATCATGAAGCTACTCACGCTCTCGGAGAGTGTTTCGTTCCAAAGCGAGTCGTTATTGAAGCTGCTCCAGCTGCCGTTATACTGCTGTCTGCCGCTGAAGCTGAGGATTTTCCCGCTGGAATAGTTGGAGGTCTTGAAGTCATAGGTGGTGCCTGCTGCCGAAATACTATCGCTCCCCCGGACGTCAAACTCCGCCACGAGACTGGAGGACACGTACGGGGAGGATGTATTGCTGATATTCAGGGTGAATTTTACGCTCTCTCCACCGTACGATCCCGTCAGGTCTCCGAAAAACTCGATGGTATTGCTGCTGGGGAAATAGGTTGCAGACAGGGAACAGATGGTTCCATTTTCCTTGACGATCGTCTTTGAGATCTTGTAGCCGCCGCTGGACTGATAGGTGCCGTTGTTTTTGATATAGTCCCGCAGCTTGGCAGCGGTGTTGCTGTCCGACGTCTTCACCGTCAGCGTGGCGGCGTTGGAGTACACCGTGCTGCCGGCAGAATCCGTAACGCGGCAGCGGAACTGGTAGCCGCTGCGGCCGGAGGTGGCCGTGAAGCTCAGCGTGGAGGAGGTGTAACTGCCGGTAGAGAAGTTGCTCCACGTGCCGCTGGAGGAGGTGCGGTACTGCCAGCGATAGCTGAGACCCGAACCTGCCGCACTCACCCGGAAGGAGGCAGTGTCACCCGCGGTGACGGTACAGCTTGAGGGATGGCTCGTGATCCTGAGGACCGGTTCTACCGTCAGCGTGGCGGCGTTGGAGTACACCGTATTCCCCAAGGAATCGCTGACGGCGCAGCGGTATTGATAGCCGTTGCGGGCTTCAGTGGCATGGATACTCAGGGTGGCGGTCTTGCAGCCCGAGGTGGTGGAGTTCTTCCACGTGCCGCCGGAGGAGGTCCGGTACTGCCACTGATACGTCAGCTCGATGCCTGTTGCGCCTACCGTAAACTTGACGGTGTCGCCCGCCGTTGCCGTCACGCTGCGGGGCTGGCTGGTGATCTTGGCGGGGCTTTCCACCGTCAGGGTCGCCGCGTTGGAGTACGCCGTGCTGCCGTTGCTGTCGGTGATCTTGCAGCGGTACTGATAGCCATTCCGGGCCGCAGTCGCGCTGATCTTCAGCGTGGCGGTGCTGCAGCCCGTCGCGCCGGAGCTCTTCCACGTGCCGCTGGCAGAGGTCCGGTACTGCCAATGGTATTTGAGCCCGACGCCGGTGGCAGTCACGGTGAACGGGACGGTCTCGCCGGCCTTGACCCGGACTGACTTGGGCTGTGCGGTGACGGCGATGGCGATCTTCAGCGTTGCGGCGTCAGAGTACACTGTGTTGTTGTAGGCATCGGTGATCTTGCAGCGGTACTGATAGCCGTTTCGTGCCGCCGTGGCGCTGATCTTCAGCGTGGCGGTCTTGCAGCCCGTTGCGCCGGAGCTCTTCCACGTGCCGTCGGCGGAGGTGCGGTACTGCCACTGGTATTTGAGGTCGGAGCCGGCAGCCTTTACCGTAAACGCGGCGGTCTCGCCCACCTTGACGCAGGCATCCTGGGGCTGAGTCGTTACACTGGCGGCGATCTCCAGCGTCGCGGCGTCGGAGTACACCGTGCTGCCGTTGCTGTCGGAGATCCTGCAGCGGTACTGATAGCCGTTTCGGGCGGCTGTGGCACTGATCTTCAGCGTGTCGGTGTTGTAACCCGTAGCACCGGAGCTCTTCCACGTGCCGTCGGCGGAGGTGCGGTACTGCCAGTGGTATTTGAGCCCGGCACCGGCGGCGTCCACGGTAAACGCGGCGATCTCACCCACCTTTGCCATAACCGTCTCAGGCTGGGCGATGATGGAAATGCGGATCGTCAGCGTCGCGGCGTCGGAGTACACCGTGTTTCCTTTGCTGTCGGAGATCCTGCAGCGGTACTGATAGCCGTTCCGGTCCGCCGAGGCGATAACGCACAGTTCGGGCGTGTTGTATCCGGCATCATCGGAATCGCGCCACGCGCTTTCCGTGGAGGTGCGGTACTGCCACCGATAGGTCAGGCCGACGCCCATCGCCTCCACGGCAAAGGAGACGGTCTCGTCCGCTTCTGCGTCGGCGTCCTCAGGCTGGGCGGTAATTGCGGTGACGTGGAGGGTGGCCGGTTCGGAGCAGACCTCGACGCCGGTGGCGTCGTTGAAGACGCAGCGGTACTGGCAGCCGTCCAAGTCGGCTGCGGCAGTGACGTTCAGCGTAGTCTGGTCGAGCTGCGGCCCGGCCTCACCGACGTCGGTCCAGGCGTCCTCCTCCGCGGCACGGTACTGCCACTGTGCGGCGGGGTGATCGCCGGAGAACGTCACGGAGAACGCAGCCGTCGCGCCGTCCGCGGTCCAGACGTCCGCGGGCTGATCCCAGATGCGGGTGAAGAATCGCACCGTCACAGGCGCGGAGTACACCACGTTGCCGCTGGCGTCGGTCACCCGGCAGCGGAACTGCTCCACGGCGTTTGACCAGTGATCGTGGCAAATGGAGAATGTGTTGGTGGAGTTGCCCCACTGGCAGGCGGGGTCGTAGTAGTTTTCCGTCCAGGAGCGGCCGTCAGCGCCGCCGTATTCCCAGCAGTAGGTCAGATCGAGCCCCTTGGCGGAAACGGTGAGGATAGCGGTATCCGACTGGGGAACGCTGACGCTCTCAGGCTGGGCGGTAATGGCCAGAATATAGAGGCCGGCCGCCTCAGAGGTGATCGTATCGCCGGTGGCGTCGGTGATCAGGCAGCGGTACTGATACCCGTCCAGCGCTTCAGTTGCTTTCACACGCAGGGTGGCGGTGTTACTGCCGGTCAGATTGCAGTCGGTCCACGGGGCGTTCCCGGAAGCCCTGTTCTGCCAGCGGTACGTCAGTCTGACGCCGTCAACGCCCACTGTGAAAGCGACGGTGGCGCCCGCCAGCGCGCCGGTATCCCTGGGCTGAGCGGTGATGCCCGCCTTAACGGTCAGGGCAGCGGCCTCGGAATACACCGCGTTGCCGCTGGCGTCGGTGACCAGGCAGCGGTACTGATAGCTGTCGCGGCTCGTTGTAACGGCAACGGAGAGAGTGTCCGTTTTGCTGTCCGGAGTGGTGGCGTTGGTCCAGCTTCCGCCGGGCGCCTTGTACTGCCACTGATAGGCCACCTGCCAGCCCTTGGCGGACACGGTGAAGGTCACCGTTTCGCCGGATCTGGCAGCCGCGTCGGCGGGCTGGGCCGTCACGGCCAGAATGTACAGCGCAGCCGGCTGGGAGACGGCGGTGCTGCCCTTGTCATCGGTGACGAGGCATCGGAACTGATACCCGTCCAGTTGATCCTCGGCGGTCACGGTCAGCGTGTCCGTGTCACAGCCGGTCCGGTCGCTGTTCACCCAGGCGCTGTCGGAAGTGACCCGGTACTGCCAGCAGTAGGTCAGGCCGTTGCCCACAGCCGACACCGTGAACCGCACCGTGCTGCCGGGCAGCGCGCCTACGTCCCCGGACTGGTCGGCGATAAAGGCCTTGATGGTCAGCGTGGCGGCGTTCGAGGTGACCCGGAGGCCGCTGGCGTCGGTGACCACACAGCGGTACTGATAGTTGTTCTGCTCCACCGTGGCAGCGACGGATAGGGTATCCGTTTTGCTGCCCGAAGCGGTGCAGTCGGTCCAGCTTCCGCCGGGCGCCTTGTACTGCCACTGATAGGCCACCTGCCATCCCTTGGCGGACACGGTGAAGGTCACGGTCTCGCCGGATTCGGCAGCCACGTCGGCGGGCTGGGCTGTCACAGCCAGAATGTACAGCGCAGCCGGCTGGGAGGCGGCGGTACTGCCCTTGTCATCGGTGACAAGGCAGCGGAACTGATGCCCGTCCAGTTGATCCTCGGCGGTCACGGTCAGTGTGTCCGTGTCACAGCCGGCCCGGTCGCTGTTCACCCAGGCGCTGTCGGGTGTGACCCGGTACTGCCAGCAGTAGGTCAGGCCGTTGCCCACAGCTGACACCGTGAACTGCACCATGTTGCCGGGCAGCGCGCCTGCATCCCCGGACTGTTCGATAATAAAGGCCTTGATGGTCAGCGTGGCGGCGTCCGAGGTGACCTGGAGGCCGTTTTCATCGGTGACCACGCAGCGGTATTGATTGTTGTTCTGCTGCGCCGTGGCGGTGACGGAGAGCGTGGCGGTGCTGCAGCCTCCGGCGGTGCAGTCAGTCCAGCTTCCGCCGGGCTCCTGATATTGCCAGCGGTACGTCAGCCCGGTACCCAGAGCCGTTACCGTGAACGTGGCGGTGGAACCCACGTCAACGTGGGCGTCCGCGGGCTGGGCGGTAACGCCCATCACGTACAGCGACGCGGTATTGGATATCATTGTCTTGCCCGTGACGTCGGTGATCACGCAGCGGTAATCCCGGCCGTTCAAGGCGGCAGTGGCCGTGACGAGGAGGGTGTCCGTGGTGCTGCCGGCATCGGTCCAGCCGGAGCCGTCGTCGGACTGCCACCGATACGTCAGGCCGTTGCCCACAGCACCCACGGTAAAGACGGCGGTGTCGCCGATACGGGCCCTGGCGTCCTGAGGCTGGGCGGTGATTTCCGCTTCCACCAGCAGGGTGGCCTCGTCCGAAAAGAACTCCCGCCCGTCGGACAGAGTCACCCGGCAGCGGTACGTGCCCTGATTATCCATGTTCACCGGCACGTTAAGGCTGGGCGTGGCGTTGCCGGAGGCATCTGATTTGATCCAACTTCCGTCCTCACTCCGAAAGTACCATTGATAGGCCAGCTCGGAGTCCTCACTGACAATGGTGACGGTATATTTTGCCGTTTCTCCTGCCTTTGCGGACACGTCGGCAGGCTGAGAGAGGATTAGGGAGGTGGTGTTTTCGATATATAGTCTTTCATAGTAGGCGACCTGATAGTAACTGCCCGGACCCGAATAGTAGCCCTGCTTATGTTCCATTTCATAAATTACCGTCGAATCACTATAATGCTTCGTACCCTCACGGACAGCCCGCAATATATAGCCGCCATGGCTGACATCTATTGCGATCAGCGGATTCCCTGTACAGTTGGCTATTGTGTTATCGCTGACTGCGGCAGGGTCCATGCTGCTGAGCTTCAGGGAGGTCAGATGGTTATTTCCACAATACAGCGTCTTCAACTCGTCGCAACCGTTCAAATTCAGTTCGGTCAGCTGGTTGTTGCTGCACCGCAGCGTTTTCAGCGCCGTGTTTGCGCTGAGATCCAGTTCCGTCAGCTGGTTGCTATAGCATGTCAACGTCGTCAGTTCCGTGTTGGTGCTGACGTCCAGCTCCGTCAACTGGTTGCTGTAGCACTCCAGTCTTGTCAGCGCCGTGTTATGGCTGACGTCCAGCTCCGTCAGCTGGTTGTTGTAGCAGTTCAGCGTCTTAAGCGCCGGGAACAGCTCCACGCCCTGCAGCGTGGTGATGCTCTTGCCGGACACGTCGATGCTGGTCACCGCGGAGCGCTCCGACGGGCTGAGCCAGTTGTTTTTGTCCGTGTCGAAGTTCGACTTGACATAGCTGCGGAAATTTTCATCCGGGAAGTTGGCGGCGTTGATGGCGACGTCTTCGTCGTCCTCCACCGCCTCCGCCACGGGCGCCGTCACCGGAAGCATGGTCAGCACCATGACCAGCGCCAGCAGCGCGTGCAGAAACCTTTTCCACCGTTTCATTGATACTCCTCCTTTTTCGTTCGCTTTCCCCGTTCCGGGTGATTTCCCACAAAAATTATAGCATATCGTTTTCCAAAATGTGTGGGCCTTTGGCCCAATTTTGGCTGTTTTTTAAACTGTTATAACAAAATTTATGTCATAAGGAACACTTATGGAGGGAGAAACATAAAAAAGAGCCGCGCAGGGACGTGACGAGGGAGCGGATGGACACCTCATCCGTCTGCCCTTCGGGCAGCCACCTTCCCCTCAAGGGGAAGGCTTTGGCGTGGCGGCAAAAAGAGAAAAAACCGACCGCCGGACATCCGGCGGTCGGTTTGTCATGTGGGACGGATTGCCGCGGGCCGAAAAGCGGCCCTCGCAATGACGGGGGAGCGGTCACTCTGTCAGCAGGGACTGGCCCCGCTCAAAGAGCAGGGTGTTGGTCTCGTCCACCGTCAGGTGGTGGTCAATGGCGAAAATCAGGATGCTGTCGCGGGAAAAGCGGGGGTAGAGCCCCGGCCGGCCTGCCAGACGGAACAGCTCCTGGGCTGTGTCCAGATTCAGATCCATACCCAGGATGATGCACATCAGCTTGTTGACCCCGGGGATCTTCCGGCCGCGGAAAATGTCGTATACGTAATAGCGATCCAGACCGCAACGGACTGCCAGCTCGCTGCGGTTGATGCCCTCGGCGTCGATCAGCTGCTGCAGACGGGTGGGGAGATCCACACTGATGAGCTGGGATCCGTTGCGATTAAAGTAGTCCCGGATGTTGCTGGCGCCGTTCAGCTCCCGCAGCAGCTCACCGGTCTTCTTGCTTCTTACCATGGCAACCGCCTCCTCTCCGTACCCTATTATACACCTTTTTTTTCAAAAGTGTTGGGCCGGCGGCCCAATTTTGGCATTTTTTTAAGAAAAAATGTAAAAATTTGACAAACCACGGCGCGAAAAACGGCAGGACGACGGTTCCCCTTGACATTTTTGCTGTATCAACCTATGATTTAAGAAACAGGGAGGTGAGACCGATGAACGGCCGGACATATCTGGAGCAGCAGTTGGCTGCGTATTATGAGGAGATCTCCCGCCTGGGCAGGGGCAAGATCCTCTATCGGCACATAAAAACGGGAGCGGCGCTGATCTGCCGGACGATGTCGGCCGGGGACGATCTGTCTGTGTTCCATCGGCTGGCGGGACGTACCCACCCCCATCTGGCGGAGGTCTACGACGTGATCGAGGATGAGACCGCGCCGGCGGTGCTGCTGGAATACGTACCGGGCCGCTCTCTGGATGAATTATTAGGGGACGAGCCGCCCAAATTCGACGCCGTACGCCGTATGGCGCTGGACATCTGCGACGGGCTCATCGCCCTCCACTCCCTGGAGATCGTCCACAAGGACCTGAAGCCGGAGAACGTGATCATCACCCCGGAGGGTACGGCCCGGCTCATCGACTACGGCATCGCCACCGTCTTTGGCGAGGACAGGCCTACACAGACCGCCCTGCTGGGCACCGTGGGCTTCGCCGCGCCGGAGCAGTTCGGCTTTAACCGCACCGACGCCCGGACGGATCTCTACTCCTTCGGTGTGCTGCTCAACGTGCTGCTGGCCCATGAGCATCCTACCGCAAAGCAATACCGGGAGGGGCAGCCCGGCAAGATCATCCGCCGCTGCCTGCAGACCAGCCCGGAGGATCGCTACGCCTCCGCCATGGAGCTGCGGAAGGCGCTGATGAAATGGTGAGCCGGCGTTGCGGCGGTCAATGGTATAATGATATGAAGATGAAGGGGACTGTTGCAAAATGCAAACCACCCCCGTCATTGCGAAGAAAATGCCGCCCAAAAGGCGGCATTTTCTGTGGGAATCCGTCCTTTCGAACGGGAATTACGGATTCCCACGGTCTCGTCGGGGCCTCGCAAAACTGAGCATCCAAATCTCTGATTTGGCAACGCGAAGGATTCCTGTGGATGACACGAATGGCCGTTTTGCAACAGTTCCCTTTTCGCATAGGATTGCGATTGGAGACAGCACCAACCGGAGACAACTGGCTGAAGCGGTCAGGCAATCACGGTCAGCTTGGCGGCGTTGGAATAGGTGACGGCACCGTTAGCGTCGGTGATCTTGCAGCGGTACTGATAGCCATTCCGGGCGGCGGTGACGGGCACGGACAGTGTGGCGGTCTTGTTGCCGGTCATGGAGCAGTTGTTCCATGTGGTGCCGCCGGCGGACAGATACTGCCACTGGTAGGTGAGGCTCACGCCGGTTGCCTTGACGGTGAACTTAACGGTGTCACCGGGTGCAGCGGAGACATCAACCGGCTGGGACGTGATAACCGTCTTGACCGTCAGCTTGGCGGCGTTGGAGTAGGTGACAGAGCCGCTGCCATCGGTGATCTTGCAGCGGTACTGGTAACCGTTGCGGGCAGCGGTGACGGGGACGGACAGGGTGGCGGTCTTGTTGCCGTCCATAGAGCAGTTGTTCCACGTGGTGCCGCCGGCTGCCTTATACTGCCACTGATAGGTCAGGCTCGGGCCGGTGG
>CAMVRT010000007.1 GCA_947169975.1 uncultured Oscillospiraceae bacterium
TGCCCATGACGTTGGTGATCTCATGGGGATCGGTGATGACGGTGGTGGTGCCGTGGGGCAGCACGGCCTTGGCAAACTCGGTGGGGGAGACCAGAGAGCTCTCCAGATGGATGTGGGCGTCCAGAAAACCGGGCAGCACGATCTGACCGGACACGTCCACCTCGGTGACGCCGGAATACGTGCCCATGCCCACGATGAGTCCCTCCGCCACGGCGATGTCCCCGTGACACAGCTCGTTGGAGAACACGTTGACGTAGGTGGCGTTCTTTAGCACCAGATCCGCCTGCTCCCGCCCCGCAGCCACGTTGATGATCCGCAGCTTCTTGTTCAGCTTCCGGTTGATTTTGCCCGCATAGCTCTCGGTACCGGCCATGGTGATCCCTCCTTGATATTTGTTTTGATTATCCCTCATATTAGCACATTAAATGGATAATGTCCACCGGTATTTAGAAAAACACCGGCATCTTTCCGATGCCGGTGTTTCGTGCTTGTTTACTTGACGGTGCCGTCGGCGTTGAAGAGGGGTAGTTTTTCCAGGAACTTGATGTCGGTGCGGTCGGCCGCATCACCCTCGGCCAGGACGGCAATGCGCCCGGTGACAGTGCCGCCGGCCAGATTGACCAGCTCCTCCATGGCCCGCAGGCTGCCGCCGGTGGAGATGACGTCGTCAATGAGCAGGATGCGCTTGCCGCGGATCAGGTCGGCATCGTCACGTCCCAGGAACAGGCGCTGAACGCCGGCGGTGGTGATGGACTGATCCTCCACGTGGATGGGATCGGGCATATAGGCCTTGGCACCCTTGCGCGCGATGAAATACTTTTCGGCGCCGGACTGGCGGGCCATCTCGTGAATCAGGGGAATGCTCTTGGCCTCGGCGGTGAAGAGGTAGTCGTACTCCTCCTGAGGCACCAGCTTGAGAAGCTCACGGGCACAGGCCACGGTGAGCTCGGCGTCACCGAAGCAGATGAAGGCGCCGATATAGAGGTCGTCGGTGATCTTGCAAAGGGGCAGCTCGCGCTGCAGCCCGGCCACGTTCATGGTATAGGTCATGTCGCATCTCCTTCTGCCGCCTTTCGGGGGACGGCAAACCCAAAAATGATGGTGGAAACAGATGGCAATCCATCTGTTTTTATTATAAGAGGAACGGGAAAAATGTCAATACGGGAAATGGAGAGAGCATCTGCTCCTGCCGTAAAAACTATGCCGCAAAACTGCACAAAAAATCGCCGCCTTTTTTACGAAATCTCCCGCAAAAAAGGGAAAATCCCCCTTGTGAAAAGGGCAAAACCGTGATATGATACCGCTGATGGGAAAATGTCTCCATCGTATTACACAATTCCGTTCGCGGAATAAATTGAGGAGGAATCGTCATATGAATGCGTATTTGGCAAGCGTCCTGGAGACCGTCAAGACCAAGCACGGCAACGAGCCCGAATTCGTGCAGACCGTCGAGGAAGTTCTCAGCTCCCTGGAGCCCGTGATTGAGAAGCACCCCGAGTATGAGAAGGTGGACCTGCTGGGCCGTATGGTCGAGCCCGAGCGTATGTTCACTTTCCGCGTGGTGTGGTGCGACGACAACGGCCAGTGGCACACCAACCGCGGCTGGCGCTGCCAGTTCAACGGCGCTATCGGTCCCTACAAGGGCGGCCTGCGCTTCCAGAAGAACGTCTATGAAGGCATTATCAAGTTCCTGGGCTTCGAGCAGACCTTCAAGAACAGCCTGACCGGCCTGCCCATCGGCGGCGCCAAGGGCGGCTCTGACTTCGATCCCGCCGGCAAGTCCGACGCCGAGGTCATGCGCTTCTGCCAGAGCTTCATGACTGCTCTGTATCGCTACATTGGGCCCGACATCGACGTTCCCGCCGGTGACATGGGCGTGGGCGGCCGCGAGATCGGCTACCTGTACGGCCAGTATCGTCGCCTGAAGGGCGTGTGGGAGAACGGCGTGCTCACTGGCAAGGGCCTGAGCTACGGCGGCAGCCTGATCCGTCCCGAGGCCACCGGTTACGGCGCTGTGTACTATCTGCAGGAAGTGCTGAAGCACGAGCATGACACCATCGAGGGCAAGAAGATCGCCATCTCCGGATACGGCAACGTGGGCTGGGGCATCATGAAGAAGGCCGCTCAGCTGGGCGCTGCTGTTACCTACTTCGCCGGTCCCGACGGTTACGTGCATGATCCCGACGGTGTCATCACCGACGAGAAGCTGAACTTCATCCTGAAGATGCGCGCTGAGGATCCCATGCACTGCAAGCCCTATGCTGACAAGTTCGGCGTGGAGTTCGTTCCCGGTGCCAAGTGCTGGGGCGTGAAGGATGTTGACATCTATATGCCCGCCGCCATGCAGAACGACGTCCGCATGGAGTCTGCTGAGAAGATCGCTGCCTCCGGTGTCAAGTACTACATCGAGGTCGCCAATATGCCCACCACCAACGACGCTCTGAACTATCTGCGTCAGCAGAAGCACATGATCGTCGCTCCCTCCAAGGCCGTCAACGCCGGTGGCGTGGGCGTGTCCGCTCTGGAGATGGCTCAGAACTCCGAGCGTCTGGTTTGGACCGCTGAGGAGGTCGACGCTCAGCTGCACAAGATGATGGAGACCATCCATCGCATGTCCGCTGAGGCTGCCGAGGAGTACGGTCTGGGTTACGACCTGGTGGCTGGCGCCAACATCGCCGGCTTCAAGAAGGTCGCCGAGGCCATGATGGAGCAGGGCTGCTTCTAATCGGTAAGCAGGACGCTTGCGACAACAAACAGAGGAACACCGGTCCGAGAGGACCGGTGTTCTTTTGCGTGGACGCATGATGAACGGGCAGGGGTATCGGATTGCCGCGTCGCTTCGCTCCTCGCAATGACAAGTACGTTTAGTCAACGCACCACCTGTCATTCCGAGGAGGGCGAAAGCCCGACGTGGGAATCCGTTTTCTTTTGTGTCCGGTTGTCCCGCCATTTGACTTTTCCCGCCGTGGTGCTATAATTTTCCCAGATAAACGATACACGGAGGGGAAAGTATGGATCGGAAATTTATCTTGAGCTGCTGCTCCACGGTGGATCTGCCTTATACCCACATGGAGAGCCGCCAGATCCCGGTGCTGTCCTATACCTATATGGTGGACGGGGTGGAGCATGAGGACGATATGGGCAGGGATCCCCAGTCACGGCCACGGTTTTATCAGATGCTGGCCCAGGGCAAGCTGCCCCAGACCTCCCAGATCAACGTGGCCCGGTACACGGAATTCTTTGAAATGCTGCTGCAGCATGGCGACGTGCTGCACCTGGCCTTCACCTCGGGACAGTCTGCCTCGGTGAACAACGCTTATGCCGCAGCGGAGGAGCTGCGCCGGAAATATCCGGGACGTAAACTCATCGTGGTTGACACCCTTTGCTCCTCCTCCGGCTACGGCCTGATCGTGGACATGGTGGCGGACCTGCGTGACAGAGGCGCCACCATCGAGGAGGCGGAGCAGTGGACACTGGAGAACCGCAACAAGGTCCACCACCAGTTCTTCTCCTCCAACATGACCCAGTTCCACCGCACGGGGCGTGTGTCCGGCGCGGCGGCAGCCGTGGCCTCCATTTTGAACATCTGCCCGCTGATGCGGCTGGACGCCGCCGGCGCCATCAAGGCCTATGACAAGGTGCGGGGCAAGAAGAAGGCCATCGCCGCCACGGTGGACGCGGTGGCGGCACACGCCCAGGGCGGCATCGACTACGACCAGCGGCTGTGGGTGTGTCATTCGGAGTGCCCGGAGGACGCAAACGCCATGATCGCCGCGCTGGAGGAGCGTTTTCCCAAGGAGCGGGGCCGCATCCAGCTGTGCAACATCGGCCCGGTCATCGGCAGCCATGCCGGCACGGGCACAGTGGCCGTGTTCTTTATGGGTGATGAGCGCCCGGTGATGGACTGAAATTCAATCGGAACAGGGAGGAACCTCCGTGAAGCTTGACACGCTGGACAAAAAGCCAAAGGTCTATAACATCGCCATCCTCACCGGGGTCATGGCGGTGGTGCTGACGCTGCTGTTCGTCTTCGGCGGCGGCGGGATGATCCGGCTCAGCTGCCTGCTGCTGTCCGCCTATTTCCTGGCGGTGACGGCGCTGCTGATCCGCGCCTTTTTCCGGCAGATGCGGTATAATCTCTACTCCTACAACACCATCATCTACTTCGGCTTCGGCCTGTTCACGCTGTTTATCGCGCTGATGTACCTTCTGCTCTATTTCGGCTTGCAGGGCGTGCCGGAGGAGACCGTGGGGTACAATCTGATCTCCAGCCTGCTGAGCTCAGCCAAGACCTACGCCCTGCTGACGTCGCCGTTTCTGCTGATCTTCTCCATTGCGCTGACCGTCTCCAATCTGTCGCTGATCCGCCACGAGGGGTTCCGTCCGGTGAACGTGCTGGGCATCGTGCTGGCGGTGCTTCTGGTGGGCGGCGAAGTGCTGATCTTTTGGTGGGACTATTACGTATCCGGTTCCCAGACGGAGGTCATGGTCCACGATATGCTCACCAACCTGCTGGCAGCCATCTATTTGTACTTTGAGTGCATGATGGTGGGCACCATGGTGGCCGACGCCATCGCCGCCCGGTACGAGCCGGAGAAGGACAAGGACTATATCATCGTGCTGGGCTGCGCCATCCGGAAGGACGGCACGCCCACGCCGCTGCTGCAGGGCCGCCTGGACCGCGCCCTGGCCTTCGCCCGGGAGCAGGAGAAGACCACCGGCAAGGCGCCGGTGTTCGTTCTCTCCGGCGGTCAGGGCTCCGACGAGGTAATCTCCGAGGCGGCGTGCATGGCGCGGTATCTGTCGGAGCAGGGAGTCGGCGAGGAGCGGATGATCCTGGAGGATCAATCCACGGACACCGAGGAGAACATGGGCAATTCCAAAGCCCTGATCTTCGCCCGGGACCCGGTGGCCAAGGTGGCCTTTTCCACCACCAACTACCACGTGTTCCGCTCCGGACTCAAGGCCCGCCGTGTCAAGATGCGGGCGCTGGGCATGGGCGCCAAAACCAAGTGGTACTTCTGGCCCAACGCGGCAGTGCGGGAATTTGTGGGATTGCTGGCCCAGCACCGCGTCAAGCAGGGACTCATCCTGGCGGGACTGGTGGTATCCTACGTCATTCTGACGGTCATTCACTATCAGACGATATAGAGGAGAATCCTACGAATCAAAAAAACTCAACTGCCGCGCGAGTGAACTCCCGCGGCAGTCGCTTCATTTCCCGGTTTTGCGGTGCTATGATAAGACCACAACAAAGGAAAACACCGAAAACCAAAAGGAGGAAACAACCATGGAAATGGGAAAAGAAATCCGCCGCCTGCGGAATGACCGCGGCCTCACCCAGGAGGGGCTGGCTGCCGCGCTGAACGTCACCGCCCAGACCGTCAGCAAATGGGAGCTGGGCAACTCCATGCCTGACGTGCAGATGCTGCCGGAGATCGCCGTGTACTTCGGCGTCACCATCGACCAGCTGTTTGCCATGACCCCGGAGCAGCAGATGGAGCGCATCGAGAATCGCATCTACGACCGCGGGCTCTTCGACGAGGCCGAGGAGCGGCAGATCGAGCAGCAGTTGGGCGCCTTTGCCGAGAAGCCGGAGTACGCCGGCCAGGCCAAGCTGCTGCTGACCAAGCTCTATAACAACCAGGCCGAGCAGTACCGTCTGCTGGCCGTGGAGACCGGCAAAGAGGCCGTGGAGAAGACCGGCGGCGACAGAGAAGCCGTCAGCGAGCTGGCCAACGCCTGGGGCAGCTACATCCCTGACTGGAACATCCGCAACCACCACGAACTTATCGCGTGGTACAGCGACTTCTGCCGCGCAAACCCCGACAACCGCGCCGCCCACATGTGGCTGCTGGACAATCTGATCGACGACCGCCGCCTCACCGAGGCCCGGGAGGTACTGGAAAAGCTGGCCCGCATCGACCACACCTTCCGCACCCCCATGTACCGCTACATGATCGCCATGGCGGCGGGGGAGAAGGAGGAGGCCGAAAAGGTGCTGCGCGAGATGGAGACCATGGAGGGCCAGGAGTGGTGCTGGGCCACCACTCTGGGCGACATCTACACCCTGCGCCAGGAGTACGACAGGGCCATCGAGTGGTACCGCAAGGGCCAGGAGATCCAGCCCTCTCCCAAGTTCACCGACAGCGCTATGTGCATCGCCCACATCTGCGAGATCCGGGGCGATAAGGCCGGCGCCATCGCCGCCTACCGGGAGATGCTCCGCCTGATGAAAGAGGAGTGGGGCATCGTCAGCGGCGAGCAGCGGGACTTCGTGGAGCGCGCCATCCGCAAGCTACAGTAAGACGGGAAAAGGAGGATCCCCACGTCGGGGTTACGTCCCCCTCGGAATGATGTAGATGTGATAGAGAACCTGTCATTGCGAGCCGCGAAGCGGCGTGGAAATCCGTCTCCCACAAAGAAAGAAACAGCCGCCGATCGGCGGCTGTTATTTCATTGCACCGACAGGCCGTCCGCTGACAAGGTGTATACCTTGTCAGCGACCTCCGCCAGATACTTCCGGTCATGGGACACGCTGATGATGGCCCCGGGAAAGGACCGCAGCAGGGCGCGGATCTCCGGACCGGAGAGAGGGGAGAAGTTGCGGGTGGGCTCGTCCAGCAGCAGCACGTTGGCGCCGCTGAGGCTCATGCGCAGGAGCAGCAGCTTGGCCTTCTGCCCGCCGGACAGCTCCCGGATGGGGTGGCTCATCTCCTGGGCTGTGTAGCGCAGGGAGCCCAGATAGGTGCGCACGGTGGTCACCTCCTCCTTGACGCCGGAGGGCGCCAGATAGTCGATGGGGTTGCTGTCCAGCTCCAGCAGTTCCTCGTAGTCCTGGGGCATATAGCACACGGTGAGGTCGCTGCGATCCGCCAGCTCCTGCCGAATAAGCCGCAGCAGCGTGGTCTTGCCGGCGCCGTTGCGCCCGGTGAGGCAGATCTTCTCCGGCCCGCGCACGATGAGAGATACGTTCCGGGCCAGCACTTCGCCGTCTGGCCGCGTGAGAGCGGGGAGGGACAGGTCCAGCACCGTCTTGCCCCGCGGGATGGCCTGCTCGCCATGGAACTTGACGAGGATGGCCAGCTCCCGCTCCGGGAACTCCGTCATCTCCTCATGCTCTCGCTCATACCGTCGCTCCATAGCCTTGACGTTGGCCATCTTCTTTTTCAGCAGCCGCCCTCCGTGGGGGTCCTGGCGGGAGATGGCGTTCTGCTGGCTCTCCACCTTCTGCTGAATGCGGCGGAACTTCTCCATGGCGATCCGCTCCTCCCGCCGTTCGCTGCGGGCAAGCTGGGCCTGCTTTGTAAAGCCGGCCTCCCGCTCAGCCATGAACTGGCGGAAGGGCACATTGGCTACGGTCCAGCGGGTGAGGCGCTTGCCCCGCAGCTGCTCCAGCAGGATGACCCGGTTGGCGGTGGCCTCGATGAGGGTCTCGTCGTGGGAGATGAACAGCACCGCCCCGGGGAAGTCCCGGATCAGCCCCTCCATCCACGACAGCGTATCGGCGTCCACGTCGTTGGAGGGCTCGTCCAGCAGCCACACGTCGCACCGTTCCATCAGCAGACGGGCCATCTGCAGCTTCACCTTTTCGCCGCCGGACAGGGTGCCCATGAGTTGCTGGCTGAAGCACACGTCTCCGTCCAGCCCCAGCCGCGCCAAAAGCTGCTGTCGCTCCCATGGATCCTGTTCCCAGAAGCCGTCCCCGGCGCTGAAAAACTCGTAAACCGTCTTTTCCTTGTCCGCCTCGCTCAGCTCCTGGGGCAGATACCCAAGCTTTTCCCCCTGATCGGTGCGGACGCCCTCGGCCTCGGCATAGGGCTCGATCATGGCGGGATCGTATATCCACTTGAGCAGGGTGGACTTGCCGTTGCCCTCCTCGCCCACGATCACCGCCTTGTCTCCGGGGCAGAGCGTCAGCTGGAAGTCCTCCACCAGGGGATGCAGGTCCTTCCGGTGCCGTATGTTCAAATTTCTGATCTGTATCGTAGGGATCACCTCGTCTTTCCGCCCGACGAAAAAGGGATCTGCCCGCGTATGCGGACAGATCCCTGATAACCCCATCATATGCCTGCGTGCGGAAAAGGCCCTGGAGAAAAACAGATGATCTGATCCGGCGCACGCAGACAAACACCCCCGTCGGAGTGTACGTTTATCGCTTCTGCATGGTTGGATCGGTCATCTGTTGCTCATTTCCTCACCCTCGCGCCATTACGCGCGCCTTTCCGATTCTGCGGCCATTATACACGCCGCAGCGTCATCTGTCAATGGAGAAATGTCCGCACGGGGACGACACTTGACATTTTGCCGCGTTCATCGTACAATATCCACCGCAACGCAGCTTGACGAGAGGGGGATCACAATATGAGAAAGCGGATAACGGCGCTGGCGCTGTTCCTTTTGCTTGTGCTGACATTGGCTGGCTGCGGCAAGAGTGAGGCGGTGAAGGAGACGGAGCGGCTGATCGACGGGATCGGTGAGGTCACGGTGGACAGCGAGGAGGCCATCGAGGTCGCCGAGGCCGCCTACGAGGCCCTCAGCGAAAAGGACCGGGAGCAGGTGAGCAACTACGCCGCGCTGACGGATGCCCGTCAGGCGCTGGAGGCGGCACAGCTGGAGGCCCTGCGCCAGTCCGTTGTGGGCACGTGGCAGACGAAGCTGGACGTAACGGACGCTATGGTGGAGGAGCTGGACGCCCAGTTTACGGGCATAGACATCAGCTTCGGCGACTATCTGAAGCAATTTGATTTCGTGATGGTTCTGGAGCTGAAGGAGGACGGCGCCTACGCGCTGAAGCCGGATCCCGCCGGGATGGAGCCCTCCATGCAGAATCTCCGGGAAGCGATGGAGCCCTTTATCCGGGACTATCTGCGCGCCTATATGGCCAGCGCTCTGGAGGAGTCCGGTATCGAGGGCGATTTCAGCACGCTGGAGGGGCTGGAGGCGGCCATCGGCATGGATCTGGACACCGCCGTCAAGCAGTCCCTGGGCATGAGCATTTCGGACTATGTGGATACCCTGATGGACGAGATGGACATGGATACTCTGTTTGCCGACACCGTTGATGAGGGCACATACACGGTGGAGCCGGGCAAGCTGCAGTTCTCCGACGAGAGTGAGCCCACGGACTTCACCCTGGAGGGCGACACGCTGAGGCTGAAGGTGCCCGAAGAGAACAATCTCTTCGGCCTGACCGAGCTGGCCTTTACCCGCGTGAGCTGAGCCAATAAGCAACATAGAACACCCGCCGCGATCGCGGCGGGTGTTTTGCTGTTTACTTTCGGTTCAGCGCGAGGCAGATGGCGGCGGTGAGTCCGCCAGAGAGCAGGACGATCAGCAGATCCGCAGGCGAGAGCACCAGCGCGCCCAGTCCCTCGAAGAAGAACCCGGTGCCGAAGCGGTACAGGTGTCCGCTCAGCAATATCAGTTCACCGGCGTACATGGCGGCTGTCACCGCCAACGCGGCCACTGCCGGCAGCACCACGGACAGGGATTTGCGCCTGCCCAGCAGCATCGAGCCCACAAAGACGCCCACGGTGACGCCCAGCAGCACGAAAAACACGGCCATCAGCACCGCGGAGAGGGGAGACACGGTTATCTCCCCGGTACGGTAGAAGGCGGTGAAGCAGGCCCAGACGCACATGCCCAGAAAGGCCAGTGCGGTGACGGTCTGGACGGTGAGCGCCTTTTTCCGCCCGGTGTCCCCGGTGCGTACCATCCCGGCAAAGCCGTACACGCAGTTGAGGAGGGACACGATGATCACCACGGAGATGAGATAGAAGTGGAGCTTGAAGGCGGGGCTGTAGCCACCCAGCAGCACGTCCACCGCCTCCCACGTCCGGGTGCGGTACTGCTCCGGCGGGACGTAGCACATTGCCATCTGCCAGCTCTCCAGCGATACCAGCTCCCGCGATACCAGCTCCCGGGTCTGCACCAGAATTTTCGTCTCCATCAGCCGCTCTGCCGCGAAGAACACCGCCGTGGAGAAGAGTGCGCCCGGCAGCAGGCCCCACTTCCGGAACAGCTTCTGCCACAGCGGCAGCAGCGCCACGCCGATGATCAGGGCCACGGCGATGGGGGTGTAGGGGATCACGTACTTGGGATAGTTTTCCAGCGGCACGGCGCCGCTGCGGGCCATCTCCGCGGCCACGCGGACGCCCATGTAAATGGGATAGGCGCAGGCAAAAATCACCAGTGCCAGCATCAAAAGCCAGAAGTTGCGGTATTTTTTTGCATTCATGGTGTTTCCTCCTCAGTTTGTATCATTCTGAAAGCAGCTTCCTTTCATCCCGCGTTGGTCAGCAGGGACAGGAGGATGGCCCCGATCAGCAATGCAAATCCCACCGCGGAGAGGCGGGTCATCCTCCGGAAGGACAGCACGTTTTCGATCCGCGTCCGCACTTTGGCCCCGCCGAAGGCGGAGGCGAACAGATTCCTGCCTTCCGCGGCGTCCAGCAGAGCGTGGGCGTAGGCCTTTCGCTCCGCCTGGTCGTATCCGGCGATGGCACGCTCGTCACAGGCCAGCTCCAGATCGCCCAGCAGCAGCTTCAGGAAGAGCCACGCCAGCGGGTTGAACCAGTGCACGGCGGTGACGGCGAAGGCCAGCAGCCGACACAGGTTATCAAGGCGGCGGATGTGGGCGTTCTCATGGGCAAGGACCCAGGTCAGGTCCCGGTCCGCCCAGCTCTCCGGCACCACGATCCGGGGCCGGAACACGCCGTACACGGCGGGGGAGGTGACCTTGTCCGAGAGATAGACGTTTCCCCGCAGATGCCGCGCGCTCTTCATCTCCCGCAGGGTTGCGCCGTAGAGCATCCCCAGCGCCAGCAGCAGCGACGCCGCGCCGATGGCCCACACCACGCCGCCCACCCGGAACACGGTATCCAGCACGTTGACCCGGTAGGCGATGGGGAAGTAGCTGTTGGCGGCCATGATGGAGTTGGTGGCGGAAAAGGCCACGTCAGAGGTGGGCCGGTAGACCACCACCGTCCGGGTGGTGAACCGTGAGATCAGCGTCATGAGACTCCAGCGGCTGTTCAGCCATACCGGCACTGCCATGCGGGCGAAGGGTACCAGCCAGAGAAAGACGGCCACACGCCGGGGAACAGGCCGAATCGCCCGCATCACAAGCACCGGCAGCCCCATGAGGGAGCCGATGAGGCTCATGTTGAAGACCCAGTAGAAGATTTCACCCAGCATGGCGCTCACCGTCCGTCAATGAGCCGCCGCAGCTCGTCCCGTTCCTCGTCGGAGATCTGCTCGTCGTCCAGCAGGGCGGAAAACAGGGCCTTCCGCGATCCGCCGAACACCTTCCGCAGCAGCGTGTTTGCCTCCGCTTTCCGGGCCTCGTCCCGTGAGAGGAGGGCTGTGCAGCGGAAGCCCGGCTCATCCCGGCGCAAATAGCCCTTGGCCTCCAGTTTTTTGATGACCGTGTAGGTGGTGTTCTTGTTCCAGCCGATGGTGTCCGCCGCGATCCGGCTGATCTCTTTGGCCGGAAGCGCTCCGTGATCCCACAGAATCTCCATCACCTTGGCCTCACTGTCGAACAGTTTATCACCCATATCCCGCACCTCCAGACTATTACTATAGTCTATACTACCAGAGTAGTCTGCATTTGTCAACAGAAAATGATCCGGCGGGGAGGTATCCCCGCCGGATCCTTGCATAAGCGATCGAAGGATCAGCCGATGACGGTGGTGTAGTAGGTCGTGGTGGTTCCGCCGGTGGTGGTCTCTCTCCAGAAGTAGAGGCCGGTGGGAGCGGAGGAACCCATCATAAAGTACTTGCTGGAGGAGAAGCTCAGGTAGGGATATCTGCTGGAGGCGGTGTTCTTGGCGGTCACGTTGCCGTTGCTCATGGACAGCGTCCAGCGGCAGTAGCTGGAGGAATAGCTGGACCGGCTGTACAGGTAGCTGGCGTAGCTGCCCAGATAGGTGCCGGTGGAGGCGTTGCGGATGGTGTAGTAGGAGCCGGTCTTGGCGATGGTGAAGACATAAGCGTTGGTCACGCCGGTCATGTAACCGTCGGCATAGGTCATGCCGGTGTTGCTGTACAGCACGGAGCCGCCTGCGGAGGTGGACTCATACTTCTTGTTGCCGGACAGGCCCTTGAGCACGTACAGGCTGCTGGTGTTGGTGCCGTAGGTGATGATGTAGTTGCCGCTCCAGTCGGTGGGGGCGGAATCCAGAAGCTCGTAGGCCGTCTCACCGCTGCCGGAGGTGGCGGTGTAGGTGTACAGCGCCTTCAGGGTGACGTTGGCGGTGGGCGTATAGGTGCCGGTCAGATAGGTGGGAGCGGAGGTGCTGTTGCTCACCGTGGAGGTGACCCAACCCAGGAAGGTGTAGCCGGAGGGAGCGCCGGCGGTGGGCAGGGTGATGGAGCTGCCGGCATTGACCGTCTGGCTGGACACAGCGGACACGCCGCTGGGCACGGAGAAGCTCACCGTGTAGGTGGTCACACCGATGGGATCGGTGTAGCTGTCCACATAGGAGTAGCCGCAGACGGTGCAGGTGTGGGTGGTGTAGCCCTGGGAGGTGGTGGTGGGCTCCGTCACAACATCGGTGTAGGTGCAGTTGGCGGTCTCGACGTCACCGCAGGAGCAGGCGCGGCTGTGGGTGCCGTTGTTGTTGGAATACCAGGCGCCGTAGGAGTGCTCGTGGGTGGGAATGGCGGTGGGGCTGGTGGTGTAATAGGTGGTGCCGGAGGCCGTGGCCTGGTAGAGGTTGATGACGGCACCGGACTTGCTGGTGGTGTAACGGACGGTAGAGCTGGAGGAGTAGGACAGGTAGTAGTAGCCCTCACTGTCTGTCTGGTTGTCCAGATAACCGTCGGAGGTGTACTTCCACGCCAGACCGCTGGAGGTGGGAGCCAGGTACTCGGAGGAGTCAAGGCCCATGTACTTGCCGGCAGCGGAGTTGTAGAAGGTGTAGCCGTTGGTGCTGTTGCCGGAGGCGGTCCACAGCACCTTGGGCAGGTTGGCGGAGGTGGCGGTGGCGACGTTGCTGCTGATGGTCACGGAGACCGGGGTCAGATAGTGGCTGGAGGTCACCGCGGTGTTGCCCACGGCGTAGCCGGTGGTGCCGGAGATGGAATCAGCGGCGACGATGATGTACTGTCCGCCGTTCTCCACACCGTCAGCCAGCTGATAGACGACCTCACCGGTGCCGTTCTCCACGCGGGTGTACAGGGCGTACAGCGTGGTGTTGGCGGTGGGCGTGTAGCTGGCGCCGGCGGCGTAATAGGTGGGCTTGGAGGTGGTCTCGGAGACGGTGGAGGCGGCCCAGCCGGCGAAGGTGTAGCCGGTCACCGCGGTGGCGGTGGTGGGCAGGGTCACAGAGTCGCCGGAGTAGGCGCTCAGGGTGGTGTAGGTGGAGCCGTTGGCCTTCAGGGTCACGGTGTACTGGGTCTTGGCGGCGAAGTTGATACGCACCGTGCAGTCAGAGGACGGAGTCACCGTAAAGGTGTTGCCGTTCTGGGTCACGGTGGCGGTGCCGCTGGTGACGGTGTAGCCGGAAGCGTAGTAGCCGGTCTTGGGGGTTGCGGTGATGGTGTAGCCGTTGACGGAGACCGTGCCGTAGCTGGAGTTATTGGTGGTGGCGGTCACGGTGTAGGAGGGGGTGCTGCCCAGCAGCGTCCAGGTGGACTTGGCGGTCAGGACGCAGTCCACGTTGCCGTGGCCGGGATAGGTGTCCTCAGAGGAGGAGACCACCGGGAAGGCGATCTTGTTGCTCTTGGCCTGGGACTCGGTGTAGGAGGGGTAAGCCGGATCCCACTGGCAGCCCAGATCCGTCTGGGACTGCTCAATGGCAGCGCCGGCCTGCATGCCGTCCTGGATGTAGCCCATGATGGACTGGATGCTCTTCAGCTCGCCCTTGAAGGAGACGGACTGGGAATAGCCGTAAACCACCTCAACGCCCTTGGCGCGCAGAGGAGCCTCCATACGGTCGGTGGCCATGCCCAGGCAGATGCCCATGTAGACCATGCTGTGGGGCGCGTTGGAGGTCATGTGGTTGGCGATGCACTGACCGTTGACGTAGGCATAGCCGGAGCCCTTCATGCAGTCATAGTAGGTGCCGTAGGTGCCGGTGTGGGCTGCGGTGTCCGTGCTGGTGACGCCGGAGTTGGTGGTCAGGCACAGGTAGGAGCTGTTGGCGCGGGAGGTGTAGTCGCTGTTGGAGCCGGAGTAGTCGGTGGTGCCGTGGGAGTCGAAGATGACCAGACCGCACTGGGAGATAGTGTTGGCGATGTTGTCCACGGTGGCGTTGGTCATGGAGTAGCGCATGCCGGTGCCGCCGGTGGCGCCGTACAGGTTCTGCCAGGTGGTCTTATAGTAGGGGGAGTAGCTGGTGAAGGAACTGTCGGAATAGCTGGAGCTGGACTCCCAATAGGGCTGGATCAGACCGATCTTGGTGGAAGAGGGGCTGCCGCCGCGGGTGTTGTTGTAGGTCTTCAGCAGGGAGGCGGCGTCGGCCTCGATGCGGGCGATCTCCTCAGCGGAGGGAGCGTCGGCAGTGTTGTGAAGCTCGGCTTCCATACGGGGATCGTAGCAACAGGGGATGCCTACGGTGGTCATCCACACCAGGAAGTTGCCGTTTTTCTGGAGAGAACCCGGCACGTAGGTGCTGGATTTCATGATGGCGGCCGTGACCTGGGGGACGAGAGAGACGTAGTCCGCCTCGGTCATCTTCTCAAGGCCGCCCATGCGGGTGGCAGCTTTCAGGCTGACCGTCTGGATGCTGGCGAAAACGTCGTTTTCGATGGCGGCGTTTTCCTCGTCGGTGTAGACGTGTACCCTCATGGCACTGTCCTTGCTTGACTTGGATGCGCCTGCTGCGAAGGCCAGTGTGGGCACGAGGCTCAGCAGCATGACCAGTGTCAGCAGAAGTGAGAGTAGTTTCTTCATCTTGTTACTCATAATTCGATCCCTTTCTGTCAATTTTTTGCGGCGCAGCTTTATCTGTTCACCACACTACTGTAAAATACCATATTTTTGTTCATTTGTCCAGAAAAAAGATGTCGTGATCGTTATTTTTTTTACATATTGCATAGAGGAGAGCCTGTTCCCAATATAATGAGGCGCGGCACGCATATGTTGAGCGCATATCGCGCCGCCGGTACAAGTCCTTGGGCTCCGGGGCCATTACCGGAGAGAGGGCAGGGGGGAGAAATGCAGCGCAAAAAAGAACCGGCAGACCCGTTCCGGTCTGCCGGTTCCGTGCGGTTGTCATGACAGGGCGCGGTTCATGCTGCCGCTTTCAAATCCATTCAGGTCCAGAGTCACGTAGAGAAAGCCCAGCTCCCGCAGCCGGGCGTGGATGGCGGAGATCCTGTCCGGATCCAGCTGCCCGAACTGCTCCGGTGGAATCTCGATGCGGGCCAGATCCCCGTGGACGCGGACGCGCACCTGCCGGAAGCCCAGACCGTAGAGGTACTGCTCGGCAGTCTCCACCTTCTCCAGCGCCTCCGGCGTGATCTCCTGCCCGTAGGCGATCCGCGTGGCAAGGCAGGCGTAGGAGGGCTTGTCCCAGGTGGGAAGCTCCAGCCGGCGGGAAAGCTCCCGGATCTCCGCCTTGGATAGCCCCGCCTCCCGCAGGGGACTGCAGATCCCCAGCTCCCGCAGCGCACGCAGGCCGGGGCGGTAATCCCCGGCGTCGTCGGTGTTGGAGCCCTCGGCCACGCAGCCAAAGCCCCGTTCCTGGGCGGCGGCCTGCATCGCCGTAAACAGCGCCTTTTTGCACAGATAGCAACGCTCCGGCGGATTTTCCCGGAAGCCCTCCACAGCCATCAGATCCACCGGGACCGCCACCTGCTCCACACCCAGCGCGCGGCAGATCTCAGCAGATGCATCCCCTTCCCGGGCAGGGAAGGCGACGGTTTGGGCGGTGAGGGCGATGACGTTCTCGCCCAGGGCTTCTTGCGCCGCCTTCAGGAGAAACGTAGAGTCCACCCCGGCGGAGAAGGCCACAGCAAGCTTGCCCGTCCCCGCCAGCAGGGCGATCAGCGCCGCGTATTTTTCCTTCAGCGTATCCATATCACGTGAAATCCTCCGCCAGCTCCCGGGCCTTCTCCAGACTGATGCCCTGCCGGTCGGCCAGACGGGACAGATCGTCATACTCGTATTTCACCCGCTCCACGCCATAGCCGGCGGAGACCTTCCGGCGTACCGGTCCATAGGGCGTGTCCACGGTTTCGATCCGGCGCTCCAGCACGTAGCGGCCCAGACTGGCCGCCCGGATGCCGATGGTGGTGGTGTGGCGGAAGATGAGCCGGACGATGGCGTCCGTGTCCTCCCGACGGCAAAGCACGCGGATCAGCGTGCCGGGCCGTCCCTTCTTCATCCCCACGGGGACGGTGTACACGTCCCGCGCGCCGCCAGCGAACAGCTTTTCCACGGCGAAGGCCACGGCCTCGGCGGTCATGTCGTCCACGTTGCAGGAGAGCTCCGTCACCGTGTCGGAGGGAGTATCGTCCTCGCCCAGCATGGCGCGGATGCAGTTGGCGGCGGGGAAGTCCTTTTTGCCCATGCCGTAACCGATGGCCCGGGTTTTCATCACGGGCATGGGCCCGAAGTCGTTGACAAAGTATTTCAGCAGCGCCGCGCCGGTGGGGGTGCAGAGCTCACCCTCGATCTCGCCGCCGCAGGCGGGGATCCCCTGCAGGAGATAGGCCGTGGCCGGTGCGGGGACGGGCAGGATGCCGTGGGCGCAGTGCACGGTGCCGTACCCGGTGTGCACCGGGGAGGCCGCTACCCTGTCCGGAGCGATGCGGCGCATCAGCATGCACACGGCGGTGATATCCGCCAGCGCGTCCATGGTGCCCACCTCGTGGAAGTGGATGTCCGTGACGGGCACGCCGTGGACGTGGCTCTCCGCCTCCGCCAGCAGACCAAAGACGGCCAGAACGTCCGCTCTGACCTGCTCCGGCAGATGGAGCTGCTCTCGCACCAACGCCTCGATGTCGGCGGGATGACTGTGGTGGTGATGGTGATGGCCGTGGTGGTCGTCGCCCTCCTCCGCGCCATCCACCGTGACGGTGACGTGGGTGCCGGCGATGCCGCATTTCACAGCGCTCTGGCGGGTGGTCACCACGCCGGGGATGCCCAGGTTGTTGAGCTCCGCCAGGAATCCGTCGGGATCGGGCAGAAGCTCCAGCAGAGCGGCGGTGAGCATATCGCCCGCAGCGCCCATGCCGCAGTCCAGATACAGCGTTCTCATGACTTTGCCTCCATATGGTTGATCATTCCGGCGAGATAGCCCGCGCCGAAGCCGTTGTCGATGTTCACCACGCTGACGCCGCTGGCGCAGGAGTTCAGCATGGACAGCAAGGCGGAAAGTCCCTGAAAGGACGCGCCGTACCCCACGCTGGTGGGCACGGCGATCACCGGGCAGTCGGCCAGACCGCCGATGACGCTGGCCAGAGCGCCCTCCATGCCGGCGATGGCGATGATGACGCTGGCGCCCATGATCTCGTCAGTATGGGCCAGCAGGCGGTGCACCCCCGCCACGCCCACGTCGTAGAGCCGCACCACCCGGTTGCCGAAGAACTGGGCGGTCAGCGCCGCCTCCTCCGCCACGGGGACGTCACTGGTGCCGCCGGTGGCGATGACCACGGTGCCGATGCCGTCAGCCTCACGGGGCTGCCCCACAAGGCCGATCTTCGCCTGGGGGCGGTAGTCCACGGGGACAGTACGGGAGATCTCCTCCGCCGCCTCTGGGGCGAGGCGGGTGATCAGCACCCGACCCTGTCCGTTTTTTGCCATGGTCTCCAGAATGCCCGTGATCTGCTCCGGCGTTTTGCCCGCGCCGTAGATCACCTCCGGCACGCCCTGGCGAAGCTTGCGGTGGAGGTCCACCTTGGCATAGCCGATGTCCTCAAAGGGACTGACCTTCAGCCGTACCGCCGCCTCGTCTACCGACATGCCGCCGTCGCGGACGGCCTCCAGAATGGCTTTCAGTTCTGTTTTCATTGGAACACACCGCCTCGTTGATTGAATATCATATTTTACCATATTTTTCTCCCGCTGGCAACGGGAAAACGCCGTCTTGCAATCGTGCGGTTTTTCATTTATACTACAGGAGGAATCCGTGTCGAAAAACGCCGCGGATGGGAGAGGAGGAGAGCCCATGTTCAGGGGAGACTATCATTTCTTCGACTACAAAGGCAATATCGACGGCTATTCGGGGCAGGACTTCGGCTTCGGCGGCATGGCGCAGAACGTATATCTGATCGTCTCCGCCGTTTTGCTGGTGGGATTGCTGATCGCTCTGCGCAGAACGCGGAAGGAGACGGTGCGGCGGATCATCGGCTGTCTCGGCATTTTCCTGACGCTGTTCTATATCGCCAAGACAAGCTGGGAGACGTACTACGACGTTCAGTTTTTCGGCGAGTTCAATCAGGGCCTTCTGCCGTTGGACACCTGCTCCATCATCATGCCGGCGGGCATTCTGGCGGGCTTCGCCAAAGGGAAGCTGCAGCGGATGGCGGAGTGCTGGGTGGCCACCGGCGGCATCGTGGGCGGCCTTGCCAACATGCTGTTCCTCAACGGCCTTAAGTATTATCCCTTCTTTTCCTTCGGCGCGTTTTACTCCATGATCTGGCATCTGCTCATGGTGTTCATGGGGCTGCTGGTCATCGTGACGGAGCGCGACCGCGTCCGGTTCTCCATGGTCACGGACGGCTTCCTGCTCCATTTCATCGTGTCGGCTTTTGTGATCCCCTTTGACTTCATCCGCGGCTTCGACTTCATGCTCTACCGTGATCTGGGCGGCGTGCCCTTCTTTGAGAGCGTTGCCTCCGGGTTTACGGAGCGGGGCATGCAGTTTCTCAACCCGGTGCTGATGCTGGCGCTGTATTTCGCGGCGTTTACCCTGATCTGGCTTCTCTCCGCCGGGATCAAGAACCGGAAAAAAGCGCCGGTTGCGGTGGCATGATACGTATCGATCCGTGAAATAAGCTCCCGGCTGCACCAAAGCAGCCGGGAGCTTTTAACAATTCTCACTTGAACAGGTGGTCGATGGCGCGGTTCAGCTCGTCGATGGCCTCCTGATCGTGGGCCTCCACCGCGTCCACCACGCAGTGCTGGATGTGATCCTTCAGAATGATGCGGCTGGTGGCACTCAAGGCCGAGCGGACGGCTGCCAGCTGGATCAGCACCTCGGAGCAGTCCCGCCCGTCCTCCACCATGCGCCGCACGGACTCCAGATGGCCGATGGCCCGGCTCAGTCGGTTGAGCACGGCGGGGGTGTTCTCGTGGTGATGGGGGTGATCATGGACATGCTCATGCCCGTGATCATGGTCGTGGTCGTGATGGTGCTCGTGCATGGCGAAACCTCCCTGAAAAGCGCCGATATCCGGCGCAAGCTGTCAATTTGCCAACATTATAACCGTCGAAGCCGCAAAAAACAACCCCCCCGGGGGCTTGCGCGACAAAAGAGCGATGGTATACTGAAATCACAGTAAAGTGAGAGAGGAGATTATCTATGCATATGGCTGATGCGCTGCTGGCTCCGGCCGTGGCAGCAACCATGTATGTGGCGTCCGGCGCGGCCGCCGGCGTGTCCATCCACAAACTGCGGAAAGACGACGAGCCCCAGAAGCTGCCCACCATGGCGGTGACGGCGGCGCTGGTGTTTGCCGGACAGATGATCAACTACACCATCCCCGGCACCGGCTCCTCCGGCCACATGTGCGGCGGCATGCTGCTGTCGGCTCTGCTGGGTCCGCAGGCGGGCTTTTTGTCCATGATCGTGATTTTGGCTGTCCAATGCCTCTTCTTCGCTGACGGCGGACTGATGGCGCTGGGCGCGAATATCTGGAACATGGCCTTCTACGGCTGCTTCGTGGGCTATTATCTCATCTGGCGGCCCATTATGCGCAGCACCTGGTTCGGCGGCGATACCAAGGCCGCCCAGCGGCTGCGGATCATCGCGGCGTCCGTCATCGGCTGCGTGGTGACGCTGCAGCTGGGCGCCTTCTCCGTGGTGCTGGAGACCACCCTCTCAGGGATCACCGAGCTGCCGTTTGCCGCGTTCGTGGCGCTGATGCAGCCTATCCATCTGGCCATCGGCCTCATCGAAGGCGCGGTGACGGCGGCGGTGCTGGTGTTCGTGTATGAGTCCCGCCCCGTGCTGCTGCGTGATGTGAACGCAGTCTCCGGCAAGGCACACTCCCTGAAAGCCACCCTTGCTGTTCTGGCGGTGGTGGTGGTCATCGTGGGCGGCGGCCTTTCGCTGGTGGCCAGCTCCAACCCCGACGGTCTGGAGTGGGCGCTGTTCGGCAACGAGGAGGCCCAGGTAGAGAACATGCATCTGGATGAGGAGCATTTCGGCGTGGAGAGCAAGGCGGCGGATACGGCTGCCTCCATCCAGGACAGCACGTCCTTCCTGCCGGACTACGCCTTCCCCGAGAGCGACAGTCCCGCCGGCACCACCGTGTCCGGTCTGGTGGGTTCAGCTATCGTGGCGGCGCTTGCCGTGCTGATTGCGCTGGTGTTCGGCTTCTTCCGCCGGAAGAAAAAGGAAGCGTAAATACAAAAATGAACGGAACCGGGGCGTCTTCGGATGCCCCGGATTTCCGCATCTTCGAGGATCACCATGAACAAAATGGACCGCTCGATTCTGGCACTGCGGGAGATGGACGCGCTGGCTGCCGGGGACTCCCCGGTGCATCAGCTCCACCCCGTGGCCAAGCTGCTGACGACAATTGCATATATCGCCGCCACGGTTTCCTTCGGCAAGTATCAGCTCAGCGGCCTGCTGGTGATGATCCTGTATCCGGCGCTGGTGTTCTCCCTCAGCGGCGTGGGCGTGGGCACGTGCCTGCGCAAGCTGCGCTTCGTGCTGCCGCTGGTGCTGGCGGTGGGCCTGTTCAACCCGCTGTTTGACCGCGCACCGCTGCTGACGGTGGGCGGAGTGACCGTGTCCGGCGGCGTGGTCAGCATGGTGACGCTGATGCTCAAGGGCGTTTTCTGCCTGGCGGCGTCCTTCCTGCTGATGGCCACCACGTCCATTGACGATCTGTGCGCCGCCCTGCGGCGGCTCCACGTGCCGTCCCTGCTGGTGACACTGCTGCTGCTCACCTTCCGCTATGTGGGGGTGATGACGGAGGAGCTGTCGGTGATGACCGACGCCTACCACCTCCGGGCTCCGGGGCAGAAGGGCATCCGCTTTGCCGCCTGGGGCTCGTTTCTGGGCCAGCTTCTGCTGCGCAGCATGGACCGGGCGGACGAGCTCTACGGCAGCATGCAGCTCCGGGGATTCTCCGGCAGCTTCGCTTACGCCGGGAGCAAACGCTTTTCCGGCCGCGACGCGGTGTGGCTGATCCTTTGGGCGCTGATCTTCGCCCTGTGCCGGAGCTTTGACGTAGCCGGCGTGCTTGGCGCGCTGCTGATGGGAGGAAACCGATGATCCAATTTGAGAACGTGACGGCGTACTATGAAAAGGACGCGCCGATCCTGAAAAACGTATCCTTCACCGTGGAGAGAGGAGAGGCCGTGGGCCTCATCGGCGCCAACGGCGCTGGAAAGACCACGTTGATGCGCGCTTTGCTGGGACTGCTGCCCCACGAGGGGCGGATCACGGTGGACGGGGTCGAGGTGACGAAAAAGACCCTGCCGGAGATCCGGCGGAAGCTGGGATTCGTGCTCCAGAACTCCGACAACCAGATGTTCATGCCCACGGTGTACGAGGATATGATCTTCGGCCCGCTGAACTACGGGGCGAGCCGGGAGGAGGCCGAGGCGCGGGTGGACGCGGTGCTTTCCCGGCTGGAGCTCACGGAGCTGAAGCACCGCCACAACCACAAGCTCTCCGGCGGTGAGAAGCGGATGGCTGCCATTGCCACCGTGCTGGCCATGGAGCCGGAGGCCATATTGATGGACGAGCCCACCTCCGCGCTGGATCCCCAAAACCGCCGTCTGGTGATCAACACCGTCCGGGAGCTGCCGGAGACGAAGCTGATCACCTCCCACGATCTGGACATGATCTGGGACACCTGCGACCGTGTGATCCTGCTGGATCGCGGCACCGTGGCCGCCGACGGCCCGGCAGAGGAGATTCTGCGCAGCCGGGAGCTGCTGGAGACCAACCGCATGGAGCTGCCCCTGCGTTTTTCGGCGCTGTGAGAATGAAAAACAGAACCGGCTGATTTCTGGTGAAATCAGCCGGTTTTGTTTGTTTCAGATCAATTTGCCGCTCACTCCAGCTCCACCGTGGCGGGGGGCTTGCTGGTGACGTCGTAGAGGACGCGGTTCACGTGGGACACCTCGCCCACGATGCGGCCGGAGACCTTGTCCAGCAGCTCCCAGGGCAGGCGGGTCCAGGTGGCGGTCATGAAGTCCTGGGTCTGGACGGACCGCAGGGCCACGGCGTAGTCGTAGGTGCGCTCGTCGCCCATGACGCCCACGGAGCGCATATTGGTCAGCGCGGCGAAGTACTGGCTGGCGGTGCGGTCCAGACCGGCATTTGCCATCTCCTCCCGGAAGATGGCGTCGGCCTCCCGCAGGATGGCCAGCTTCTCCTCGGTGACCTCGCCAATGATGCGGATGCCGAGGCCGGGACCGGGGAAGGGCTGGCGCCACACCAGAGCCTCCGGCAGACCCAGCTCCAGGCCCAGCTGGCGCACCTCGTCCTTGAACAGGCGGCGCAGGGGCTCGATGATATCCTCGAAATCCACGTAGTCGGGCAGGCCGCCTACGTTGTGGTGGCTCTTGATGACGGTGCTCTCGCCGCCCAGGCCGCTCTCCACCACGTCGGGGTAGATGGTGCCCTGGGCCAGGAACTCCACCTTGCCGATCTTCTTGGCCTCGGCCTCAAAGACCCGGATAAACTCCTCGCCGATGATCTTGCGCTTGCGCTCCGGCTCGGTGACGCCCGCCAGCTTCCCCAGGAAACGGTCCTTGGCGTTGACCCGGCGCACGTCCACGTGGAACTGGCGGGTCATGACCTCCTCCACCTGATCGCCCTCGTCCTTGCGGAGCAGGCCGTGGTCCACGAAGATGCAGGTCAGCTGATTGCCCACGGCGCGCTGGAGGAGCGCAGCCGCCACGGAGCTGTCCACGCCGCCGCTGAGGGCCAGCAGGACCCGGCCGCTGCCAATTTTGGCCCGGCACTCGGCGATGGCCTCCTCCACATAGGAGGCCATGGTCCACTCACGGGTAAAGCCGCACACGCTGTACAGGAAGTTCTCCAGGATTTGGCGGCCGTACTCGGTGTGGTTTACCTCGGGGTGGAACTGCACGCCGTAGAGCCGCTTTTCCGCGTTTTCCACAGCGGCATGGCGGCATCCTGCGCTGGAGGCGATGATGCGGAAGCCGGGGGCGGGGCGCTCCACCTCCACGCCGTGACTCATCCAGTAGATCGCCTTTTCCGGCACGCCGGCAAACAGGGGGGAGTCGCCGGACTGCCGGAGCTCCGTCTTGCCGTACTCCCGGGTATCGGCCCTGCGGCAGGCGCCGCCCAGCAGGTGCATCATCAGCTGCATGCCGTAGCAGATGCCCAACACGGGAATGCCCATCTCGAAAAGGGCCTTGTCCACCATGGGCGCGCCCTCGTCAAACACGGTGGCGGGACCGCCGGTGAAGATCAGGGCGTCAGGGGCAAAGTCACGCACCTCGTCCATGGAGATGCGGTAGGATTTGATCTCGCAGTATACGCCGCTCTCGCGGACGCGGCGGGCCACCAGCAGGTTGTACTGTCCGCCGAAATCCAGGATCAGAACTCGTTTCATTCCTCGTCCTCCCGGAAGATGATCCCGTTTTCGTCGGCCTTCTCAATGACGGCCAGCGCCTTGTAGCGCACGCCATCCATGGCGCGGAACTTGTCGCCACCGCCCTGAAAGCCCTTCTCCACAGCCACGCCGATGCCCTCCAGGGTGGCCCCGGCGGCGTTGACGATGTCCACGAGGCCCTGCATGGCGAAGCCGTTGGCCATAAAGTCGTCGATAATCAGCACGTGGTCGTTGGGACCCAGCCACTCCTGGGACACCAGCAGCGTGACCTTCTTCTTATATGTATAGGAGAACACCTCGCTCTGATAGAGGCCGCTCTCGATGTTGTCGCTCTTGGCCTTCTTGGCAAACAGCATGGGCACGCCGAACCTCTGGGCGCACACGGTGGCCAGGGCGATGCCGCTGGCCTCGGCGGTCAGCACGGTGGTAATTTTGCTGACGTCGAAATACCGGGCGAACTCGTCGGCGATGTCGTTGAGCAATTTGGTGTCCACGCGGTGGTTCAGAAAACCGTCCACCTTGATGATATTGCCGGGCAGCACCTTGCCCTCCCGGCGGATCCGTTCCTTCAGCAGTTCCATGGGCTCCACTCTCCTTTATCAGATGTTATTCTGCATAATAATACATCGTTTTTCATCTTATACGATACGGTGGAAAAATGCAAGGCGGCAAACCGGGAAAACGCCCTGTATCGGCCATATTTTTTTCCCCGAATCTGTTATTTTCACCATTGCGCTGATTTGTGAAAGCGATATAATGGGTAGGCAAAGATTCAAACACTGGATTCAGTTTCACAGGGAGGTACTATGAAAGAAACAATGAGACGGTTTGCGCTCCTTGCTGCGTGTCTGCTGCTGGCGGCGGCGCTGATCGGTTGCCACAAGCATAAGCCGGGCCCGGAGGCCACCTGCACGGAGCCCCAGAAGTGCACGGAGTGCGGTGAGGAGCTGAAGGGGGCCAAGGGCCACACCCCCGGCGACGAGGCCACCTGCACGGAGCCCCAGGTCTGCACCGTGTGCGGCGCGGTGCTGGCGGAGGCCAAGGGCCACACACCGGGTCCGGAGGCCACCTGCGCGGCGCCCCAGACCTGCACCGTTTGCGGCGAGGTGCTCAACGCGGTGGAGCACACCCCCGGCGACGAGGCCACCTGTACGGAGCCCCAGGTCTGCACCGTCTGCGGCGCGGAGCTGGCGGAGGCCAAGGGCCACACACCGGGGGCAGAGGCCACCTGTACGGAGCCCCAGAAGTGCACCGTCTGCGGCGAGGTGCTGGCGGAGGCCAAGGGCCACGACGTAGGCGACGACGGCAAGTGCAAGGTATGCGGCAAGCAGGTGGGCGCGCCTGCCGGAGAGTATAACCCAGGCACCACGGGGGAGCATGATCCGGCGGATGTGATCCCGGAGACCAAGGCGGAGGGCCACTACCATAACAACATCAGCGCCTATTACGGCAACAGCGTGCTGATCTGCGGCGACTACGGTCTGGAGTACTTCAACCTGGGTACCTCCGGCAGCTCCAACTATGCCCGCATCGTCAATGCCTTTGCCGCCAAATATCCCGACATCAACGTCGCAAGTGTGCTGGTGCCCAAGAACTGCGCCTTTGAGAGCCCGGCGGGTTACACCGATCCTGGCCCCGCCACTAAGGAGTACATCGCCAATACCTATGGCATGATGGACAGCCGGATCAAGAAGGCGGACGTATTCGGCGTCATGTCCCAGCACGTGGGCGAGTACATGTTTTACCGCACCGACCATCACTGGACGGGTCTGGGCGCCTACTACGCCTACGTGGCCTACTGCAAGGCCAACGGCCTTACCGCCGCACCCTTGAGCAGCTACAGTACCGTCATCAACACGGGCTATATCGGCACGTTGTACACCTACGCCGGCGAGCCTGCGGCGCTGAAGGCCAACCCGGACTATACCGAGGCGCACCTGCCCCAGACGGGCTACCGGATGTCCTACCGCAGCGGCGGCACGTGGTACGACGGCAAAGCCGTCTATACCGGCTCCAACAGCTACGCCGGAACGTATCTGGGCGGCGACAAGCCGCTGACCGTCATCGAAACCGACAACCACAACGGCAAGACGGTGGTGGTGTTCAAGGAGTCCTACGGCAACGCCTTTGTACCCTATCTCATCGACCAGTACCAGACGGTGATCGTGCTGGACATCCGGGAGAGCGAGGGCTCCTTCAGCGAGTTGCTGAAGGATTATAACGTCACCGACGCGGTGATCATCAACAATCTGCAGGCGGCGGTCAGCCTCCAGGATTCTCTGGAGCGAAAGCTGATGTCCTGAAATGAAATAGCCCTCCGGCCGCGGCCGGAGGGCTTTCCTTTATACGTTTGCGCCCAGGCTGTCCTTGACGAAGCTGACGAACTGCCGGGCGGCGGCGGTCAGCGGCACGCCGTGGAGTGTGCACATGTCGACGCTGCGAGGCGGAATGGTGAAGGCGGTTTTCAGCTTGCGCAGCTTGCCGCTATCCAGCTCCCGGCGGACGAACTCCTCCGTCACGCCGGCCACGCCGAAGCCGATGGCTGCCAGATCCACCAGCAGGCTCCGTGCGCCCAGCTCGATCTCCGGATCCAGCCGCAGACCGTTCTGCAGAAAGTACTTCTCCAGATACAGCCGGGAGGATGCCTTGCGCTCCAACAGGATCAGGGGGAACCGTGCGATCTCCTCCAGCGTATAGACGTGTTTGAAGTCGCATGGATAGTCGGCGGCGGCCACGAACACGGAGTGGGTGGCGAAGCAGGAAAAGGCGTCCACCGATCCTGGCTCGGACGGGGTGCTGGCAAAGGCCACGTCCACCTTGCCGGACTGCAGCAGACCCAGCACCTTGTGGCTGCGGCCGGACACGATCTGAATGCGGATGGCGGGGTACCGCCGGTGGAATTTATCCAAATAGGGCAGCAAAAACTGGCTGGTTACAGTGTCGCTGGCGCCGATGATCAGGTGTCCCATCTGGAGCTGGCGGGTCTGGCTCAGCTTGGCCTCGCCGGTCTCCAGCAGGCCCATTGCGCTGCGGACGTATTCATACAGCATCTCGCCCTCGCCGGTGAGGGTCACGCCCCGGGAGTTCCGGGAGAACAGCCGGGTTTGCAGCTCACTCTCCAGCTGCTTGATGGACTGGCTGACGGCGGACTGGGAGATGTAGAGGGACTGGGCGGCGGCGGTGATGTTGCCGGCCTCGGCTACCTCTTTGAATACCTTGTAGAGCTCCAGCTTCACAGACATAACGGCACCTCATAAGATAGATGAATGACGAATGGCAAAACATTTGTAAAAATTATACCACATGAAATCATCGGATGGCAAGAAGTTTTTACAATAGCGGCAATAAAGCCTCCCCCCACTGGTGGGGGAAGGCGGCACGGCGAAGCGGTGACGGATGAGGGGGGAGAAGACTTACCGCCGGAGCTGCTCCCAGATGGCGATCTCTCCGGTTTGCCGGGTCTTATACATATCAATGACGCGCTGGTTGCGGCTGCCCCGGAACTGGAGACGGATGTCCTTCTCCGCCTCCACGAAAGGTCCGTCCACCAGCACGTCGATGCGGGAGAGCATCTCGTCGGTGACCTCGCAGCGGTGACGGCTGCCGTCGCGGCGTAGGTCCTCCAGCGTGCAGCCGGTGAACACCCACACGGTCTTGGCGGGAAACCGCTCCTTCACGCGGCGCAGCAGCCCCACCAGCTCCCGCTGATTCTCCGGCTCAAAGGGTTCGCCGCCCAGCACGGTGAGGCCGCCCACGTAAGACTTCTCCAGCTCGGCATAGATCTCCGCCTCGGTATCGGCGGTGTAGGGCGTGCCGTAGCAGAAGTCCCAGGTCTGGGGCTGGAAGCAGCCGGGGCAGCGGTTGGTGCAGCCGCTGACGAACAGGCTGACCCGCACGCCGATGCCGTTGGCGATATCGCATTTTTTCAGTTCCCCGTAGTACATGGCAATTCCTCGTAAAAAGGGGGCGGGCATTGCCCGCCCCACAATAATAGATAAAAGCATCGCAGATTTCGCGTCCGCAGACGCGAAGAAATCCAATCATTTTTTGCCGCGGCGTTAAGTGAGTGCCCAAATCTGCGATTTGGCTGCACGAACTTATGCGTAGCAAAGCGAAGAAGTACGTGGCAAAAAATCCCTCTCAGCCTGCAAACGTGCGAGCGTAGCGAGTGCGCTGCCGCAGGCGGCAATCCTTCTCGGCCAAAATCCGCAGATTTTGGCCGATTATTTATAGATGCAGCACGCGGTCCTTGATCTCCTGGGTCCGGCCCTGGTTCCAGAACTGGGTGCCGATATAGCCGCAGGTGCGGCGTGCCACGTTCATCTTGTCCTGATCGGTGTTGCCGCAGTTGGGGCACTTCCAGATCAGCTTGCCGTCCTGCTCCACGATGTCGATCTCGCCGTCCCAGCCGCAGACCTGGCAGTAGTCGCTCTTGGTGTTCAGCTCGGCGTAGATGATGTGGTCATAGATGAACTTCATGACCTCCAGCACGGCGTCCAGATTGTTCTGCATGTCCGGCACCTCCACGTAGCTGATGGCGCCGCCGGGGCTGAGGGCCTGAAACTGGGCCTCGAACTCCAGCTTCTTGAAGGCGTCAATGGGCTCGGTGACGTGGACGTGGTAGCTGTTGGTGATATAGCCCTTGTCGTTGATGCCCTCGATGACGTCGAAGCGCTTCTGCAGGCACTTGGCGAACTTGTAGGTGGTGGACTCCAGCGGCGTGCCGTAGAGGGAGAAGTCGATGTTGTGCTGGGCCTTCCAGCGGCGGCAGGCGGCGTTCATGTAGTTCATGACCTCCAGAGCAAAGGGGGTGGCGGAGGGATCGGTGTGGCTCTTGCCGGTCATGTACTTGACGCACTCATAGAGGCCTGCGTAGCCCAGAGAGATGGTGGAATAGCCGCCGTAGAGCAGCTTGTCGATGGGCTCGCCCTTCTTCAGGCGGGCGCAGGCGCCGTACTGCCACAGGATGGGTGCGGCGTCGGACAGCGTGCCCTTGAGCCGCTCGTGGCGGCACATCAGCGCACGGTGGCACAGCTCCAGCCGCTCGTCAAAGATCTTCCAGAACTTCTCGATGTTGCCGCCGGAGGAGAGGGCCACGTCCGGCAGGTTGATGGTGACCACGCCCTGGTTGAAGCGGCCGTAGTACTTGGGCTTGCCGTTTTCGTCCACATAGGGGGTCAGGAAGGAGCGGCAGCCCATGCAGGTGTAGCAGTGGCCCTCGCCGTTCTTGTCCACCTTCAGCTCCAGCATCTTCTTCTCGCTGATGTAGTCGGGCACCATGCGCTTGGCGGTGCACTTGGCGGCCAGACGGGTGAGGTACCAGTACTTGCTGTCCTCGTGGATGTTGTCCTCCTCCAGCACGTAGATCAGCTTGGGGAAGGCGGGGGTCACCCACACGCCCTTCTCATTCTTCACGCCCTGGATGCGCTGGAGCAGCATCTCCTCGATGATAAGGGCCAGATCAGCCCGCTCCTGCTCATTCCGTGCTTCACCCAGATACATGAACACGGTGATAAAGGGAGCCTGACCGTTGGTGGTCAGCAGGGTGACAACCTGATACTGGATGGTCTGCACGCCCCGGCGGATCTCCTCCCGCAGCCGCTTCTCGGCGATGGCGTTGACCTTCTCGCTGTCCACGCTGATGCCGGCGGCGTCAAACTCGTCCCGCACGCTGCCGCGCAGCTTCTGGCGGCTGACCTCCACGAAGGGAGCCAGATGGGTGAGGCTGATGGACTGGCCGCCGTACTGGTTGCTGGCCACCTGGGCCACGATCTGAGTGGCGATGTTGCAGGCGGTGGCGAAGGAGTGGGGCTTCTCAATGAGCGTCCCGGTGATGACGGTGCCATTTTGCAGCATGTCCTCCAGATTCACCAGATCGCAGTTGTGCATGTGCTGGGCGTAGTAATCGGTGTCGTGGAAGTGGATGAGGCCCTCGTTGTGGGCGTCCACGATGTCCTTGGGCAGCAGGATGCGTTGGGTGATGTCCCGGCTGACCTCGCCGGCCATGTAGTCCCGCTGGGTGGAGTTCACCACCGGATTTTTGTTGGAGTTCTCCTGCTTGGCCTCTTCGTTGTTGCACTCGATGAGGGACAGGATCCTGTCGTCGGTGGTGTTGGACTTGCGCACCAGAGACCGGGTGTAGCGGTAGGTAATGTAGTGCTTGGCCACCTCAAAGGCGCCGTGGGCCATGATGTGGTTCTCCACCATGTCCTGGATCTCCTCCACCGTGGGGGCGCGATCCAACGACTGGCACTGGAGCTCAACCGATTCGGCCAGACGGCGGATCTGCAAGGCTGTCAGCCGGTCCGGCTCCTCAACGGAGTCGTTGGCTTTGGTGATGGCAATAATGATCTTGGTAATGTCAAAAATGACTTCGGAGCCATTTCGCTTGATGACTTTCATTTTTCTCTCTCCTCATTTGTTCTGCCTATCGTCACCCCGCAAAGGGAAATTGGGTCGTAAAATGCGTGCCTATTAATTATACTATATCTTGTATAAATTGCAATATCCATTTTCAAAATATTGGGGTATTCACAAAAAACAGGCACGGCAAAAGCCGCGCCTGTGGGGTTATTTCGGTTCATTCCGCCGCCGTCAACGCGTTGGCGAGGCGGGCGTAGTCCTGGAGGCTCAGCCGCTCGCCCCGCACCGTGGGCTCCAGGCCGCAGGCGGCGACGATCTCGGATAGCCGCTCCTTGGGGAGCTGATACCCGGTCTGGAGGGAGTTCACCAGCGTCTTGCGCCGCAGGGCGAATCCGGCCCGGACCGTCCGCCACAGCGCGGATTCCGACGCCACCTCCACGGGCGGGGCTTTGCGCACCGGGCAATGGATCACCGCCGAGGTGACCTTGGGGGCGGGGAGGAAGCAGGTGTTGGGCACGGTAAAGAGGAGCCGTGGCTCCGTGTAGTACTGCATCAGCAGCGTGAAGGCGCCGTAGTCGGCGGTGCCGGGAGCAGCGCAGATCCGCTGGGCCACCTCCTTTTGAATGAGGACGGTAAGGCTTTCAAAGCACCGGCTCTCCACGCACTTTGTCAGCACCGGCGTGGTGATGTTGTAGGGCAGATTGGCGCACAGGATGGGCCTCAGGCCGGGGAAATGCTCCGCCACCAGGGCGGGGAGATCCATCTCCATGGCGTCCCCGGGGATCAGGGTAAAGTTGTCAAATGGCGCCATGGTCTCTGCCAGCACGCCGTAGAGCCGCTTGTCCAGCTCCACCGACGCCACCTTGCCCGCCCGCTTGGCCAGCTCCGCCGTCAGCGGTCCGATGCCGGGGCCGATCTCCAGCACGCCGGTGCCCTCATCGGCGCCGCAGGCGTCGGCGATGTCCCGGGGCACCCAGTCCTCGATGAGAAAATTCTGCCCCATGGACTTGGAAAAGCGGAAGCCGTGGCGGCTCAGCAGGGCTTGGATGTCGTTGCGGTCACAGAGATTCATGGCGGTTCTCCTTTGATGTGTTGAGAACAGTATAGCATAGCATTTTCTCTCTGTCGAGAAAAAAGACTTGACAGGGGAGTGAAAAGGATGTAAAATCCAAATAGTAAGAAAAGTTATACCAATCCAACGAAAGGAGGACGGATGAATGGGTAAAAAAGACCGCTATTTCATGTCGTCGGTGAAGATCGGTCCCAAGGGGCAGATCGTGATCCCCAAGGAGGTCCGGGATCTGTTCGGCCTGGAGCCGGGGGATTCGCTGGTGTTGATGGCTGACGTTAAAAAGGGCATTGCTCTGCAGACCCTGGACAGCCTGAACCCCATGCTGCGCATGATCTTCGACAAGCAGGCATCGGAGGTGGAGGAGGAATGAACGTACTGGAAGTAGAGGGCCTGCGAAAGGTGTACCCCGCCTTTACCCTGCAGGACGTGTCCTTCACTGTTCCGGAGGGGGCTATCGTGGGCTTTATCGGCCGCAACGGCGCCGGAAAGTCCACCACCCTCAAGTCGATTCTGGGCCTCGTCCATCCCGACGGCGGCATGGTCCGCTGGTGCGGCGAGGACGTGAAGGGCTGCGAAAAGACCTTCAAGGAGAACATCGGCGTGGTGCTGGGCGGCGTGGACTTCTACCCCAAGAAGAAGCTGCGCGCCATCACGGCTGCCACGAAAAAGTTCTATCCCAACTGGGACGAGGCCAAGTATCAGCACTACTGTAAACTGTTTTCCCTTGACAGTGAAAAGCGGGTGGATCAGCTCTCCAGCGGCATGAAGGTCAAGTATCTTATTGCTTTGGCCCTCAGCCACAGCGCACGGCTGCTGATCCTGGACGAGCCCACCAGCGGCCTGGACCCGGTGAGCCGCGACGAGCTGGTGACGCTGTTCCGCAGCATCGTGGCGGACGGCAAGCGGAGCATCCTGTTCTCCACCCACATCACCAGCGATCTGGAGAAGTGCGCCAGCCACATCACATTCATCAAGGACGGCGCCATCGTCCACACCGGCACGGTGGCGGGGTTCATGGAGGCCTTCGCCGACAGAGGCGGCACGCTGGAGGATATCATCATTTCCGTGGAGAGGAGGGAGCTGGATGACGGCGCTATTATCTAAGCAGCTTCGGCTGGTGTGCCACCCCATGACGCTGGTGTTCCTGCTGGCGGGCGTGTTCTTCCTGATCCCCAACTACCCCTATTCGGTGGCCTTTTTCTACGTGACGCTGGGCATTTTCTTCATGTTCATGAACGGCCGTGAGCAGCGTGACGCGGACTACAACGCCATTCTGCCGGTGCGGAAGGCCGACACGGTGAAGGCCGCCTGCCTGTTCACCGCGCTGGTGGAGCTGTGCTCTCTGGTGATCGCTGTGCCCTTCGCCGTGCTGTCGGCCCGGATCAACCCCAACGGCACCAACCTGGCGGGTCTGGACGCCAACGTGACGCTGTTTGCGATCGCCTTCCTGTTGTTCGCCGTGTTCAACATCGTGTTTCTGCCGTCCTTCTACCGCACCGGCTACAAAGTGGGTGTGTCCTTTCTGAAGGCGTCCGTCTGTGTGGCGGCGGTGGTGATCCTCGACGTCGCGGTGACGCACGTTCCCGGCCTCGGGTGGCTGGACGGCGTTGATACCGCCTCCTGTCTGCGTCAGCTTCCGATCCTGGCGGTGTGCGCCGCGGTGTACGCCATCATGACGCTGCTGGCCTGCCGCTGGTCCATAAAGCGGTTTGAAAAGGTAGATCTGTAAAGAACTGTAAAGGGAAATCCCCTGTCGGATGACAGGGGATTTTTCACGTCAGAAGCTTCTGCATATCCTCCGGCAGCGGAGCGGTGATGTGGAGCAGCTTCTCCGTCAGCGGGTGGCGGAGCCACAGCTCAAAGGAGTGGAGGGCAGGCCGGGCGATCAGCGCACGATCCTCGGTGCCGTAGAGCCAGTCCCCCAGCAGAGGGTGGCCCATGGCCGCGCAGTGGAGGCGGAGCTGGTGGGTGCGCCCGGTGAGGGGCCGCAGCCGCAGCAGAGCCCGGTCGCCGAAGGCTGCCAACACCTCGTACTCGGACCGGGCGGGAAGACCGTCGGGATCGATGCGCCGCTTCAGTACCGAGTACGGGTCCCGCCCGATGGGAAGATCAATGATCCCCGCCGACGGCTCCGGTATCCCGGCGCAGACGCCGCGGTATTCCCGGCGGAAGTCATCGGTGTGGAGCATGGCCATGCACCGGTGGTGGATGTAGCCGCTTTTGGCTACAACCATCACGCCGGTGACGCCCCGGTCCAGCCGGTTCACCGGGTGGAAGGGCTGCCCGCCCAGATAGTGGGCCACGGCCCCGGCCACAGTGACCGTCTCCTCGGTGAGCGCTGCAGAGTGCACGGCGAGACCTGCCGGCTTGTTGAGGATCAACAGATCCTCGTCCTCCCACAGGATGTCCAGGGGATAGTCCACGGGGACGATATGCCCGCTTAAAGCGCCGTTGTCCGACACGTCCACCGTCACCGCATCGCCCTCACGCAGGACGGCGGACACGGGGACGGAAAGACCGTTGACGGCGATAGCGCCGTCCCGCCACTTCATGCTCTTGAGTGCCGAGGAGGAGATGTGCCAGCGGCTGCGCAGCAGTGTTTTCAGTTTTTGCCCCGCCTCCTGGGCGGTGACGGTGTGGCGCAGGATCCGCACGGCTAAAGGCTCCTTTCTTTCAAGAAAAAAGTGCCCCAAGGGGCACTTTTTTCATTGTTTATCGTTCTTCGCGGAAATAGCTCAGGCCCAGGGATGCAGGGGGCTGATCCTCCCGTTTCTTGCGCAGGGAAACAATGATCAGCACAATCAGGGTGATGACGTAGGGCAGCATCTTATAAAGCTCCTTGTACTGCATCTCGGTGCCGGTGGGGATATAGATATACAGGATGTAGAGCCCGCCAAAAAGAATGGAGGCGGGGATGCTGACGGCAGGCCGCCAGATGGTGAAGATGACCAAAGCAATGGCCAGCCAGCCGCGGTCACCGAAGGCGTTGTTGGACCAGATGCCGTTGGCGTAGTCCATGACGTAGTACAGTCCGCCCAGACCGGCAATCATACTGCCGGCGCAGGTGGAGAGATACTTGTACCGGGTCACGTTGATACCGGCTGCGTCGGCGGTAGAGGGACTTTCGCCCACGCTGCGCAGATGCAGGCCAACTCTTGTGTGGATGAGAATATAGGACGCAACCAGGGCCACCACGATAGCGAGGTAGGCCAGAAAGCCGTAATGGAGGAACAGACTGGAGAAGGCGCTCAACTGCTCCTTAACAGACGGCGTTCGGTTGAAGAAGGCGCTGGTAGCGGGCAGGGCCACAGAGGGAACGTCGCTGTGAGCCAGCTTGATGAGGGAGCCGCCGAAGAAGTTGCCGAAGCCCACGCCGAAGGTAGTCATGGCCAGGCCGGTGACGTTCTGGTTGGCCCGCAGGGTGACAGTGAGGAAGCAGTATAGAAGGCCCATCAGCAGGGAACCAAGCAGGGAGCAGACCATAGGGATGGCAATGGCCCAGAAGGGGACAAGGGGCTGACCGGCCATGGACTGCTCATAGAAGAAAGAGCCGATGACGCCGCTGATGGCACCGACATACATAATGCCGGGGATACCCAGGTTCAGGTTGCCGGATTTCTCGGTGAGGATCTCGCCTGTGGAGCCATACAGCAGGGGAATGCCCTGCGCCACAGCACGGGGGAAGAAGGATACGAAATCAAACATGATCACTGGACCTCCTTTTGCGGCTCGCTTTGCGGAATAGGCTGCAACGGTTCTGCTTTTGCGGTCCTTTTGTCATGCGGCCTGCGGAAGCGGATCTGGTAAGTGGTAAAGAAATCACTGCCGATGATAAAGAACAGGATGATGCCGGTCAGAATATCGGCAAAGGAGTCGTTGAGACCGAAGGTACTGGAGATCTCGGTGGCGCCCAGCTTCATAACCACCAGCAGAAGGCTGGTAAATACCATGAAAATGGGGTTGAACTTGGCAAGCCATGAGACCATGACGGCGGTAAAGCCGCGCCCCTCCACAAGAGTGGTGGTAAGGGTGTGGTCGTTGCCGCTGACCAGCAGAAATCCCATAAGGCCGCAGATGGCGCCGGATAGCACCATGGTGCGGATAATGACCCGATCCACCTTGATGCCGGCGTAACTGGCGGTGCGGCGGCTCTCGCCTACCACGGAGATCTCATAGCCGTGCTTGCTGTATTGCAAATAGATGTACATGACCACGGTCAGCAGGGCGATGAGCAGAATGATCAGCAGGTATCTTTTGCCGCCGATCATCGGCAGCCAGCCCGCCTCGGTCTGGTCGTTGATAACGCCGACCGTGCCAGATCCCTTGGGCACCTCCCATACGATAATAAAATATGCTGCCAGCTGCATGGCAATATAGTTCATCATCAAGGTGAAAAGCGTCTCATTGGTTTCCCACCTGGCCTTGAAGAAGGCGGGGAGGAAGCCCCAGATGGCACCGGCGGCCAGACTGGCAGCCAATGAGATGAGGATCAGGAGCCCATTGGAAACCTTATTGCCCAGGGTGATCATACAGGCGGCGCAGGCCAGACACCCAATCAGAACCTGACCCTCGGCGCCGATGTTCCAAAAGCGCATCTTGAAGGCGGGGGTGATGGCCAGAGAGATACCCAGCAGGATGGCCAGCTTCTGGCCGGTGACCCAGCACTTCCGGGGTGTGCCGAAGGCACCGTAGAAAAGGGTGCTGAACACCTCAATTGGGTTCAGCTTGGTCAGGAGCATGGTGATCACACCGCAAAATACCAGCGCCAGCATAATGGCGATGCCGCGGATCATCCAGCTCTTTTGCCAGGGGAGGGACTCCCGCTTGGAAATATAGATCAACGGCTCTTTATGCTTCATTATCGGCACCTCCTCTGTGCTGCGTCATCAGCACGCCGATCTCCCGTTTGTCAGTGGTGCGGGCGTCCACCACGCCGGAAACCTGACCGCCGCACAGCACCACGATCCGGTCACAAAGCTCCAGCAGCACGTCCAAATCCTCGCCCACGTAGATCACGGCGCGTCCTTTCATCTTTTGCTCGGTCAGCAGATTGTAGATGGTGTAGGAGGTGTTGATATCCAGACCGCGGACGGCATAGGCCGTCATCAGCACAGCGGGCTCCTGGGCGATCTCACGGCCCACCAGCACCTTCTGCACGTTGCCGCCGGAGAGACGGCGCACCGGGTAGTTTGTGCTGGGTGTCACCACCTCCAGCTCCTGCCAGATGCGCTTGGCCATGGCCTCCGGCTCCTTGCGGCTGACGAACAGGCCCTTTGTTTTGCGCCAGGAGCGCAGCAGCATATTACCCGTCATGCCCATGGTGCCCACCAGACCCATGCCCAGCCGATCCTCCGGCACGAAGCTCATGGCCACGCCGGCCTTTCGGATAGACATGGGATCCATGCCCACCAGATTGACAGGCTTGTTACTTGCGTTTTGCTGATTTGATTGGATGACCTCAGGCGGAAGGGAGTTAAAATCATTCTGCATAATTGCCATTGATACAATACTCAGACCGAAGATTCCAAGCACCAAATAAGCAATTTCATTCCCGGTTGCAGTGCATCCGTGGCTTGCAAATTCTTCTTTTACTGTCTTTCCGCGAGTAAACCACCAATAAACAGAATAAAAAGGAACGAATATCAGACACAGCATCTCTCCAATGCAGCTTGATTCGTCTTTCTTAATTGCCCTGATGTTTTTAACGAGTAAATACTCCCAGTAAATGAGGTAAACTCCAAGAGTTATAATGGACAGAAGAATACTCTTTGCGATATTTCTTTTGCTGATTGCGTCGGAATAATCCACCTTGGGATCGTAGAACTGGATGGTGCCCTCTTTCACGGGATAGAGGCCCGCCACGGCCTCCAGCAGCTCCCGCTGACCGGAGCCGGCCACGCCGGCGATGCCCAGCACCTCGCCGCTGTTGGCGGTAAAGCTCACGTCGTCCAGCCGCTTGACGCCCAGCTCGTCGTAGGCGGTCAGATGCTCAATGACCAGCCGGGGCTTGGGATCCACGGGATCGGGACGGTTGATGTTGAGACTGACGCGGCGGCCAACCATCATATCGGTGAGGGACTGCTGGTCGGCACTCTGGGTCGGCACATCGCCGATGTACTCGCCCTTGCGGAGGATGGCCACCCGGTCGCTGACCTCCAGCACCTCGTGGAGCTTGTGGGTGATGATGATGAGGGACTTTCCGTCCTTCTGCATGTTCCGCATGATCTGGAACAGCTTGTCCGTCTCCTGAGGGGTCAGGACGGCGGTGGGCTCGTCCAGAATGAGAATGTCGGCACCGCGGTAGAGTACCTTAACGATCTCCACCGTCTGCTTCTGGGACACGGACATGTTGTAGATCTTCTGATCCGGATCGATGTCGAAACCATACTTTTCGCAGATTTCCCTGACTTTCTGACGGGCCTCCTTCATATCCAGGTGGCCCTTGAGACCCAGGACGATGTTCTCCGTGGCGGTGAATACGTCCACCAGCTTGAAGTGCTGATGGATCATGCCGATGCCGTGGTCAAAAGCGTCCTTGGGGGAGGAGATGGTTACCGGCTCGTCATGAATGTAGATCTGCCCCTCGTCGGGGTGATAGATGCCGCAGAGCACGTTCATCAGCGTGGTCTTGCCGCTGCCGTTTTCCCCCAGCAGCGACAGAATCTCGCCCTCGTGCAGCTCCAGATTGACGGCTTTGTTGGCCACGACCTTCGTGCCGAAGCGCTTGGTGATGTTCTCCATTCTGACAGCGTTCTTCACATTTTCCAAGGCAGTCACCCTTTCTGTTCGGTGGGGAGAAGACGAACTACCACCTCTAAATAATTTGACACTTTATTCTATCACGCTCCGACGGCTTTGTAAATCAAAATCCACAAAAAAATTGTCAGAACAGCATAACAATTATGAGATTCGACAAAAAGACCGGGCTGTCAGCAGACAGCCCGGTCAAGGTCAGAATATGTCGGGGATTAACCGTAGTTCCGATCCAGCAGGGTAATGCCGTCAATGTCGAGATCGAAGTAAGGCGCGGAGCGATACTCGGACTCGTGGAAGTAACCGTCGGAGATGACCTCCGTATCGGGGGTGTACTCCGCGTCGGTGTCCACGTCGGCCTTGTAGGTGGTCAGAGCCTTGCCGTCCACGGTGAACTTGGCAGTGTCAAATACATGCAGAGTGCCGGCCTTGAGCTCGGCCATAGCCTTGTCAATGGCCTCCTGGGTGCCGGGAGCAGCCACGGCAGTGTTCAGGTCGGTGAGCTCCACGGAGCCGGTGGCGATGGTGCCGGTCCAGTCGGCATCCATCTTCTTGCCGTCCTGGACGGCCTTGATCACGTACTCATAGTAGGGCTCCCAGTTGATGCGGGAGGAGATGATATAGGTGTTGGGGGCGACATCCTTGGTGCTGCCGTTGTAGGAAACGTTGGGCACGCCGGCGGTCTCGCAGGCGGTGGGGGCACCGAAGGAGTCAGCGTGCTGGCTGATGAGGACGCAGCCGTTCTGGATCAGCTTGTTGGCGGCTTCCTTCTCAGCGGCTTCGTTGTACCAGGAACCGGTGAAGGTGACTTCCATAGTGGCCTCGGGAACGATGGAGCGGACGCCCAGGAAGAAGGAAGTGTAGCCGGAAATGACCTCGGCGTAGGTGAAAGCGCCGACGTAGCCGATCTTGGGGGTGGCGCCGGCATTGACCAGCTCCTGCAGCTTCATACCGGCAGCGACGCCGGCCAAGTAGCGGCCCTCATAGATGGAGGCAAAGGCGTTGTGGTAGTTGGCCAGACCCTCGGTGTGGGCGCGGGTGCCGGTGGAGTGGCAGAACTGCACATCAGGGTATTCCTTGGCAGCCTGAATCATGTAGGGCTCATGACCAAAGCTGTCGGCAAAGACGACCTTGCAGCCGTCCTCGGCCATGTCGCAGGCGGTCTCATAGCACTCCTGACCCTCGGGGATGTTGGTCTTGATGACGTAGTCCACGCCCAGCTTTTCGCAGGCGGCCTTGGCGGCATTGATGAAGTTCAGGTCATAGGTGGAGTTTTCATCATGCAGGGTGATGAAGCCCACCTTGAATTTGCTCTCCTGCTTTTTGCCGCAGGCGCCCAGAGCCAGGACCATGACCAGAGCGAGAGCAAGCGCGAGAAACTTTTTCATTCGTTTTCCTCCTTTGTCAAAATACCGATTTTATCTTGACGAGCGGCGAAATGTCAGATTACCGCGCGCCTGAACAACGGGCAAATGCCCGACATTCACATCCATAAGGGATACTGATATTATACAGTGGTTTCCTCTCAATTTCAACTAAAAAGACGCCCGGACGCAAAAAACTTTGCCGGCGAAAAAACGTCAGAAGCTCTTGCGCTTCTCCTCGCCGCCATCCAGCTTCATAAGAGCCTCCACGGGATCCTTGATCTGGGCCAGGAAGATCATGGCGGCGATGATGTAGGGCTTGAAGGAGGCCTGCTTGTAGAGGGGAACCAGATAGCGGTCGAAGACGGAGGAATCCACCTCGCCCTCCTCACAGCTGACGCCGGAGATGTCGGCGGGCAGGCAGTGGAGGTACAGGGCCTTGCCGTCCTTTGTCAGCTTCATCATGTCCTCGCTGCAGGTCCAGTCCTTGTGCTGGGCATTCTGGGCCAGCAGCCGCTGCTCCAGCGCGTCGATGCCCTCCTTGTCGCCGGCGGCGTAGAGCTTGGTGCGCTCCTCCATGGCGGCAAAGGAGGCCCAGGACTTGGGATAGACGATGTCAGCGTCACGGAACGCCTCCTTCATGTCGTTGGTCTTGGTGAAGTGGGAGCCGTACTTCTCGCAGTTCTCCCGGGCGATCTCCTCTACCTCGGGCATCACGTCGTAGCCCTCGGGATGGGCCAACGTCACGTCCATTCCGAAGCGGGTAAAGAGGCCGATGACGCCCTGGGGCACCGACAGGGGCTTGCCGTAGGAGGGGGAGTAGGCCCAGGTCATGGCCACCTTCTTGCCCTTCAGGTTCTCCACGCCGCCGAAGTGGTGGATCACATGGAGGAGGTCCGCCATGCACTGGGTGGGGTGGTCCACGTCGCACTGGAGGTTCACCAGCGTGGGCTGCTGCTCCAGGATGCCGTCCCGGAAGCCCTCCTTCGTGGCGTCCATAAAGGTCTTCTGATACTTGTGCCCCTCGCCGATGAACATATCGTCCCGGATGCCGATGACGTCTGCCATGAAGGACACCATGTTGGCAGTCTCACGGACCGTCTCGCCGTGGGCGATCTGGGACTTCTTCTCGTCCAGATCCTGTACCTCCAGACCCAGCAGGTTGCAGGCGGAGGCGAAGGAGAAGCGGGTTCGGGTGGAGTTGTCCCGGAAGATGGAGATGCCCAGACCGGAGTCAAAGACCCGGGTGCTCTTGTTCCGTTCCCGCAGGTCCCGGAGGGCGTCGGCCACGGTAAAGATGGCCTCGATCTCGTCGTCGGTCTTGTCCCAGGTCCAGTAGAAGTCCTCCCGGTACATCTTGCTGATGTCCAGCTCCTGCAGGTGCTTTGCCAGCTCGGCTGTCTTGCTCATGTCGTTACCTCCGTTTCACTTGATATCATTGCCAGTCAGTTCCTGCCGGAAGGCGGTGGCGGAGCCGTCCTTGTTCTCCGGTTTATACAGCATGGGGACGGCGGCGTACACCGCGGCGCAGGTCACCAGATCCTGCTTCCAGGTGATCTCGTTTGGGGCGTGGGCCTGGGACTCGGCGCCGGGACCGAAGCCCACGCAGGGGATGCCGTAGCGGCCCTGGATGGACACGCCGTTGGTGGAGAAGGTCCACTTGTCCGTCAGGGGCCGTCCCACACGGGTGGAGGCGGCCTTCTCATCGGCATAGAGCCGCTCGGTGCCCCACAGGGCGTGGTGGGCGTCCACCAGCGCCTGGACGTGAGGGGCGCTCTCCTTGTTGATCCAGGTGGGGAAGAAGCACTCTGTCTCGTACACGTGGCCGGTCCATGCCGGACGGTCGTACATATACATAGACACTTTCACGTCCCTGGCGTACTTCCGCACGGCGGGCAGGTCCTCGATCTCCTTCAGGCAGGACTGGTAGGTCTCGCCGGCGGTCATGCGGCGATCCACGGAGATGGCGCAGCTGTCCGCCACGGCGCAGCGGGAGGGGGAGGTGTAGAAGATCTGGCTGGTGGTGCAGGTGCCCCGGCCCAGGAACCGGGCGTCCTCCCAGTGGTCAGGGTTGTACTTGGGATCCAGCATCTTCACAAGGCCCTTGATCTCCACGGTGTCGTCGGCGGGATTCTCGTTGAGATCCCGCACATTCTCGATGATCTCCGCCATCTTGTGGATGGCGTTGTCGCCCCGCTCGGGAGCCGAGCCGTGGCAGGATACGCCGTGGACGTCCACCCGGATCTCCATGCGGCCCCGGTGACCGCGGTAGATGCCGCCGTCGGTGGGCTCGGTGGAGATGACGAACTCGATTTTGCTGCGGGCGTCCTCCGGCCCGTTGAAGTACTCGTTGACGATGGACTGCCAGCACATGCCGTCGCAGTCCTCCTCCTGCACGGAGCCTACGATCATAATCTTATAGCCCTCGGGAATGAGGCCCAGATCCTTCATGATGCGTCCGCCGTAGGCAGCGGCGGCCATGCCGCCCTCCTGATCCGAGCCGCCCCGTCCGTAGATGATGGTGTCGGTCTCGTAGCCCTCGTAGGGGTCGGCCTCCCAGTTGTCCCGGTTGCCGACGCCCACGGTGTCCACGTGGGAGTCGATGGCGATGATCTTCTCGCCCTGCCCCAGCCAGCCGATGACATTGCCCAGCTTGTCGATCTCCACCTTGTCGTAGCCCAGCTTTTCCAGCTCCTGGGCGATGCGCTTGACCACCCGTTCCTCCTCGCAGGACTCCGAGGGGATGGCGATCATATCCCGCAGGAAGCGACTCATGTCGTCCCGGTAAGAGACGGCAGCGGCCTTGACGGCTTCAAAATCCATATCGGTAACCTCCGTTTTCATAAAGTGACAGGATCGTGTACATATTCTGATATTCTAATCATAGCACGGCTTTTTGGGAAGTCAAACAATAAATGAGAAAACCTAAATAATTTTTAGAAAAAATTGAATTGATTTATGACGATATTGTGATAAAATGTAAAATGGATAAATAGAGAAGGGGGGCTGGTCACGTGGAAAGCAGACGCTTGGAACTTCTCAAGCAGATGGCGGACGGCATCGCCGCCCAGTTCGGGTCACGCTGCGAGGTGGTGATCCACGATGTGAGCACCATGGATCACTCCATTGTGTACATCGTCAACGGCCACGTCTCCGGCCGGAAGGTGGGGGACGGCGGCTCCCGTGTGGTCATCGAGCAGGCGCTGCAGGCCGACGCCCAGCCGAAGGATGAGCTGTGCTATCTCACCCGCACGCCTGACGGCAAGATATTGAAATCCTCCTCTCTCTATATCCGCAACAGCCGGGGCAGGGTAGAGGCCATCTTCTCCATCAACTACGACGTGACGGGGCTGATGATGCTGCGGCGGGAGCTGGACGACGCGCTGGATACCGGCGGCAAAAAGCAGGAGCCGGAGAAGATCATCAACGTCAACGACGTGCTCAATGAGCTCATCGAGCAGTCGGTGGAGCTGGTGGGCAAGCCGGTGGCCATGATGACCAAGGACGATAAGATCCGCGCCATCCGTTTTCTCAACCAGAGCGGCGCGTTTCTGGTGACCAAGTCCGGCGACAAGGTTGCCAAATACTTCGGTATTTCCAAATACACACTTTACGCATATATTGACGCCAACAAGAGGCAGGAGGAAAAAAAGAATGGGTAAAATCGATCTGACCATCAACAAAACCGGTCTGGCGCACAACATTGAAAAGGCGCGGGAGAACAACGTCATCATCCCCACCTTTGCCCAGATGGAGAATCCGGAGCTGGTCCCGGAGAAGATCAAGGCCAAGCTGAGCCACACGGGCTTGTGGGACGTGGACCCTGTGAACCTGTTCCGCATCACGTGGAAAAACGAGGCCAAGGAGACGGGTGGTCTGTTCCAGGCCGTGCCCAACTACGTGGAGATCCCCAGTGAGCTCTCCGGCGTGCCCTGCCGCATCATCGCCATGGCGGGCAAGTGGTTCCCCACCGGCTGCCATAAGGTAGGCGCTTCCTTTGGCTGTCTGGCTCCCCGTCTGGTGACCGGTCAGTTCGACGCCACCTATCACCACGCCGTGTGGCCCTCCACCGGCAACTACTGCCGCGGCGGCGCCTTCAACTCCAAGTTGCTGGCGGTGGACAGCGTGGCCATCCTGCCCGCCGAGATGAGCAAGGAGCGCTTCGACTGGCTCAGCAAGATCGCCGGTCAGGTCATCGCCACCCCCGGCTGCGAGTCCAACGTGAAGGAGATCTTTGACAAGACCTGGGAGCTGCGCCGGGACCCCGCCATGATGATCTTCAACCAGTTCGAGGAGATGGGCAATCCCCTGTGGCACTACAACGTCACCGGCCGCGCACTGGCGGACCTCTTCGAGGCCGTGAAGAAGCCGGGCCAGCGCCTTGCCGGCGCATGCTTCACCTCCGGCTCCGCCGGCACCCTCAGCGCCGGCGACCTCCTCAAGGAGCGCTATCCCCATCTGAAGCTGGCGGTGGGCGAGGCTCTGCAGTGCCCCACCATCCTGAATAACGGCTTCGGCGGCCACCGCATCGAGGGCATCGGCGACAAGCATATCCCCTGGATCCACAACGTGAAGAACACCGACATGGCCATCGCCATCGACGATGAGGACAGCCAGCGTCTGCTGCGCCTGTTCAACTGCGAGGCGGGCAAGGCCTACATGAAGGAGCTGGGCGTCAGCAACGAGCTCATCGAGAAGCTGAGCTGGCTGGGCATCTCCGGCATCGCCAACGTGCTGTGCTGCATCAAGATGGCCAAGTACTATGAGTTCACCGCCGACGACGTGGTCTGCACCGTGCTGACCGACTCCGCCTCCATGTACCAGTCCCGCATCGACGAGCTCAACGAGATGTACGGCGCATACGACGACAAGGCCGCCGCCTTGGATCACAACCTGCACATGCTGGGCCTGAAGACAGACAATCTGCTGGAGCTGACCTACGCCGAGCGCAAGCGCGTTCACAACCTGAAGTATTACACCTGGGTGGAGCAGCAGGGACGCACCGTGGAGGAGCTGAACGACCTGTGGTACGACGTCGAGCACACTTGGGACGCCGTCCACGCCCAGGCCAAAGAGCTGGATGAGCTGATCAACGAGTTCAACGAGGCCACCGGCCTGCTGAAGAATCTGTAAAAAAGTACGAAACAGGGCAGGGGAGACCCTGCCCTGTTTTGATAAGGAGAACACACCATGAAAAACGTGATCTGCGCCCGCTGCGTGAAATGCGGCCGGGAATACGAGGCCGTGCCCGACCTGACCAACTGTGGGTGCGGCGGCATTCTGGATATCGTCTACGACTATGACTATATCCGCTCCGTGCTGACGAAGGAGAAGCTGGCCAAGCGGGAAAAGCGCACCATGTGGCGCTACCGTGAGCTGCTGCCCGTGGAGGAGACCACCCCCGATACGCCGCTGCGGGTGGGCTGGAGCCCCCTCTATGACGAACCCCGTCTTGCCGAAATGCTGGGCGTCAAGCGTCTGTGGGTCAAGGACGACGGCCAGAACCCCACCGCGTCATTGAAGGACCGTGCCAGCGCCATGGCGGTCGCCAAGGCGTGGGAGGCGGGGGCCAGAACCATCGCCTGCTCCTCCACCGGCAACGCCGCCTCGTCTCTGGCGGGCAACGCCGCCGCCGCGGGACTGAAGACCTATATTTTCGTGCCGGACCGGGCCCCAAAGGGCAAGGTTGCCCAGCTGATGATGTTCGGCGCCAACGTGATCTCCGTCAAGGGCAACTACGAGGAGACCTTCAAAATGTCCGCCGAGGCCATCGACAGGTACGGCTGGTATAACCGCAACGCCGCCATCAACCCCTACCTCAGCGAGGGCAAGAAGACGGTGGCACTGGAGATCGCCGAGCAGTTGAACTGGCAGATGCCGGACTATTTGGCCATCTCCGTGGGCGACGGCTGCACCATCGCCGGCGTGTGGAAGGGCCTCAAGGACCTGTACGCCATCGGCTTTATTGACCGTCTGCCCCGGCTCATCTCCGCCCAGTCCACCGGCTGCTATCCCATCAACCGTGCCATAGCGCAGGGGACGGACTGGTCCCCCATGGAGGAGAACACCATCGCCGACTCCATCTCCGTGGGCGTGCCCCGGAACGCGGACAAGGCCCTGATGGCCATCCGTGAGTCCAACGGTCTGGCCATCTGCGTCACCGACGAGGAGATCCTGGCAGCGGCGCAGCTGCTGGGCCGCACCTGCGGCGTCTTCGGCGAGCCGGCGGGCGTCACAGGCACGGCGGCGGTGAAGAAGGCCTGCGAAATGGGCCTTATCGGCAGGGACGACACCGTGGTGTCCGTGGTGACGGGCAACGGCCTCAAGGACGTGGCCAACGCCATCAAGGCCGCCGGCGAACCCCTCCACATCGAGCCGGATTTGGATAAAATGGTGTCCGGCTTCGCCGAACGCGGCGTCAAGGTGGAGTAAGGGTAGAATACTTTACAATTACTGAATACAAAAAGAAATCCCTCCGAGCTTTCGGAGGGATTTCTCTGTATCGTGAAATCACAGGACGCATTTGCCGCGGGGGATGAACCGCCCCTGTTTGTCAACCAGCACCTGACCGTGATCCACCGCCAGCGTGCCGTGGAACCACACCTGCTGGATGCCGCCCCGGATGGCGAAGCCCTCGTAAGGGGTGTATCCGGCACGGCTGACCATATCGGCAGCGTGGAGCGTATGGTCGGCCAGAGGATCGTAGATCACCAGATCGGCGTCGGCGCCCTTGGCGATGACGCCCTTGCGGGGGAACATGCCGTAGAGCTTGGCGGGATTCTCGCTGAGTGCGCGGCACATGGTGGCGAGGCTGATCTTGCGGGTGGTGACGCCATAGGTATACACCAGCTCGGCACGGGCCTCCACGCCGGGCACGCCGCCGGGGATCTTCGTGAAGTCCCCTCGCCCCGCCTCCTTCTGGGCCGTGGTGAAGGAGCAGTGGTCGGTGGACACGGTCTGGATCTCGCCCTTGCGCAAACCTGCCCACAGGGCGATCTGATCCGCCTTGGTGCGGATGGGAGGGGAGCAGACGAACTTGGCGGCCTCCATGAAGTCGGGGTTATCGTACACACTGTCGTCCAGCACCAGATACTGGGGACAGGTCTCCACGTACACCCTCTGTCCACGCTTCCGGGCGTTCTCCACCTCCCGGAGGGCGGCGGCGTTGGTCAGATGGACGATGACCACGGGCACGTCCACCGTCTGGGCGATGCGCAGCAGGCGGCTGACAGCCTCCGCCTCCAGCTGCGCCGGACGGGTCTGGGGATGGCAGGCAACGGTGTTCTCGCCCTTTGCCCGCTTCTCCGCCACCAGCGCGTCGATGACGCCGCTGTTCTCGCAGTGTACGCCGCAGATGCCGCCCGCGGCCTTCAGCTTCTTCAAAACGAAGTACATGGTCTCGTCGTCCAGCATCATGGCGGGGTAGGTCATGTACATCTTGAAGGAGGTGATGCCGGCGGCCATCATGTTGTCGATCTCCGCCTCGATGGAGGGATTCCAGTCGTCGATGGTCATGTGGAAGCTGTAGTCGCAGCTGCACCTGCCGTCGGCCTTCCGGTGCCACAGCTCCAGACCGTGGGCGAGGGATTCACCCTTATTGGGGCAGGCGAAATCCACCACGGTGGTGGTGCCGCCCCGTAGGGCGGAGAGGGTGCCGCTCTCAAAGTCGTCGGCGGTGGTGGTGCCCGCCACGTCCAGATCGAAATGGGTGTGTGCGTCGATGAAGCCGGGCAGCAGCAGCTTGCCGGTGATGTCGATGACCCGTGTTCCCGGCTGGGGCGTGATGGTGCGGGCCACGTCGATGATCTTCTCGCCCTCGATGAGGACGTCGGCCTTTTTGGTACCCTTGCCGGACACCACGGTGCCGCCGCGAAACAGCGTTTTCATATGGATCAACCTCCCGTTCCAAAGCACATTTCTATTCATTTTACATTTTACCACGGTTTTTCCAAAAATCCATAGACAAAATTGCAAAACACGGCCAAGATGATACAATAAAATTGTCCCCATTTTGTGACCGAAGCGATGGAGAACGGTACTTGACAGGTGAAAGGACCTTTCGGAAAGGAGGCGGATGCATGGACGACAGGGAACTGGTGGAGCTCTACTGGCAGCGCAATGAACGTGCTATCTCCGAGACGGAGACACGCTACGGCGCCTACTGCCGCGCTATCGCGCGGGGCGTGCTGGGCAATGACGCCGACGCCGAGGAGTGCTGCAACGACGTCTGGGCCGCCGCGTGGAACGCCATGCCGCCCCATCGACCCAACGATCTCCGCGCCTTTTTGGCCCGGATCACCCGGAATCTGGCCCTGAAGCGTCTCCGCGCGCTTACTGCGGAGAAGCGGGGCGGCGGCGAGACGGCGCTGGCGCTGGAGGAGCTGGAGGAGATCATCCCCGCCGGAACCACGCTGGACGAGGAGATCGAGGCACGGGAGCTGGCGCGGAAGCTGGATGAATTTCTGGGCACGCTGGGCGTCACCGAGCGGCGGGTATTTTTGTGCCGCTACTGGTATTTTGACGACCTCCGCGACATCGCCTCGCGCTTTGGAATGGGGGAGAGCCGGGTGAAGATGATGTGCAAGCGCACTCGTGACAAGCTGCGGCTCTTCCTGCGAAAGGAGGACTTGCTATCATGAAAACAGACCGTTTGCAGGATGCTCTGGGCATGATCCGGGACGACTACGTGCTGGACGCCCACGACGAGAGAAAGGTGAACAGCAGAGCGTGGCGCCGCTGGGGCACGCTGGCGGCCTGCCTGTGCCTGATCGCGGTGTGCGCCATCGGCGTACCGAAGCTGCTGCACCGGGACGCGCCGCCCACGGAGGACACGCCCGCTGCCCAGCCCGGCCCGCAGCCGGTGAATCCGGGGACGGATCCGCAGCCGGTGAACCCGGGGACGAACCCCGATCTTCCCGAGCCTCTCTATGACTGGCCGGTGATCTACAACGAAGTCGATTCGATGCCCGACGCCGAAGCCCACTACTTCTCCATTGCTGACCGAGCGCTGACAGAGACGGAGCTTGACGCCCTACTCCCGATTCGGGGCGGCGATCTGCTGAAGCTGGAGCGCTCGTATGCGTATTTTGGAGGATATGGCTTGGATGAACCCGGCGGCCATATCTATCCGGAGGACGCGAAGCTGGACAGCGTGGAGCTGGATTTTGTCGATTCGGTTCGTGGCTACAGCGTCCGTATCGGTATGTGGCCCGCCGGTCAGACCTCCCTGTTCAGCTGGGCGGCCCAATTCGACCCGGAGGGTATGCAGGCGACCAACTTCGGCAGCGACCACGAGACCCGGTTTCTGACGCTGTATGAGTGCGGCGAGACCGTGTGGACGTATCTCACCTGTGGTGACGTAAGCTATTATGTGTCAGCGGATAAAGCGTTCCGGGACGGCATCGGAGACAACTTCTATCATGTGGTTTTGGCCCTTCTGCGATCCGCCAACAACTCGCCGGATCTGTCGATCATCGTGCCCAATCCGTGATTTGACGCTGGCGTTTCCGGTGCCGCCATGGTATACTCTCCCCAAAAGGGAGGTGGCTGCCGTGAAGCTGTCAGACTATGACGGGAAGCTTGTTCGATTGACGGACGACAACGGCGAGGAGTTCGACGGGGAAGCCCTGTGGGACTGTGAGGAGTACTGCTTCCACGAGTACGGCGTGGAGGAAGAGGCTCTGCGCATCGACGGCTGGCTGTTCTACAAGAGCCAAATCCGCCATGTGGAGCTGCTGGGGGAGCGGGAACCGGCGCTGTGGATGAGCTGCCCCCTCCACCGGATGAAGCTGAATCCGGAGCCGTTCCGGATGATGGAGGACGGAAAGAAGACCATCGAGCTGCGGCTTTGGGATGAGAAACGCAGGAAGCTGCGCCCGGGAGACGTGATCCGCTTCGAGGACGCCGCCGACGAAACGGAGGTGCTGTTCGTGCAGGTGGAGGAGCTGTGCGTTTTCCCCGGCTTCGCCCAGCTGTACCGGGAATTGCCCCTGCTGGACTGCGGCTACACCGCCGAAACCGTCTCCGTCGCCTCTCCGGAGGACATGCGTCTGTACTATTCCTCGGAGGAAGAGGCGCGCTGGGGCGTTGTGGGCATCCGTGTTTCCCAGCCCTGGCTTGGAGAATAAGCCAAAAAAACTGCCGGACCGATACGATCGGTCCGGCAGTTTTTTTCTTGCTGCACAACAGCTGTAAAGTAGTTTAGCATTCCATGTACAGATAGCTGTACTTATCCCGGATCTGGAGAATCAGCGCATCCAGCGCGGTGGGGAGACCGTTGTTGCGGACGCTGATGTTGTACTCCTTGGGCGGACCGAAGGTGCGGACCCGGACGGTCTCATGATCCAGGAACAGCACGCCGGCGTTCTGGGAATCGTCCATGTCCGGGATCGTGTGGAACAGGGTGAACTTATCCCTGCTTGGCGCGGAGTCGTAGGGACAGAAGACGGTGCAGTTGCCGCACTCGTTGCACATCCTGTCCACGTGGAGGATCTGGTGGCTGCCGTCGGGCATGGTGATGGCCACGTTGGCCCGGTTGGGGCAGGAGTCCACGCAGTTTTCGCAGACAGTGGAGCACTGGAGGCACCGCTCCCCCTCGCAGATCCCGCAGCTCTCGCAGAGGATGCCCTTGCGCGCCGAAGCGTCGGAGATGGTGAGGCGTGCGGCCTCGGGGATCTCATAGGTATAGGGCGTGCCGATGACCTCACGGGCAAATTCGGCGGCGTCGGCGATGCCCTCCACCACCGTGGCAGGACCGCGGCGGCAGTCACCTGCGGCGTAGACCCCGGGCACGTTGGTGCGCAGGGAAGGACGTCCCTTCCTGTCCAGCTCGATGCCGTTAGCGGTGAACAGTTCGTCGTCCACCTGCTCGCCCACGGCGGAAATCACCAGATCGCAGGGGATGGTGAAGGTCTCGCCGGTGCCGACAGGACTGCGGCGCCCGGTGGCGTCCGGCTCGCCGAGGCGCATCTTTTCGCACTTCAGCAGGCCGTCCTCCTGCTTCACCGGAGCGGCCAGCTCGGCGAAGGCCACGCCGTCGGCCATGGCCAACGCCAGCTCATGCTCGTCGGCGGGCATCTCCCGCTTGGTGCGGCGGTAGACGATGGTCACGTGGTCCGCGCCGCTGCGCTTGGCAAGGCGCGCCGCGTCCATGGCGGTGTTGCCTGCGCCCACAACAGCCACGTTGCCGCCCACGCTGATGAATCCGGCCTTCACGCCCTTCATCCATTGGATGGCACCGGCCACGTCGCCGGGAATGCCCAGACTGCCGGCCTTCCACGCGCCTACGGCGAAGAGGATATGGGTGTAGCCCTGTGCCTTCAGCTCCTCCACCGAGGGAGCGGGCTTGCCCAGAGCGACCTGAATGCTGTACCGCTCCATGAGGCGGACGTCCTTTTCAATGGTCTCGTCGGCGATGCGGAAGGAGGGGATCACGTGGCGCGGCACACCGCCTAGAGCGTTCTCCCGCTCGAAGATGGTGACCTCGATACCGGCCCGGCCCAGGAAGTAGGCGGCGGAGATGCCGGTGGGACCGCCGCCGATGATGGCTACCTTCTTGCCGGGGATCTTCTCCGGGGCGTGGATGGAGGCCATCAGGGCCTCGTAGCCGTTTTTGGCGGCCAACAGCTTGGTATCCCGGATCTGCACCGACTCGTCGTAGAAATTGCGGCTGCACTTGTTCTGGCAGCGGTGGGCGCAGATGGTGCCGGTGATGAAGGGCAGGGGGTTCTTCTCGGTGATGAGCTTCAGCGCCGGTCCGAAAAGTCCCTTGCGGCACAGCTCCATATACTCGGGGATGTCCTGCGCGATGGGACAGCCGCCCTGGCAGGGGGCGATGAAGCAGTCGGTCCAGGGCACGCCGTCGGTGCGCTTGCGGGAGGGCAGCGGCTTGATGGGCTTCACGTGGCGGCGGTCGGTGTGGCAGGCGGCGGACAGGGCGCAGATGGCCTCGGTGTCCGTGCCGGTGAAGGGACGGTACGGGAGCGCCTCCACCTTCTCCACCATCTGGCGCAGGCGGTTGTAGCCGCCGGGCTTTAAGATGGTGGTGGCCACAGTGATGGGCCAGATACCGGCCTTGAACAGCTTGTCGCAGTTGAAATAATCGGCGCCGCCGGCAAAGGAGATACGCATCTTGCCTTGGAACTGGCGGCTGATCCGGTGGCACATCTCGATGGTCAGCGGGAACAGGGCGCGGCCGGACATATACATCTCGTCATTGGGCAGCTCGCCCCGTGTGGTGTCCACCGGGAAGGTGTTGGACAGCTTCAGCCCGAACTCCAGACCGTTGTCCGATGCCAGCTTCTGCAGCCGCTCGAACATGGGCACGGCGTCGGTCCACTGGAGATCCTCCCGGAAGTGGTGCTCGTCAAAGACGATGTAGCCGTAGCCCATCTCGTCCAGCGTGCGGCGTGCGGTCTCGTAGCCCAGAATGGTGGGGTTGCACTTGACGAAGGTGTGGAGGTGCTTCTCCGTGATGAGATAGGAGGCGATGCGCTCGATCTCATCCGGCGGACAGCCGTGGAGGGTGGACACGGTGACGCTGCGGCTGACGTGGGGGGAGATGGTATCGATATAGTCGATATAGGCGGGGAACATCGCCTTGAGGACCTGAATACTGGTGTTCCAGGCCCAGGTGCCGGAGGCGTCCTTCATGCCCTCCAGATAGGCGTCGATCTTCTCACCCTTGATGCCCTCCAGATCGTAGCCCACGGACATATTGAACACGAAGCCGTCGGGATCGCCGAAGCCGTAGACCTTGCTGAGGATCTTCAGGGCGCACCAGGCCTTGATGTACTCGTTCATGGCCTGGGGCACCGTCAGCTCGGTGGACCACTCCTGGTTGTAGCCCTCGTCGTCGGCCAGAATGCAGGGCCGGGGCACGCAGGCGGCCAGCTCGGCGCCGTCCATCTTCTGCACGGTCTTCAGCTCGAAGAACCGTGCGCCGGCGAAGTAGGCGGCGATGATGTTCTGGGCCAGTTGACTGTTGGGACCTGCGGCGGGTCCGAAGGGGGTCTCGATCCGCTCGCCGAAGATGGGCAGGGATTTGCCGCTGGCCCGGTACTCCTTGTGGACGCCGAACATCTTGCCCGAATCGGCGTATTCGTGGATCGCCCAGTTCATCAGCGAACCGAACCAGATGGGAGTCATTTTTTCGGACATGGAAATACCTCCTCTCAATAAACGCGGTTGTTCAGCGCGCCCCACAGCTTTTTCGCGCTCTCCAGAATGTGGGCGTTCTCCGCCTCCTCGTCGATGCCGATCAGCTCACGGTCCTTCATCAGCACCTTGCCGTTTGCGATGGTGGTGCGGCACAGCTTGCCGGTCATGCCGAAGAGGATGTGGCCGTCGATGTTCTCATCCGAGAACGGCGTGTAGGGCTTGTAGTCCATGACGATGACGTCCGCCGCCGCACCCGGCTTCAGCACGCCCAGCTCCGCGGGGAAGTACTTGGCGGCGATCTTCGCGTTATTGCGGAACAGCATATTTGTGACCTCGCCCCACGCCACGTTGGGCAGACACGCGTTGAGCCGCTGGACGCACAGCGCCGCCTTCAGGGACTCGATCATGTCGTTGGTCCATGCGTCGGTGCCCAGACCCAGCAGGATGCCCTCCCGGCTTAGGGGCAGCACCGGACAAACGCCCACGGCGTTGGACATGTTGGACTCCGGGTTGTTCACCACCATGGTGCCGGTGTTTTTGATCAGCTCGATCTCGGCGGGGTTTACGTGGATGCAGTGGCCCAGCAGTGTCCTGTCCCCCAGAATGCCGTGGTCGTGGAGCCGCTGCACCGGCCGGCGCCCGTAGTTCTGGAGACTGTCGTACACGTCGTTCATGCCCTCGGACACGTGGATGTGGTAGCCGGTGCGGCCGTTGTTGGCCTCCGCCATCCGGTCGAAGGTCTTGTCGGAGATGGTGAACAGGGCGTGTCCGCCGAACATGGCCGCCAGCATGGGATCCTTCTCCTTCTCGCAGTGGCTGATCCAGTCGGCGTTTTCGGCAATGGCCTGCATACATTTCTCCTCGCCGTCCCGGTCGCTGACCTCGTAGCAGAGGCAGGAGCGGATGCCGAACTTCTTGGCGCTCTCACCGATCTGGAACAGGGAGCCGGGGATCTGGGCGTAAGCGGCGTGGTGGTCGAAGATGGTGGTGACGCCCTGCTTGATGCAGTCGATGTAGAGGGCGTCGGCGCTGGCCCGGCTGCCCTCCAGCGTCAGCTTCCGGTCCATGGCCCACCAGGTGCCGTCCAGCACCTCGTAGAAATTGGTGGGGTTGTTGCCCACGATGGACAGACCCCTTGCCAGGGCGGAGTAGATGTGGGTATGGGCGTTGATGAAGGCGGGCATGATGACGCCGCCCCGTGCGTCGATGATCTCCGCATCCGGGTATTTGGCCCGCAGAGATTGTTCCTCGCCCACCTCGGTGATGGTGGGGCCGTTAAAGGCCACGGCGCCGTGCTCGTAGTAGCCCTTTCCGGCCTCGTCCCGGGTGATGAGGCGTCCGTTGGTAACAAGATACATGGAAATACCTCCTTATCCTCGTTTTCCCTAACAAAAAGTGTTTCAAACCCGTGGGTTTGAAACACTCAAGCAACCGCTGAGTGATAGTTGCAGCCCGTGCGCGAAGCACTTCCTTACAGCTACCAATCTTGAATTGTTGGTCATATTATACACGCTTTAGTGATGGAAAGCAATAGAAAGTTGTAGAAAAAACCAAAAAGAAAGCCGCAGCGGCACATTACGCGCCGCTGCGGAAAAACTGTTTTACTTGGTGCCGAAGATACGGTCGCCTGCGTCGCCCAGACCGGGAACGATGTAGCCGTTTTCGTTGAGGTGATCGTCCAGCGCGCCGGCGTAGATGTCCACGTCGGGATGGTGGGAGGTGATACACTCGATGCCCTCGGGGGCGGCCACCAGCACCATCAGCTTGATGTTCTTGCAGCCCCGCTTCTTCATTTCGTCAATGGCCATATCGGCGCTGCCGCCGGTGGCCAGCATGGGATCGACGATGATCACGTCGCGTTCGGCAATGTCCTTGGGCATCTTGCAGAAGTACAGATGGGGCTCCAGTGTCTCCTCGTCGCGGAACATGCCGATGTGTCCCACGCGAGCGGAGGGCACCATGCGCAGCACCCCTTCCACCAGGCCAAGACCGGCGCGGAGGATGGGCACCACGGCAAACTTCTTGCCGGCAAGGGTGGGCATATCCGCACGGCAGAGGGGCGTCTCGATGGTTTTGGTGGTCAGAGGCAGATCGCGGGTGGCCTCATAGGTGATGAGCATGCCGATCTCGGAGACCAGCTCCCGGAAATCCTTGACACTGGTGTTCTTGTCCCGCATGATGGTCAGTTTGTGCGCTACCAGGGGATGATCCATGATATGAACTTTCTCACTGTACATCTTGCAACTCCTCCGTATATCTAAAATGTATTGGAAACTCAATCAAGTGTGATCTTCAGTCCCTTTGCCAGCCGCTCCCGCTCCGCCTGGGAAAGCCGCAGGTAGTTAGGCACCAGATCCCGGGCGGACACGGTCTCGCCCCGGGCAGCCATCCGCTCCGCAGCAAGAGCCACACCCGCGGCGTTCTGCATCCGCAGCATCTCCGGAGCCGGGGAGCAGTCGATGCCGCTCTCCGAGAGATAAGTATAGCACAGCTTTGCGCCGTCTCCAACCACTATTTTCATTTTTTCGTCATTTTTCAGTTCCTCTGCCAGCTGGGCAAGGCCGATGGCCCGGTCCGGTGTCCGGCGCTCCAGCGCGCCGTTGCAGGCGGAGAACACAGCGTTGTAGATCTGGCTGCGCCGTGCGTCCATGGCGCAGATGACGGTGGCGTCCATGTGGCGCAGGTTCTCCGCCATAGCCTCCAATGTGGACACGCCGCAGCAGGGCTTGTCCAGCGCCCAGGCAAGGCCCTTGGCGGCGGACACGCCGATGCGCAGTCCGGTGAAGGAGCCGGGCCCGGCAGCCACGGCGATAAGATCCATATCTGCCTTGTCCAGACCGGCGTTTTTCAGCATGGCGTCCACCAGCGGCATCAATGTGACGCTGTGGGTCATGCCGGCGTTCTGATAAGCAGAGGCCAGGATCCGGCCGTCCTCCGTCACGGCGGCGGACACGCTCTTGGCCGAGGTCTCCAGTGCCAGGATCTTCATGCTTCCGTGCCTCCTTCAATGGTAATGACGCGCCAGTCCTCGTGTTCGCCGTGGCGCTCGATGGTCACGTACACCGTGTCCTCCGGCATGGCGTAGGCCACGTTCTCGCTCCACTCCACGGCGCACACGCCGCCCCGGTCCAGATAGTCCTCCCAGCCGATGTCGAAGAGGGCGTCGCTGTCATCGAGGCGGTACATGTCGAAGTGGAACAGAGGCAGGCGGCCCCGGTATTCGTTGACAATGGTAAAGGTGGGGCTGGTGACCCGATCCTGACAAGCCAAACCCCTTGCCAGTCCCCGTGTGAAAGCGGTTTTTCCCATGCCGAGGCCGCCGCGGTATGCCACCACGGTCCCCGGGCCGAGACGCTGTCCCAGCTCATGGCCGATTTCCTCCGTCTCCGCAACGCTGTGGGAGATACAAGTCACGCTTTTTCACCCCTTTTCCACAAAATCAATTCAGTATAGCACAAAAACTTTCTCTTGAAAAGGGTAAAGGCAACGTTTACACGGAAAACTTCTTGTGATACAATAACGGGACAGAACGAGGGAAAGGACAGGTTGCAGCATGATCCATCGCGTCCGCGGATTTGTATTGGATATTTTCCGGCAGGCCGATATGGTGCTGCTGTTGCTTTGCTGCGCCGCCACGGCCTTCGGCCTGCTGGAGATCGCCAGCGCCACCCGCTATATGGGCTCCTGGAAGCACGTGGCCATCCAGGGCGCGGCGGCGGCGCTGGGCGTGGTGGCCTATCTGCTTATGTCCATGGTGGACATGAACGAGCTGTCCAAGGGCTGGAAGTGGATGATCCTGGGCAACGTGGTGCTGATATTGCTGCTGCGCACGCCGCTGGGCGTGGATGACGGCACCGGCAACCGTGCCTGGCTCCACATTCCCCATTTTCCCGTGAGCATGCAGCCGGCGGAGATCGTGAAAATCACCTTTACCATTGTGCTGGCCAAGCAGTTGGCCTGGCAGCGGGAGGCGTGGAAGTTCAACGGTTGGCGCTCGGTGGGCTTTCTCGGTGTTCACATTCTGGCGCTGGTGGGCATTTACTATCTGGCCTCCGGCGACATGGGCAGCGCGCTGGTCTTTATTTTCATGTTTGCCTGCATGGCCTTCGTGGCCGGCATCAAGGCCCGCTGGTTTGCGCTGGGGCTGGCGGCGGGCGGCGCTGCCACCTATGTGCTGTGGATCAAGGACAAGGTCAGTCCCTATATGAAGCAGCGCATCCTGCTGCTTTTTGACCACGATATGGACACACTGGGTGTGGGCTGGCACCAGACCCGCAGTATTATGGCGCTGGGCAGCGGCAAGCTGACGGGACAGGGACTGTTCCACGGCGCCCAGACCCAGAGCGAATACAGCTGGAGCCTGCCTGCCCGCCACACGGATTTCATCTTTTCCGCCATCGGCGAGGAGCTGGGAATGATCGGCTGTCTGGCCGCACTGGCGCTGCTGACGGCTATTGTGGTGCGCTGCCTGGTGGTGGCCTCCCGGGCCAAGACGAAGTTTGAGACGTATCTCTGCGTGGGCATGGCCGCCGTGGTGATCTTCCAAACGGTGATCAACGTGGGTATGTGCCTTTTCCTCATGCCGGTCATCGGCCTGACGCTGCCGTTCTTCAGCTACGGCGGCTCGTCGCTGGTCACCATGTTCGCCGCCATGGGCATCGTCTCCGGCGTCCAGAAGCGTTCCTTGCCGGAATGGCTGAGAAAGTCGTGAAGCTCCCATACAGCAAAGCACCTCCGGTGTACGGCCGGAGGTGCTTTATTGCTTATTCGGGATGCATCAGACTGGCGATGGTCACGCCGTCCAGATAGCGTTTGATGAGACTGTTCAGTTCACTCCACATGGGGCGGGTGCGGCAATCGGCAGTGCGGGTGCAGGCGTCCGCGTCACAGGTGAGACAAGCGACAGGGGAGAGGTCCCCCTCGGTCAGACGCAGGATCTGCCCCACGGTGATCTCCTCCGGCGGACGGGTCAGGCGGTAGCCGCCGCCTTTGCCGTGTATGCCCTGGATGAGTCCGCCGGACACCAGCGCCGGCAGGATCTTCTCCAGATATTTCAGGGAGATCTCCTGCCGCCCGGCGATCTCCCGCATGGCCACGTAGTCAGACGCGCTGTGCTCCGCCAGATCGATTATCACCCGTAGGGCGTAGCGGCCCCTTGTCGATATGATCACGGCAGATCACTCCCCGCAGTGGGGGCAGCTCTCGCCCTCCGGGAACTGACTGTGGTCGTACTCGATGCCGTTTTTGTCATAGTAATCCTTGACGGCGGACTTGATGGCCTCCTCTGCCAGCACGGAGCAGTGGAGCTTGTGGGCGGGCAGACCGTCCAGCGCCTCCGTCACCGCCTTGTTGGTCAGAGCCAGTGCTTCAGAGAGGGGCTTGCCCTTGATGAGCTCCGTGGCCATGGAGCTGGAGGCGATGGCGCTGCCGCAGCCGAAGGTCTCGAACTTCACGTCGGTGATGATGTCGTTTTCAATCTTCAGATAGATCTTCATGATGTCGCCGCAGACGGGATTGCCCACCTCGCCCACGCCGTCGGCGTCCTCGATGACGCCCACGTTCCGGGGATTGCGGAAATGATCCATTACTTTCTCACTGTACAATGCCATGATCGGTATCCTCCTTATTTTGCAAATACGTGGGGGCGCTTGCCCGTTACCAGATCCCGCCAGAAGGGGGACATGTTCCGCAGATAGGTGACGACCTCCTCCACGGAGCGGATGATATAGTCGATCTGCTCCTGGTCGCAGTCCGGGCCGATGGTCAGCCGCAGAGAGCCGTGGGCCACCTCGTGAGGCCGCCCGATGGCCAGCAGAACATGGCTGGGATCCAGAGAGCCGGAGGTGCAGGCAGAGCCGGAGGAGGCGGAGATGCCCTTGTCGTCCAGCAGCAGCAGAAGGGACTCGCCCTCGATTCCCTCAAAGCAGAAGTTGACGTTGGTGGGCAGCCGGTGTTCCCGGTCGCCGTTGAGCTCGGAGTAGGGGATCTGATCCAGACCCTCGATGAGCCTGTCCCGCAGAGCGGCGAGCCGGAAGTTGTCAGAGTCCATATTGTCGCAGCTCTCCTCGAGAGCGGCCGCCATGCCCATAATGGCGGGCACGTTCTCCGTGCCCGCCCGCTTGCCCCGCTCCTGTGCGCCGCCCTCGATGACGTTGGTCAGCGCAATGCCGCGTCTGGCGTACAGCACGCCGCAGCCCTTGGGGCCGTGGAACTTGTGGGCGGAGAGGGAGAGCATGTCGATATTCTGGGCGACCACGTCGATGGGCAGATGTCCGGCGGCCTGCACGGCGTCCGTGTGGAAGAGGACGCCCTTTTCCCGGCACACGGCGCCGATCTCCGCGATGGGCTGAACGGTGCCGATCTCGTTGTTGGCGTACATGATGGTTACCAGACAGGTATCCTCCCGGATGGCATTTGCTACCTGCTCCGGCGTCACCAGCCCGTTTTTATGCACGTCCAGAAGCTCCACCTCGAAGCCCTGCTTCTCCAGCTTTTTCAGCGTGTGGAGGATGGCGTGATGCTCAAAGGCGGTGGAGATGATGTGTTTTTTGCCCTTCCGCGCGCCGATGGCTGCGGCGGAGAGGAGGGCCTGGTTGTCCGCCTCGCTGCCGCCGGAGGTGAAGGTGATCTCCCGGGGCGTGCAGCCCAGGCAGACCGCGATCCGCTCCCGGGCGCTCTCCAGCGCTTCCTTGGCCTCCTGACCAATGGTGTACAGGCTGGAGGGGTTCCCATAGATTTTGTCCATATAGGGCAGCATGGCCTCGATTGCCGTCCGGCTCATTTTTGTCGTTGCCGCGTTGTCCGCGTAAATGTGCATTTGTCATGACCTCCCTTGTGACGGCTCAAATAACCCACCAAACTGGTCGGCATATCGAGTGTACCACGATCAACCTACCAAGTCAAGGGGTAAATGGACAACACTCCTGCAATTAATTTCGGCACCGGGAGGCGGTCTGGCGGTTGTAATCGGCGGAGAACTATGATATACTACCATGGTATAATTAGGTAGAGTATGGGCGGGTATCTGCCCGCGCGGAGAGAGGATCGAAGTATGAAAATCGTTGTTTTGGCCGGCGGCCTCAGTACGGAGCGCCACGTGTCCCTGGTCAGCGGCACCGGCATCTGCCGAGCCCTGCGGGAAAAGGGGCACCGGGCCATTCTGGTGGATATGTTCATGGGTCTTGAGAACTACAAGGGAGACCTGACGGATATTTTTGACGCGCCGGACGGCCTGTGCGGCGACGTGCACGTTGAGCGCACCGCACCGGATCTGGAGGCCGTGCGCCGCAGCCGTGCCGATCAGAGCCCCACTGTGCTGGGCAAGGACGTGCTGACCGTGTGCGCCATGGCGGACGTGGTGTTTCTGGCCCTCCACGGCGCCTGCGGCGAGGACGGCCGCATCCAGGCGGCGCTGGATCTGGTGGGGGTACCCTACACCGGCTCCAATTACGTTTCCAGCGGCATGGCCATGGACAAATCCATCGCCAAGCAGTTCATGGACTTTGAGGGCATCCGCACCGCGCCGTGGCGGGATCTGCGCTATTCCGAGGCGGACATCCCCCGCCTGGTGGAGGAGCTGGAGGTGCCCTGCGCGGTGAAGATCGTCAACGGCGGCAGCTCCATCGGCGTGGAGCTGCCGGACACAAAGGAGGAGCTGCGACAGGCTCTCCATAACGTGCTGCGCTACGGCGACCACGCCATTCTGGAGAAGAAGATCCGGGGCCGTGAGCTGACGGTTGCCGTGCTGGGCGACCGGTATCTGCCTGCGGTGGAGATCATCCCCAACGCCGAGTATTTCAACTACGAGACCAAGTATCAGGCCGGCGGCGCCACGGAGGTGTGTCCCGCCCCCATCACCGACGCCCAGTGGCGGGAGATGGGCGAAATGGCCCTGAAGCTCCACCGGGCGCTGGGCCTGAGCGTCTATTCCCGGTCTGACTTCCTGCTGGACGCCAACGGCATTGCCTGGTGTCTGGAGGTCAACACCCTGCCGGGCATGACCCCCACCAGTCTGGTGCCCCAGGAGGCAGCCGCGGTGGGTATTTCCTACGCCGATCTGTGCGAGATCATTGTCAACGAGTCCCTGAAAGCCAGAAGGGAGGGGCGCTGATGTTTTCCTATACGCTTCGTGAGATCTGCGCCGCCGTGGGCGGCACGCTGCTGCAGGACTGCGACACGGTGCTGACCGCCGTCACCACCGACAGCCGGAAGGTGAGCCCCGGCCAGTTGTTCATCCCCTTGGCAGGCGAGCGCTTTGACGGTCACGACTATCTGGAGTCTGCCCTCACGGGCGGCGCCTCCGCCTGCCTCACCGCCCGGGACGTAGAGCGGATGCTCCCCGGCAAGGGCTATGTCCGGGTGGAGGACACCATGGCGGCGCTGAAAGCCCTTGCCACGTGGCACCGCGAGCATCTCCACATCCCCTTTGTGCAGGTCACCGGCTCGGCTGGGAAGACCACCACAAAGGAGATGATTGCCGCCGTTTTGAGCCGCCGCTTCCGCACCCACAAGACCCACGCCAATCTCAATAACCAGATCGGCACGCCCCTGACGCTGCTGGAGATCTCGCCCGAGGATCAGGCCGCCGTCATTGAGACGGGCATGGATCACTTCGGTGAGATCCGCTATATGGGCGAGATGGTGCAGCCGGACTTCGCCGTCATCACCAACGTGGGCGACGCCCACGTGGAGAACCTGGGCAACACCCGTCTTGGCGTGCTGAAGGCCAAGAGCGAGATATTCGAAAACCTCCGTCCGGGCGGCATCGCCGTCCTCAACGGAGACGACGATCTGTTAAGGAATATTACTTTACCCACTAATGATATCATCCTATGCGGCCGCGGCGAGAACTGCGCCGTCCGGGTCACGGAGGTGGAGGAGCGTGGCATCGAGGGCCTGTGCTGCACCGTCACCACGCCCCGCCGCAGCTACCGCATCCGGGTCACCACACCCGGCGGCTACATGATCTATCCGGCGGCCATGTCCGTGGCCATCGGCGAGTATCTGGGCCTCACGGAGGAGGAGATCACGGCAGGCATCGCGGACTATCGCCCGGTTGGCCGGCGGATGCACCTCATCCACATGAGCGACGACCGGCTCATCATCGATGACTGCTATAACGCCAACCCCCAGTCCATGGCGGAGGCTCTTCGTCTCCTGGCCGCCACGCCCCGCCGCACTCTGGCGATCCTGGGCGACATGAAGGAGCTGGGCGAGCTGTCCGACGAGGCCCACCGCCAGATCGGCGCGCTGACGAAGGAACTTGGCATCGATACTGTTATTGCAATCGGTGAAAAGGCAAAATACTTGATAGAGAAAAACCCCGCGGCACGCTGGTTTGCCACGGTGGACGAGGCCATGGACGCGGTGCGCCGCGAGTTTACAGCGGGCACGGCGGCGCTGGTGAAGGCGTCCCACTCCATGGCGTTTGAGAGAATCACAGAGGAACTGGAAAAGCAATAAACCATGATCGACATCAGTGTTTCCGGACTGGTCAAGTCCTTTGATCTGGAAAAGAAAATATTGGACGGGCTGACCTTCCAAATAGACACCGGGGAGCGGGTGGGCCTGCTGGGCAAGAACGGCGCCGGCAAGACCACTCTGTTCCGCATTCTGACCGGGGAGCTCCGCCCCGACGAGGGCGAGGTGATGATCGCCCCGGGCCGCCGTCTGGGCCTCATCTCCCAGATCCCGGTCTATCCCGTGGGCTACACGGTGGAGGACGTGCTGCAGTCCGCCTTTGCCCGGATGTTCGCGTTGAAGGACGAGATGGACGCGCTGGCACAGCGCATGGCGGAGGGCGACAGCGATCCGCGCACGCTGAAGCGCTACGGCGACATCACCGCCCGGTTTGAGGGGCTTGGCGGCTACGACACCGCCACGGCGGTGAACAAGGTGGCAAACGGCCTCTCCATCACCGCCGACATGCGTCAGCGCCTCTTTGACGACCTCTCCGGCGGCGAAAAGACCCGGGTGAATCTGGGCCGCCTCATTCTGGAGGATACGGACATTTTGCTGCTGGATGAGCCCACCAACCATCTGGATCTCCAGGCCACCGAGTGGCTGGAGGAGTACCTGCGCTCATTCCGGGGCACGGTGGTGGTGATCTCCCACGACCGCTATTTCCTGGACCGCACCGTCACCCGGATCATCGAGGTGGAAAACGGCAAGGCCGCCTTCTACAGCGGCAATTACAGCTTCTACGCCATCGAGAAGGAGCGGCGCTATCAGGAGCAGCTCAAGCAGTATCTGAAGGAGCAATCCAAGATCGAGCAGCTGGAAAAAGCCGTGGAGCAGCAGAAGATCTGGGCGCTGAAGGGCAACGACCACACCTTCCGCCGGGCCGTCTCCATGGAAAAGCGCATCGAGCGGATGCGCACCGTGTCCAAGCCCACCCGGGCCAAGAAGATGGACGCCCGGTTTGCCAGCCGTGAGTTCCGGGGCGACGAGGTGCTGCAGATCCGGGGCATCAGCAAGTCCTTTGGGGAGCGGAAGCTGTTTGAGGACATCTATCTGCGCGTGGGCGGCGGCGAGCGCATCGCCCTGCTGGGCGAGAACGGCACCGGCAAGACCACGCTGCTCAATATCCTCACCGGCTCGGAAAAGCCTGACGGCGGCTCCGTGCGGCTAGGCCCTTCTGTCCGCTCGGCCTATCTGGAGCAGATGATCCATTTCGACCATCCAGAGCGTTCCCTGGTGGACACCATGATCTACGAAAAGCGGAACATGACGGCCCAGAGCGCCCGAAACCGCCTGGCAGCCTACCAGTTCCAGGGGGAGGACGTGTTCAAGAGCGTCAGCGTCCTGTCCGGCGGCGAGCTGAGCCGTCTGCGGCTGTGTCTGCTGATGGACGAGGAGATCAACTTTCTCATTCTGGACGAGCCCACCAACCATCTGGACATCGCCGCCCGGGAGTGGATCGAGGAGGCGGTGGAGGCCTTTGACGGCACGCTGCTGTTCGTCAGCCACGACCGCTATTTCATCAACCGCTTCGCCACCCGGATCTGGGAGCTGTCCGAGGGCACCATCCACGACTATCCCATGGGCTTTGCCGAGTACCGCTCGGTGAAGGCGGAGGAGAGGCGTCAGACCCCGGCTCCCGCACCGAAAAAGAACGGCGACACCCGCCCTGTCCGGGGAAACCGCACCCAGCAGGCGGCGAAGAAGCAGCTCACGATCTGCGAAAGCGCCATTGCCAAACTGGAGGAGCAGTGCGCCGCCCTGGACGCGGAGATGGAGCGATACGGCTCCGACGCCGGGAAGCTGGCGGAGCTGTACGCGCAAAAGCAGGAGACGGAGGCCAGACTGGAGATCGAGATGTCCCGCTGGGAGGAGCTCTCCCTGCAGTTGGAGGAGTAACGATGAACGATATTCTTTGCCTGTACTATTCCCGCACCGGGAAGACAAAAACGGCCATGGAGGAGATCGCCGCCGCGCTGGACGCCGAGCTGGTGGCATTCACTGACGGCGAGGATTACAGCGGCGCCGGCGGATTTCTCTGGGCGGGCAAATCCGCCATGCAGCGCAAAACGCTGCCCATCGAGCCCTTTGAAACGAAAAAGCCCTTGAGCGAATACCGCCTGGTGATCCTGGGCACCCCCGTCTGGGCAGGCCGCTGCGCCAGTCCCGCCCGTGGCCTTCTGAAGCGCCGCGGCCTGGAGCTTACGCACGTTGCCTATGTGCTGACCCGCGCCGGCAAGAGCCGCTATGAAGAGGTGTTCGACCAGATGGATCAGTACACCGCCCAAAAGCACGTGCTGGGCGTGTTCCTCCGCGCGGGTGACGTGGGCTACGCCTACTGGCGGGACGATTTCATTCAGAATGTAAAGCGCTATATGGAGCAGACCTATGGAGGATAAGCTGGCGAAAATCGAAGAGCGGCTGACGGAGATCGAGGCCCAGCTGGCGGACCCCGCGGTGTACGCCGACCGGGAGAAGCTGGCGAAGCTGAGCCGTGAGCAGAAGGAGCTGCAGCCGGTGGTGAACGCATGGCGTGGGCTGCGGCAGGCCCGGCAGGACCGTGACGAGGCCCAGACCATGCTGTCCGACCCGGAGCTCCGGGAGCTTGCCCAGGAGGAGCTGAACCGGGCCAAGGCAGAGGAGGAGCGTCTGGAGCAGGAGCTCAAGCGCCTGCTGCTGCCCAAGGACCCCAACGACGAGAAGAACGTGATTCTGGAGATCCGCGCCGGCATCGGCGGGGAGGAAGGCGCGCTGTTTGCCGCCGACCTGCTGCGGATGTACACCATGTACGCTGAGCGCAAGGGCTTCACCCTCTCCGTTGTCAGCGAGAATCTGACGGAGCTGGGCGGCGTCAAGGAGGCGGTGGCCACCGTGGAGGGCGCAGGCGCGTACTCCCGGCTGAAGTTCGAGGCGGGCACCCACCGGGTCCAGCGGGTGCCGGAGACCGAGTCCTCCGGCCGCATCCAGACCTCCGCCGCCACCGTGGCCGTCATGCCCGAGGCGGAGGAGGTGGAGTTCACCATCGACCCCAAGGACCTGCAGATCGACACCTACCGCTCCTCCGGCGCAGGCGGCCAGCACGTCAACAAGACGGAGTCCGCCATCCGCATCACCCACCTGCCCACCGGCACGGTGGTGGAGTGCCAGGATGAGCGCAGCCAGTATAAGAACAAGGACCGGGCCATGAAGATCCTCCGCTCCCGTCTCTACGAGGCGGAGCAGGAGAAGCAGAACGCCGCCATCGCCGCGGCGCGCAAGACTCAGGTGGGCACCGGCGACCGCAGCGGCAAGATCCGCACCTACAATTTCCCCCAGAACCGGGTCACCGACCACAGGCTCACCGGGGACACCAAGAATTTCAACATCGCCGCCATCATTAACGGCGATCTGGACGGCCTTATCGACGCCCTGACTCTGGCAGACCAGGCGTCCCGGCTCCAATCGGATGACAAGGAGGAATAACCCATGCTGAAACCCAAGAAGATGCAGTACGACAAATCCGGCCCACGGGTGGCCGAAGCCCTGCGCCGCCGCCGTTTCGACGCGACCTATTGCTCCACGGCGGAAGAGGCGCTTGCCAAGGCGCTGGAGCTGATCCCCAACGATGCCGAGGTGTCCTGGGGCGGCAGCATGACGGTGGACGCTCTGGGGATCAAAGACGCCCTGCGCCGCCGGGGCCAGCCCCTGCTGGACCGTGATGCCGTACCCGCCGAGCAGCGGGAGGAGGTCATGCGCCGTGCCCAGAGCTGCGACGTGTTTCTGATGGGCAGCAACGCCGTCACCGAGGACGGCCTGCTCTTCAACATCGACGGTCTGGGCAACCGGGTGGCCGCCTTGTGCTACGGGCCCAAGTCCGTCATCGTGGTGGCGGGCATGAACAAGGTGGTGCCGGATCTGGCGGCGGCCTACAGCCGCGTGCGCCACGTGGCGGCGCCCATGAACGCCCAGCGCTTCGGCATCAAGACGCCCTGCTCCGTCACCGGTCAGTGCGGCGACTGCGTCAGTCCCGACTGCATCTGCAACGCCATGGTAGCCACCCGGGGCTGCCGTCCCGCCGGACGGGTCAAGGTGATCCTGGTGGGCGAAGATCTGGGCATGTGACGAGAGGACGATCTCATTGATGACAAGAGTTTTTCATCCGGAAACCGACCGAAACGCCATAGCCGAGGCGGCGGAGATCCTCCGCCGGGGCGGACTTCTGGGTATCCCCACCGAGACGGTGTACGGTCTGGGGGCCGACGGCCTGAACGCCGACGCCGTGGCCCGGATCTTCGAGGCCAAGGGCAGACCACAGGATAACCCGCTGATCCTCCACGTGCCGTCCAGTTCATGGCTGGAGCGGTTCTGCCATGACGTGCCTGCCGTTGCCTATACGCTGGCGGAGCGGTTCTGGCCGGGGCCGCTGACCATGATCCTGCCCCGGCGGGAGAACGTGCCCCTGCGCACCACCGGCGGTCTGGACACCGTGGGCGTCCGCTGCCCCAACCATCCGCTGACGCTGGCCATCATCGAAAAAGCCGGCGTGCCGGTAGCCGCCCCCAGCGGCAACACCTCCGGCCGTCCCAGCCCCACCACCGCCGCCCACATGCTCGAGGACATGGACGGCAAGATCGACGGCATCGTGGACGGCGGCCCCTGCGCCGTAGGCGTGGAGAGCACCATCATCGACCTGACGGTATCGCCGCCCCGGCTGCTCCGTCCCGGCGGACTGCCGCTGGAGGAACTGCGGGCTGTGCTGGGCGAGGTGGCTGTGGACAAGGCGGTGACGGAGAAGCTGGGGGAGGGGGAGAGACCCCGCGCTCCCGGCATGAAGTACCGCCACTACGCCCCCAAGGCCCCGGTGACGGTGGTCACCGGCGATCCCACCCGAACCGCCGCCTACATCAGAAAACACCTGGGCGAGAGCAACGGCGTCATCTGCTTTGACGAGTTTGCCGAGCAGTTTACGGGCCATACCGTCCACAAGCTGGGCGCCGCAGCTGACCGTCTGGCCCAGGCTCAGCACGTGTTCGACGCGCTCCGGGCCTTCGATACCGACGACGTGCGCCACATCTACGCCCAGTGCCCCGATGACGCCGGACTGGGCCTTGCCGTAGGCAACCGCCTGAAAAAAGCCGCCGGCTTCCACGTGGTCCATGTGGAAAGCCCGGTTGTCATCGGCCTTACCGGTCCCACGGGGGCGGGGAAGACCAGCGCGCTGCTGGCGCTGGAGCGGCTGGGCGGCCTCATTCTGGACTGCGACGCCATCTACCATGAGATGCTCCGCACCGATGAGGGCCTGCGCCGCGCCATCACAGACGCCTTCGGCGACGTGTTCGATGAAAACGGTCTCAACCGTCAGAAGCTGGGCGCCGTGGTGTTCGGCGACAGCGCCGCCATGGACCGGCTCAACGCCATTATCTATGCGTACATCCCCCGTGAGGTGGAGCGCCGCATTACCGAAACGGACGTACCCATCGTGGGCATCGACGCCATCAACCTCTTCGAGAGCGGACTTTCCCGCCTGTGCCACCGTACCGTGGGCCTGCTGGCGCCGCCGGAGGTGCGTCTGCGGCGGATCATGGCCCGGGACGGCATCGGCGAGGAATATGCCCGGCTCCGCATCGCCGCCCAGAAGGGCGAAGACTTCTACCGCGCCCACTGCACGGATATCCTGATGAACGACGCGGCCAGCGCCGCTGAATTTGAGAACAAGGCGACAGCCTTTTTCTGCCATATGATCCAAGAGATCAACAATAACAAGGAGGAAAGCAACCATGAGTGAAGAGATGAAGACCCGCAAGGAGAAGGTGCTCAGCAGCCCCAAGAACGGCTATGACCGTATGGACTGCGGTGAGCGCGAGGCCATGGAGCGCTACTGCACGCTGTACAAGGACTTCCTGAACAAGGGCAAGACCGAGCGTCTGTGCGTCAAGGAGGCGGTGGCTCTGGCTGAGGCCAAGGGTTTCGTGCCCTTCCGCCGGGGCATGGAGCTAAAGGCCGGCGACAAGGTCTACACCGTCAACCGCGCCAAGAGCGTGATGTTCGCCGTCATCGGCAGCAAGTCTCTGGCCGAGGGCGTGCAGATCACCGCCTCCCACATCGATTCTCCCCGCCTGGACCTGAAGCCCACTCCTCTCTATGAGGACGACGAGATGGCCTACTTCAAGACCCATTATTACGGCGGCATCCGCAAGTACCAGTGGGTCACCATCCCTCTGGAGATGCGTGGCGTTGTGGCCCTGAAGGACGGCACCGTGGTGGACGTGGCCCTGGGCGTGGGCGACGAGCCCAAGTTCGTCATCACCGACCTGCTGCCCCATCTGGGCGGCGAGCAGGGCAAGAAGCCCCTCAACGAGGCCATCACCGGCGAGGGATTGAACGTGCTGCTGGGCAGCTGCCCCGTAGGTGAGGCCGGCGAGAGCGACCGTATCAAGCTCCACGTGATGGAGAAGCTCAACGAGAAGTACGGCATCACCGAGGCGGACTTCATCTCCGCCGAGATCGAGGTCGTTCCCGCTGCCAATGCCACCGACATCGGTCTGGACGCCAGCCTTATCGGCGCCTACGGCCACGATGACCGCGTCTGCGGCTTCGCCGCCCTCCAGGCCATGCTGGATATGGATACCGTCCCCGCCAAGACCGCCGTTTGCATGCTGGCGGACAAGGAGGAGATCGGCTCCATGGGCGTCACGGGCATGCAGTCCGCCGCCTTCGACACCTTCATCAACGACCTGTGCGACACCCAGAACGTGCCTCTGCGGGTCTGCTATGAAAAGGCCTTCTGCCTGAGCACCGACGTCACCGCCGCCTACGATCCCATGTACGCCGACGTGTATGAGAAGCGCAACAGCGCCCACATCAACTACGGCGTGGGTCTGGCCAAGTACACCGGCGCCCGGGGCAAGGGCGGCAGCAGCGACGCCAACGCCGAGACCGTGGCCTATGTCCGCCGCATCCTGGACGAGAAGGACGTGGTGTGGCAGATGGCCGAGCTGGGCAAGATCGACGCCGGCGGCGGCGGCACCGTGGCCCAGTACATGGCCAACCGCAACATCGCCACCCTGGACGCCGGCGTGCCCGTGCTGAGCATGCACGCTCCCTTCGAGGTGGTCAGCAAGCTGGATTGCTACATGACCTACAAGGGCTGCAAGGCCGTCTACGAGGCTGAGTAAAAACACAAATTGTGAAAAAACCGGAGCAGCCGCTCCGGTTTTTTCATGCGTATAAAAATTGCCATATGGCACATCCTACCTCAAAAGAAGGAGGGTGCATATGAGCAAGGACAATGAAAAGAAGAACGGGAAGGAAGGCGAGTTCTCCCCGGAAAACATGGACTCCCCCCAGCAGCAGATCGTGGACATGGGCTCCTCGGTGGTCACCAACCGCCACGGCACCATCCACTGCCTCACCATCATCGGGCAGGTGGAGGGCCACATGCTGCTGCCGGGCACCAGCAAGACCACCAAGTATGAGCACGTTTTGCCCCTGCTGGCGGCCATCGAGGAGAGCGACGAGGTGGACGGCCTGCTGGTGCTGCTGAACACCGTAGGCGGCGACATCGAGGCGGGCCTTGCCATCGCGGAGCTGATTGCCGGGATGCAGAAGCCCACCGTCACGCTGGTGCTGGGCGGCGGCCACTCCATCGGCATTCCGCTGGCGGTGTCCGGCAAGGTGACCATGATCGCGCCGTCGGCTTCCATGACCATCCACCCGGTGCGCATGTCCGGCACGGTCATTGCCGTGCCCGCCACCTACCAGTATTTTGACCGCATCCAGGAGCGGATCATCGCCTTCGTGGCCAAGAACTCCCACATCAGCGCCGACCGTTTCCGCGCCCTGATGCTGGCCACCGGCGACATGGCCAACGACGTGGGCAGCATCGTCTACGGCGAGGAGGCGGTGGAGCTGGGTCTCATGGACCAGATCGGCACCCTGTCCGACGCGCTGAACTGCCTCTATGAGATGATCGACCACCAGAACGACAACCGGGACGACGAGGATAAGAACGATAAAAAGGACTGACCGCGGTCGGTCCTTTTTTCTATCGGTGCAGTTTTTTCTTGAAAAATCCGTCCCGTCTTGTTATACTTATTCTGTATTACCATGCGAAGAACAAAGAGGTGAACAGGTTGTACTTAAAGGCACTGGAAATCCAGGGTTTCAAATCCTTTCCCGATAAAACCGTATTGAATTTCGGTGAGGACATCACCGCCATCGTGGGCCCCAACGGCTCCGGCAAGTCCAACATCTCCGATGCCATCCGCTGGGTCATGGGCGAGCAGAACAGCCGCCAGCTCCGGGGCACCAAGATGGAGGACGTGATCTTCGGCGGCACCGAGAAGCGCGGTCCCATGGGCTTTGCCCAGGTGACGCTGGTCATCGACAACACCGAGCATATCTTTCCCCGTGACGAGGCGGAGGTGGCGGTTACCCGCCGCTACTACCGCAGCGGGGAGAGCGAATACTATATCAACCGCCAGTCCGTCCGCCTGAAGGACGTGAACGAGCTGTTCATGGACACCGGCATGGGCCGTGAGGGCTATTCCATCATCGGCCAGGGCAAGATCGACGAGATTTTGTCCGTCAAGTCCGGCGAGCGCCGCGAGATCTTCGAGGAGGCGGCGGGCATCTCCAAGTTCCGCCACCGCAAGGAGGAGGCGGAGCGCAAGCTGGAGCGCACCGAGGAGAATCTGGTGCGCATCAACGACAAGATCGCCGAGCTGGAGCTGCAGGTGGAGCCGCTGCGCGAGCAGTCGGAAAAGGCGAAGAAGTATCTGATCCTGCGCGACGAGCTGCGCGTACTGGAGATCAGCGTGTGGCTGGAGCAGCTGCAGAATCTCAAGACCGCCGCATTGAAGCTGAAAACCGACTGCGAAACCGCACGCAGCGACCGTGACGCCGCCAAGGAGGCAGTGGACGCCGTGTTCGGTGAGGAGACGGAGTGCGGCAGGCTCATTCAGGAGAACGACGTGGCCGCCGAGGGCCTGCGCCGCGATATCTCCGCGCTGGACGCCGAGGCCGCCGAGACCGAGAGCGCCATCGCCGTGCTGGAGACCACCATTTCTCACAACGAGGAGTCCCTGCGCCGCCTGGAGCAGGAGATGAGCGATAGCGCCGACCGCACGGAGAATCTCCGTGCCCAGACGGAGGAGAAGAACCGCCGTCTGGATGAGATCAGGTCCCAGTCCGAGGAGCTGGAGCGCGCCGTGGACGGGCTTCTTGCTCAAGTCCGCGAGATCGCCGGGAACGCCGATTCCGCCGCCCAGGAGGCCACCGCCTTGCAGGCCAGGGAGACGCTGGCATTGTCCGCCGCCGCCCAGGCCCGGATGGAGCTCTCCGCCCTCCAGGCCACCGTGGACGGCGCCGCGGAGCGCCGCCTTACGCTGGAGCATGATCTGGCGGAGTCCGGTCAACGGCTCGCCGCCGCCGAGGCGGAGGCCAAACAAAACCGCCGTGCGCTGGAGGAGGCCCGGGAGGAGGCCCAGACCATTACCAATATCATCCAGGGCCACAGCATGAAGATGGACGGCCGCCGCAAGCGGGCCGAGGAGGCACAGAGTGCCAAGGTCCAGCTGACCATGGACGTGGGCGCGCTGGAAAACCGCATCCACCTTCTCACCGAGATGGAGAAGGAGTACGAGGGCTTTTCCAAGGCCGTTAAGACGGTGATGCAGGCGTCGGAGCGCCAGACCCTGCGGGGCATCCACGCTCCTGTCGCCAGCCTCATGAGCACCGATGAGCGCTACACCGTGGCCATGGAGATCGCCCTTGGCGCCGCCATGCAGAACATCGTGGTGGACCGGGAGGAGGACGCCAAGGCCGCCATCGGCTACTTGAAGCAGCGTGACAGCGGCCGCGCCACCTTCCTGCCGCTGACCGCCATTCGCGGCGACGTGCTGCGCCAGAAGGGCGTGGAGCAGGAATACGGCTTCGTGGGCATCGCCAGCGAGCTGGTGCGCCACCATCAGAAATACGACGAGATCTTCCGCAACTTGCTGGGCCGCACCGTTGTGGTAGAGGATCTGGACTGCGGCATCGCCATGGCCCGGAAATACGGCAGCGCTTTCCGCATCGTCACGCTGGACGGTCAGGTGATGAACCGGGGCGGCTCCATGACCGGCGGCTCGGTGAGCCGCAGCGCCGGCGTGCTGAGCCGCGCCAACGAGCTCAAACGGCTGAACAGTCAGCTGGATGATATGCATGAAAAGCTCCGCGACGCCGAAAAGCGCGCCGAGGAGGCGGGCCGCGAGCTGCAGAAGGCCCAGTACGAGCTGGACGTGGCCCGTGAGCAACAGCATAAAGCCCAGGACGACGTCATCGCTCTGGAGGGCACCAAGAAGCAGTACGACGTGCTGCTGGAGGGCCTGCAGGGAAGCCGGGAGGCCATGGAGCAGGAGCTCAAAGGCCTTGCTCAGCGCAAGGCTGACAGTGAGGCGCGGATGGAGGAGCTCCGCAAGACGGTGGCCCAGCACGAGGCGGAGGCCGCCGATCTGCACAGACAGATGGAGGCCAGTCAGGCGGGCCGCACCGACCTCATGGAGCGCAGCACCGAATTGTCCGAGGAAATCAGCGGCAAGCGGGCCCGGCAGGCGGCGCTGGCCGCCGAGGAGCAGACCACGCGCCGGGCCATTGCCGAGCTGGAGCAGCTGCGCGGTCAGCTGCTGACCGACGATTCCGGCCGGGAGACGCTGCGCCGCCAGTTTGCCGAAACCATCGAACAGGCCCGCGCCCAGGCGGAAGGCCACCGCACAGAGGCTGCAAAGCTGCGGGCACAGGCCGGCGAATTGCGCCAAAAACTGGATAATCTCACGCAGCAGAAGCTGGAGCTGGAGGGCCGGCGCGGCGCCGTCATGCGGCAGATCGAGGATCGCAACCAGACGCTTATCAACTGCACCCAGGAGCTGAACCGCCTGGAGCAGAAGCTCAGCGCCAACGCCATGGAGGAGAAGAACATCCTCGACAAGCTGTGGGAGCACTACGAGCTGAGCCACTCCGACGCCATGGAGCAGCGCATCGAGCTGGAGAGCGTGCCCAAGGCCACCCGCCGCATCGCCGAGCTGAACCGCTCCATCAAGGCACTGGGCACCCCCAACATCGGCGCCATCGAGGAATACGACCGGGTCAACACCCGCTATACCTATCTCAGCGAGCAGCGCACCGACGTGGAGAAGGCCAAGGAGGAACTGCTGGGCGTCATCGAGGAGATCACAAAGCAGATGACGGTGATCTTCGCCGAGCAGTTCAAGCTCCTGAACGAGAGCTTCCAGCAGACGTTCCTGGAGCTTTTCGGCGGCGGCAAGGCCCAGCTGGAGCTGGAGGACGAGAAGGACATCCTCAACTGCGGCATCGAGATCAAGGTGCAGCCCCCCGGCAAGCAGCTCAAGACCATCACGCTGCTCTCCGGCGGCGAGAAGGCCTTTGTGGCCATCGCCCTGTACTTCGCCATTTTGAAGGTACATCCCACGCCGTTCTGCGTCATGGATGAGATCGAGGCGGCGCTGGACGAGTCCAACGTGGTGCGCTTTGCCCGCTACATGCGGCGCATTGCCGGCAAGACCCAGTTCATCGTCATCACCCACCGCCGCGGCACCATGGAGGAGGCTGACGTGCTCTACGGCGTCACCATGCAGGAGCGGGGCATTTCTCTGGTGCTGACGGCCAACCTCAATGAACTGGCCAAGGAATATAAGATCAAGTAGGAGGGACCGCTATGGGTCTGTTTGCAAAGCTGAAAAAAGCCTGGCTGGCGCCCATCTCCTGGGACACGCTGGACGAGGACTTTTATGACAATCTGGAGGAATCCCTGATCCTGGGCGACGTGGGCATGGAGCTTTCCGAGTCCGCGGTAAAGGAGCTGCAGGAGCGGGCTTATAAGGAGATGTATATCACCGGTGACCAGGTCAAGGGCGCTCTGCGTGACATCCTGGGCAAGAGCCTGAATGTGGGCGATCCGAATCTGAATATGAGCCGGAAGCCCGCCGTGGTGCTGGTGATCGGCGTCAACGGCGTGGGCAAGACCACGTCCATCGGCAAGCTGGCTTACCGGCTGAAAAAGCAGGGCAAGAAGGTGCTGCTGTGCGCGGCGGACACCTTCCGCGCCGCCGCCGCCGACCAGCTGGAGATCTGGGCAAACCGCGCCGGCGTGGACATCGTCCGACAGCACGAGGGCGCTGATCCCGGCGCCGTGCTGTTCGACGCCCTCCAGGCCGCCAAGGCCCGTGACGTGGACGTGGTGCTGTGCGACACCGCCGGCCGACTCCATAACAAGGCCAATCTGATGAAGGAACTCTCCAAGCTCCGCAAGATCATCGACCGGGAGTGCCCGGACTCCTCCGTGGAGACGCTGCTGGTGCTGGACGCCACCACCGGTCAGAACGGCCTCATTCAGGCCCGTACCTTCAAGGAGACCGCCGGCCTCACCGGCATCATCCTCACCAAGCTGGACGGCACCGCCAAGGGCGGCATCGTCATCGCCATCGCCAAGGAGCTGGGCGTGCCCGTGAAATTCGTGGGCCTGGGCGAGGGGATCAACGATCTCCAGCCCTTCGACGCAAACGAGTTCCTCAGCGATATGTTCTGAGGGGAGGGAAGACCATGCGCAAAGACGGCAGAAAATTCAATGAGCTGCGAGCGGTGACCATCACCCCGGACTTTACGAAATTTGCCGAGGGCAGCGTCCTGATCCGCTGCGGCGACACCGTGGTGCTGTGCAACGCCTCGGTGGAGGACCGTGTCCCGCCCCATGTGCGACCCGGCTGCGGCTGGGTGACGGCGGAGTACTCCATGCTGCCCCGGGCCAACCGGGAGCGCAGCCGCCGGGATATCGACAAGCTGAAGCTCTCCTCCCGCAGCGCCGAGATCCAGCGCCTCATCGGCCGCAGCCTCCGCGCCGCGGTGGATCTGAAGGCGCTGGGCGAGCGCACGATCACCATCGACTGCGACGTGCTCCAGGGCGACGGCGGCACCCGTACCGCCAGCGTCACCGGCGGCTTCATTGCCCTGGCTCTGGCCTGCAAAAAGCTGGTGGAGGACGGCGATCTGGGCAGCAGCCCCATCCGCCACTTTGTCGCCGGCGTCAGCGCCGGCATCGTGGATGACGAGCCCCGGCTGGACCTGCCCTATGAGGAGGACAGCCGCGCCCAGGTGGATCTCAACTGCGTCATGAACGAGTTGGGGGAGATCATCGAGATCCAGGGCACCGGCGAGGGCCGCGCCTTCACGGTCCGTGAGCAGCAGGAGCTGCTGGAGCTGTGCGCCAAGGGTAACCGTGAGCTCATCGCCAAGCAGCGTGAGATCATCGGGAGGCTGTAATGGAAAAGCCATCCATGAAATGCCCCAAGTGCGGCCGCGAGATGAGGACCGGGACAGTCTCCGGAACGCGGTTTGACCTAGAATGGCTGGATGACGAACACGCCAATGATGAAAGACTGTTCCTGCCCTACAAGCACCTGTTCTGTGGGGGAGATGGGGAGACCACCTTCTATTGTTCCGCCTGCGGTGTGGTGGTTATGATGGCAGAGGAGCACGAAAACCCGCTGAGGAAAATAGCTGACAAGCTAAAAACCATTACAGATATAGCCGTCTGCGAGCGGGAGCGGATCTCAGAGGAGCGCCGGGAAGAGCAAAAGGAGAAGGACCGGAACAAGAGACGAAAAAAAGATCCCTGGGAGGGTTGAACATGAAATTTGTATTGGCGTCCCACAACCGTGGGAAACTGAAAGAGATGCAGGAAATCCTGGGCGCGCTGGGCGTGGAGGTGGTCCTCCAGTCCGACCTGGGCCTTGATCTGGAGCCGGAGGAGAACGGGACGACCTTCTTGGAGAACGCCTCTATCAAGGCAAAAGCCGTCATGGAGGCAAGCGGTCTGCCTGCCATTGCCGATGACAGCGGCTTGTGCGTGGACGCGCTCCAAGGCGCACCCGGTGTCTACTCCGCACGCTACGGCGGCCTCAGCGACGACGCGGCCCGATACCGCCTGCTGCTGAACAATCTCCGTGGCGCCACCAGCCGCGCAGCCCATTTCCACTGCGCTGTGGTGTGCTGCTTTCCCAATGGGGATACCGTCACCGCCGAGGGCGACTGCCCCGGCACCATCGCCTTTGTCCCCATGGGGGAGGGCGGCTTTGGGTACGATCCCGTGTTTTTCGTGCCGGAACTGAGAAAGACCTTCGCCCAGCTTACGGCGGAGGAGAAGAACGCCATTTCCCACCGGGGCAACGCGCTGCGCGCCTTTGCGGTGGAGTTACAGAGATATATGGAGAACAAATGATATGGAACTGACAAGCAAGCAGAGAGCCCAGCTCCGGGCCATCGCCTCCGGCGAGGACACCATCCTCCACGTGGGCAAGGACGGCATCGGCGACAATCTCATCAAGCAGGCCAACGACGCGCTGGAAGCCCGCGAGCTCATCAAAGGCCGCGTGCTGGAGAACAGCCTCTACACCGCCCGGGAAGCCGCCGAGGAGCTGGCCCGTCTGACCCGCAGCGAGGTGGTGCAGGTTATCGGCAGCAAGTTCGTGCTGTACCGCTTCCAGCACAATAAGGAAAAGCGCCGCATCGAGCTGGTGCGGGACCGGAAGAAGACGGTCTGATATGCGCATCGGCATCTACGGGGGTACCTTCAACCCCATCCACCGGGGCCACCTCACCGCCGCCCGGGCGGCAGCGGAGCAGCTTGGCCTTGACAAGCTGCTGCTTGTCCCGGCCAATGTGCCGCCCCACAAGCAGCTTCCCGAGGGCAGCGCCTCCCCCAAGCAGCGTCTGGAGATGACGGTGCTGGCCACAGCGGAGCTGGACTGTAAGGCGGAAGTCCTTGACATAGAGCTTCGCAGAACAGGGAAGAGCTATACCAGCGATACCCTCCGTGCGCTGCGTGAGCAGTATCCGGAGGACGAGCTCTGGCTGCTGATGGGCTCGGATATGTTTCTCTCGCTCCACACCTGGCACGAGCCGGAGGTGATTTTGTCTCTGGTGAACGTGGGCGCCTTCAGCCGCGTGGCGGGGAATGAGGACGAGGCCTTTGCCGCCCAGAAGGCGTTTCTGGAGGAGACCTACGGCGCTACCGTGGCAACGGTGGACAACCGGGAGGTCATTGAGCTATCCTCCACGGACGTCCGTGCCGCTCTGCCCGGCGGCGGCGGGAAGGACATGCTGCCGGAGGCCGTCTACGGCTATATCCGGCGGGAGCATCTCTACGGTACGCACTGCGATCTGAAGCACCTCACTCTTGAGGAACTTCGCCCTATCGCACTGAGCTATCTGAAGCCCAAGCGGATGCCCCACGTGCTGGGCACGGAGCAGGAGGCCATCCGTTTGGCAAAGCAGTACGGCGCCGACGTCACCGAGGCCCGCGTGGCCGCCCTGCTCCACGACTGCACCAAGAAGCTGGACCTCACTGAGCAGCTTGCCCTGTGCGAGCATTACGGCATCGAGCTGGACGACCTGGAGCGCAAGGCGCTGAAGCTGCTCCACAGCAAGACCGGCGCCGCCATCGCCCGTGACGTGTTCGGCGTCAGCGACGCGGTGTATAACGCCATTTTCTGGCACACCACCGGCAAGCCGGACATGACGCTGCTGGAGAAGGTCATCTATCTCGCCGACTATATCGAGCCCAACCGGGATTTTCCCGGGGTGGAGGAGCTGCGCCGGACCGTTTACGGCGATCTGGACGCGGGACTTCTCATGGGTCTCAGCATGACCATCCGCGAGATGGAAGAAATGGGCAATCCGATCCATAAAAACACCCGCGAGGCGCGGGATTATCTACTGAAGAACGGGGGACACACCATGAAGACACCCAAAGAGCTGGCCATCATGGCCGCCAAGGCCCTGAACGACAAGAAGGCCAAGGACATCCAGGTGCTGGAGATCACCGACCTCACCACGCTGGCGGACTATTTCGTCATCGCCACCGGCTCCAGCAACACCCAGATCAACGCGCTGGTGGACAACGTGGAAAAGGAGCTTCACGAGCAGGCGGGGGAGGAGCCCCTGCACCGGGAGGGCTACCGGGGCGGCACGTGGGTGCTGCTGGACTACGGCTGCATCGCCGTCCACGTGTTCAACGCCGAGAACCGCCAGTTCTACGGCCTGGAGCACCTGTGGCGCGACGGCAAGCAGGTGGACCTGACGGGCATCCTGGGGGAGAAGGAGTAATTCTGCTCCTTTAATGAAATCTTACGAAGGACGACAAGCCGTGAAAAAATACAAGACCTCCAAATTCTATACGGGCGTTTATATCTTTGGCTTGCTTTTCATCGTTCCTCTGCTCATAATTGCATTACATGTTTGGGTTAAGGAGGGCGCCGACTGGGGATCTGTATCGATTGCAATCGTTTGTATTCTCGGGGTTGTATTGATTGTCTATCAACTATTCTTCGACTTTCAGGCGAGCCGTTTTTCGGTCGACATCAATGGCATTACGATGTATGTGGGACTGAAGAAGTGGTATCACGCATGGTTAGAGATTCGTGACTGCGGCATCATCAGCGTTTCAGTAGGAGATGGGCGGACATTTTGGATATATTTCTCAGAGAGAACGCTCACGATAGAGGAGAAGAAGGACTTTTTGCGGAAAACACGAAGAGATCTGGCCAATATCGCCTTTTTTCAGTATAATACGGATGTCTTACAGGAAGTTCTTCCATCAATGCCGGATGAAATTGCTGACGGTATTTGCAATCGAGTCAGGGAAATCGATCCGCAGATGACGTGGATCGAGAAGCTGTATCATAAGTGAGTAACACAGATAATCACCCCCTTGACAAAACTGCTTTGCCCTCGTACAATAGGGAACGTTATCGAGCAAACGACTGAGAAGGGAAAAAGGACGGGACATTCTGCCCCAAGAGAGCCGGCGGCTGGTGTGAGCCGGCGGAGAAGCCCGTCTGTACTGGCCCCGGAGTCTCCCGCCTGAACAGGGCGGGACGGACCGCGCCCCGTTACCGGCGCACCTGAGGCCGCCTTGCGCGGCGAAGCAGGGTGGTACCGCGTGATCTGACATGACGCCCCTGACCGGAGTTTTCCGGCCGGGGGCTTTTATTATCCCGTGAGGAAGACGGATTGCCACGGGCCTGCGGCCCTCGCAATGACAGAAGAAGATTTGACCTGTCATTCCGAGGAGCGAAGCGACGTGGGAATCCGTAATACCCAATATCTCCAACACCTGTAAAGTAAAATACTTTCACATAAAGGAGCAACCAAATGAAGTACGATTTTGCCGCCATTGAGAAAAAATGGCAGGAGCGGTGGGAGCAGACCAAACCCTACGCCGCCGTGACCGGGGACAAGCGCCCCAAATTCTATGCCCTCGTCGAGTTCCCCTATCCCAGTGCCGCCGGCCTCCACGTGGGCCATCCCCGTCCCTATACGGCGCTGGACATCATCGCCCGCAAAAAGCGGATGGACGGCTACAACGTGCTGTTTCCCATCGGCTTTGACGCCTTCGGCCTGCCCACGGAGAACTTCGCCATCAAGAACCACATCCATCCCGCCATCGTGACGAAGCGGAACATCGAGAACTTCACCCGCCAGCTGAAGATGCTGGGCTACAGCTTCGACTGGGACCGTGTGGTGGACACCACCGATCCCAATTACTACCGCTGGACCCAGTGGATCTTCCTGCAGATGTTCAAGAAGGGCCTTGCCTACAAGGCCACCATGCCCGTGAACTGGTGCACCAGTTGCAAATGCGTGCTGGCCAACGAAGAGGTGGTGGAGGGCGTCTGCGAGCGCTGCGGCAGCGAGGTCATCCGCAAGGAGAAGAGTCAGTGGATGCTGGCCATCACCAAGTACGCCGACCGTCTGGTGGACGATCTGGACGGCGTGGACTTCATCGACCGTGTCAAGACCCAGCAGCGCAACTGGATCGGCCGCTCCACCGGCACCGAGGTCACCTTCCAGACCAATATGGGCAAGCCGGTCACCGTCTATACCACCCGTGCTGACACCCTGTTCGGCGTCACCTATACTGTCATCTCCCCGGAGCATCCGCTGCTGAAGGAGTGGCGCGACCGCATCCCCAACTGGGACGAGGTGGAGGCCTATCAGGCCCAGGCAGCCCGCAAGTCCGACTTTGAGCGGGGCGAGCTGAACAAGGACAAGACCGGCGTCCGCCTCCAGGGCGTGGAGGTCACCAACCCCGCCACCGGCAAGGCAGTGCCCATGTTCGTCTCTGACTACGTGCTCATGGGCTACGGCACCGGCATCGTCATGGGCGTGCCCGGTCATGACCAGCGCGACTGGGAGTTTGCCACCAAGTTCGGCCTGCCCATCGTGGAGGTGGTCAAGGGCGGCGACATCACCAAGGAAGCCTTCGTCGCCAAGGACGACACCGCCATCATGGTCAACTCCGGCTTCCTCAACGGCATGAGCGTCAAGGAGGCCATCCCCGCCATGAAGAAGTACGCCGTGGAGCAGGGCTGGGGCAAGGAGAAGGTCAACTTCAAGCTCCGCGACTGGGTGTTCTCCCGCCAGCGCTACTGGGGCGAGCCCATCCCGCTGGTGAACTGCCCCAAGTGCGGCTGGGTCCCCGTGCCCGAGGACCAGCTGCCGCTGATGCTGCCCCAGGTGGACAGCTACGAGCCCACTGACGACGGCGAAAGCCCCATCTCCAAGATGACCGACTGGGTCAACACCACCTGCCCCTGCTGCGGCGGAAGCGCCAAGCGGGAGACGGACACCATGCCCCAGTGGGCCGGCTCCAGCTGGTACTTCCTGCGCTATATGGACGCCCATAACGATACCGCTCCCGTCTCCAAGGAGGCGGAGGAGTACTGGGGTCCCGTGGACTGGTACAACGGCGGCATGGAGCACACCACGCTCCACCTGCTCTACTCCCGGTTCTGGCACAAGTTCCTCTATGACATCGGCGTGGTCCACACCGTGGAGCCCTATGCCAAGCGCACCAGCCACGGCATGATCCTGGGCAAGAACCCCCACTACGTGGGCAACGTGGAGACCGAGGAGGAGAAGCAGGCCCTCATCGCCAAGTACGGCAATCAGGCCCTCCGTCCCGCGGTGAAGATGTCCAAGTCCCTGGGCAACGTGGTGAACCCCGACGACGTGGTAAAGGCCTACGGCGCCGACACCATGCGGCTGTACATCATGTTCATCGGCGACTTTGAGAAGACCGCCACCTGGTCCGACGAGGCCGTGAAGGGCTCCAAGCGTTTCCTGGACCGCTGCTTCAACCTGCAGGATATGGCCACCGACGAGGCCGGCATCTCCAGGAAGAACGAGTCTCTGATCCACAAGACCATCAAGAAGGTCACTGCCGACTTGGACGAGCTGAAGATGAACACCGCCATTGCCGCCCTCATGGCCATGGTCAACGAGTTCTACGGAAACGGCCTGTCTAAGGGCGATCTGGAGCAGCTCATCCTCATGCTCAGTCCCTTCGTGCCCCATATGGCCGAGGAGATGTGGGAGAACATGGGCTTTGCCGCCAAATACGGCAAGATGGCCATGCAGATGCCCTGGCCGAAGTACGACGAGGCCAAGACCATCGATGCCGAGGTGGAGATGGCCGTACAGATCAATGGCAAGCTGAAGGGCACCGTGGTGGTGCCGCTGAACAGCGACGAGGCCGCGGTGGTGGCTGCTGCCATGGCGCTGGACAAGGTGAAGAAGGCCACCGAGGGCATGCAGCTCATCAAGACCATTCTGGTCAAGAACAAGCTGGTGAATCTCATTGTCAAGCCTGCCCGGTAAGGATTTCCACAGAAAAGTTGAAAAAACGCCTTGACAATGGGATGAATCACTTGTATAATACATCCGTTAGTCATGTCCAATGACTCTTACTGAGTGCCCTGGATCGAGCCGGGTACATCGGAGGGAGGGAAAATAGATGTCCGAAGTACATGTCAAGGAAGGCGAGAGCCTGGACAGCGCTCTGAAGCGTTTCAAGAGAAGCTGCGCCAAGGCCGGCGTTCTGGCAGAGGTCCGGAAGAGAGAGTGCTATGAGAGCCCCAGCGTCAAGCGCCGCAAGAAGTCCGAGGCCGCCCGCAAGAACCGCAACAAGCGTTATTATTGATCCATCGAAAGAGCCGTCAGTCTGACGGCTCTTTCTCTTTTACCTTTTACCGAACAGCTCCTCCAGCAGGTCCTCCACCTCCGGCAGCATAAAAAAGGCGGTGCTGATCCCCAACCCCTGGCCCAGCGCCAGCTTGCGCCGCAGGGTATCGGCGTCGTCAAACAATACGAAGTGGGTCCGGCTGCTGGTGCGGTAGGTGAAGTACCGGGCGCACAAATCCTGGGAGAAGTAGACGTTGTGCCCCTGCCGCAGCCGGTCCAGCTGTACGGTAGTGAGAGGCGAACCCTCGCCGTTGGGGGAGGGCAGCAGGAAGTCCATGGCCAGACGCTGACAGTCCAGCGCCAGCGGTTTCGGCGCAAACTGCCGCCCGGCGTCCTCCAGCCGCTGACGCAGGGTGCCGCCGGAGATGGCCGTGCAGATCAGCACCGTGGCCTGCCGGGCGTAGGAGCCCCATGCCTCCGGCACGAAGAGCCGTCTGTGCTGCCGGGCAAGGCTTTCCTCCAGCAGCCGCAGCAGACGCACGGCGCGGGAGGAGGGAGCCTGGTCGAAGTCCAGCACCGCGCCGCCGTAGCCTCGCCGCTGGCATTCCTGCAGAATGTCCCGGCACAGGACCTCCGGCACCGTGGCGTCGGGCAGCTTCCAGTCGGACAGCATCATGAGTCCGCCCCGCACCTGCTGCGGCAGCTCCCGGGCGGCAAGACGCCCTGCGGGATCCACCCGATAGGCGGCGTGTGCCAGCGGTACGTTGAACTGCCGTACACGGCTGAGGCGGTCAGGCGCTGCTGCCAAATAGAGCTCCATGGCGATTCCCCCTTGTTTTCCGGAAAAAAGAATGATACACTATACCATCGGATATATGAGAGGAGGCGGGCAAATATGCGCCTATCCCTGGTGCCGGACCGGCTGTTCGAGACGTACAACGAAATCACGCCCGCCCTGCTGCGGAGCCTTGGCGTCAAGCTGCTGCTGTGCGATCTGGACTATACCCTGGCCCCCAAGAGCGTCCGCGCTCCGGATGAGGCGGTGCGCCGCTGGATCGAAGCCATGGGGGAGGGCGGCGTCCGCGTCATGATCCTCTCCAACAACCGAAGCCCCGTCCGGGTGGAGGCCTTCTGCCGGGATCTTGGCATCGACTACGTGGGCCACGCGGGCAAGCCCTTTGCCGGCGGCTTCCGCCGCGCCATGGACAAGGCGGGCGTCACGGCGGAGGAGACCGCCATGCTGGGCGACAAGCTGCTCACCGACGTGCTGTGCGCCCACTTCAACGGCTCCCTTGCCCTGATGGTGGAGCCTCTGGGCGGAGCGAAAACCTTGTTGCAAAAGGCCCTGCACGCCATGCAGGAGCCGTTTAAGAAAATGAACAGGAGGAAAACGCAATGAACCATCTTAATCGCATCGAAAACGCGCTGGAGCGCTACGGCCTGGACGCCATGCTGCTGACCAGCGACCCCAACTGCTTCTGGGCCACGTACTTCCACGGTGAGGGCGTGACGCTGGTGACCCGTGCCGGCAGCTTCTACTTCACCGATTCCCGCTATATCGAGGCCGCCGAGCGCCAGATCTCCGGCGCCGCCATCGGCATGACCGAGCGCAGCAAGCCCTTCACCGCCTGGATCAACGAGGCTCTTGCCAAGACCGGCGCCGTGAAGGTGGGCTTCGAGGACGCCACCATGAGCGTGGCCGCCTTCCGTGCCTATGAAGAGGCCCTCCACTGCGAGTTGACCCCTGCCTCCGCGCTGATGACCGAGCTGCGCGCCGTGAAGGACGAGGAGGAGATCCGCCGCCTGACCGGCGCCCAGCGCATCTCCGAGAAGGCGCTCCATGACCTGCTGCAGGAGATCCACGAGGGTCAGACCGAGCAGGAGATCGCCGCCCGTTTGCAGTACCTCATGCTCCGCTACGGCGCCGAGCGCATGTCCTTCGATCCCATCATCGCCAGCGGCCCCAACGGCTCCATGCCCCACGCCGTGCCCTCTGAGAAGAAGGTCCAAAAGGGTGAGTTCATCACCATGGACTTCGGCTGCGTCTACCAGGGCTACTGCTCCGACATGACCCGCACCGTGGCGCTGGGCCAGGTCAGCGACGAGCAGAAGGAGGTCTACAACATCGTGCTGCAGGCCCAGCTGGCCGGTATCGCTACTGCCAAAGCCGGCGTCACCGGCGCGGCTGTGGACGGCGCCGCCCGGGACTACATCGCCAAGGCCGGCTACGGCCAGTACTTCGGCCACGGCTTCGGTCACAGCGTGGGCGTGGAGATCCATGAGTCCCCCAACGCCAACCCCACCAACGACAAGCCCCTGCCTTGCGGCGCGGTGATCTCTGCCGAGCCGGGCATCTATCTGCCCGAGCGCTTCGGCGTCCGCATCGAGGACGTCATCGTGGTGCAGGAGAACGGTGTGTTGGATCTGGCTCTGGCCGACAAGTCCCTGATCGTTCTGTAAGGCCGGAAAATCACGGCAAAAATGGCAAAAAATCCGGCAAAAACTCTTGCCAAAAGGAAAAGCATCATGTAGAATAAGCTAGTCCGAATGGGCACACACTATCAATCCGAGGAAATGGAAGTTTCCTCACACATAGAGGAGGAACAAGAATATGGCAACAATTACCGCCGGTGAATTCAGAAACGGCAAGACCTTCGAGTACGAGGGCAAGATCATGCAGGTCGTGGAGTTCCAGCACGTCAAGCCCGGCAAAGGCGCCGCTTTTGTCCGCACCAAGATGAAGAACATCGTGACCGGTGGCGTGACGGAGACGTCCTTCAACCCCACTGCCAAGTTCGAGGAAGCTTTCATCGAGCGCAAGGATATGGCTTACAGCTATCAGGACGGCGATCTGTACTACTTCATGGACCAGGAGACCTTCGACATGGTTCCTCTGGGCAAGGATCTGCTGGGCGATGCCTTCCGCTTCATCACCGAGAACACCGTGTGCAAGGTGCTGAGCTACAAGGGCAACGTATTCGGTCTGGAGTGCCCCAACTTTATGGAGCTTGAGGTCACCGAGACCGAGCCCGGTCTGGCCGGCAACACCGCTACCAACACCCTGAAGCCCGCCACGGTGGAAACCGGGGCTGAGGTCCGTGTGCCGCTGTTCATCAACATCGGCGACCGGATCACCATTGATACCCGCACCGGCGAATATCTGGGCCGCGCGAAGTAAGGAAACAACCGGACGTACTTAACGGGAAAGGAGTATGAACATGGGAATTTCTGAAAAGGTCGCCTATCTGAAGGGCCTGGCTGAGGGCCTGAACGTGGACGAGTCCACCAAGGAGGGTAAGCTGCTGCTTGCCATCGTCGACGTGCTGAACGACATGGCCGAGGAGTTTGCCGACATCGAGGATGAGATTGTGGATCTGGAGGACGGTCTGGACGCCGTCAGCGACGATCTCAACGATGTGGAGGAGTTCCTCTACGAGACCAGTGACGACGAGGACGAGGAAGAGGACGACGAGGATGATGATGACGAGTATTTCGTCACCACCTGCCCCGAGTGCGAGGAGGAGGTCATCTTCGACGAGTCCGTCCTGGAGGACGGCGAGGTCATCTGCCCCAACTGCGGCGCCAAGCTGGAGTTCGACCTGAGCGATCTGGCCAACGCCACCGCCAAGGACGATGAGGAAGACGAGGACTGATTATAAACCCATCAAAAGAGCCGACGGATTACCGCCGGCTCTTTTCTCACGCAGAAAACCAAACAAAAGGCATTGCACCCCTGTCGAAAATGGGGTATAATAACAAAGCATCCTATTCTTTCGCGCTATCCTATATTATTGATATGATCGAGGTATGAAACATGAGAACGGAAGAGAAACTGAACATGACCATGCTCTGCGACTTCTATGAGCTGACTATGGGCAACGGCTATTTCCAGAACGGCTATAAGGATCGCATCACGTACTTTGATGTGTTTTTCCGCCGCGTGCCCGATGGCGGCGGCTTCGCCATCGCCGCCGGACTGGAGCAGTTGATCGACTATATTGAGAACCTCCACTTTGATCAGGAGGATATCGACTATCTGCGCGGCAGAAACCTGTTCAGCGAGGAGTTTCTGGACTATCTGAAAGATTTTCACTTCACCGGTGATATCTACGCCGTTCCCGAGGGCACCCCGGTATTTCCCCGCGAGCCGCTGGTGGTGGTCCGCGCACCGGCCATCGAGGCCCAGCTTATCGAGACCTTCACCCTGCTGACCATCAACCACCAGAGCCTCATCGCCACCAAGGCCAACCGCATCGTTCGGGCCGCCAAGGGACGCGTGGTGCTGGAGTTCGGTTCCCGCCGCGCCCAGGGCGCTGATGCCGCCATTGTCGGCGCCAGATCTGCCTACATCGGCGGCGTCAACGGCACCGCCTGCACCATCTCCGACCAGCTCTACGGCGTGCCCGCCGGCGGCACCATGGCCCACGCCTGGGTCCAGATGTTCGACACGGAGTACGAGGCCTTCAAGACCTACTGCCAGATCTATCCCACCAACGCCACGCTGCTGGTGGATACCTACAATACCCTCAAGTCCGGTGTGCCCAACGCCATCCGCGCCTTCAACGAGGTGCTCAAGCCCCTGGGCATCACCAAGTGCGGCATCCGTCTGGACTCCGGCGATATCGCCTATCTCAGCCGCGAGGCCCGCAAGATGCTGGACGAGGCCGGCTGGGAAACCTGCCAGATTTCCGCCTCCAACTCCCTGGACGAGTATCTGATCCGGGACCTGCTGAACCAGGACGCCAAGATCGACATGTTCGGCGTAGGCGAGCGGATGATCACCTCCCGCTCTGAGCCCGTGTTCGGCGGCGTGTACAAGCTGGTGGCCGTGGAGGACGACAAGGGCAATATCACCCCCAAGATCAAGGTCAGCGAGAACATCGAGAAGATCACCATTCCCCATTTCAAGAAGGTGTACCGCTTCTTCGGCAACGACACCGGCAAGGCCATCGCCGACTATATCACCCTCCACGACGAGACGGTGGACGACAGCCACGATCTGGTGATCTTTGATCCCCACGCCACGTGGAAAAAGAAGACCGTCTACGACTTCAACGCCCAGGAGCTGCTGGTGCCCATCTTCCTGAACGGCAAGCGGGTCTATGAGTGCCCCACCCTGCAGGAGATCCAGAACTACTGCCGCGAGCAGGTGGACAAGTTCTGGGACGAGATCAAGCGCTTCGATAACCCCCAGACCTATTACGTGGACCTGTCCGACAAGCTGTGGCAGATCCAGCAGGATCTGCTGCACGCCAGCAACATCTGACCGGCCTATAAAAACAGAAGGGAAAGGAGCAGGCAGCGGTGAAACGCCATGATGTACAACAGCATACGGAGCGACGGATCGCCGCTGCCCTGCGATTGATGCTGGCGGCGTTCCTGCTGTTTGCACAGATCGGACTGGTTTTTCTGTTGAGCCTTTTGCTGCGCCAGCACTTTGCCATTGTCTATACCGTGCTGGAGCTAGTGGCACTGGCTGCCGCCATCCGCATCAATAACAGGCCCGGCGGCTCAAACTATCGCACAGGCTGGATTATTCTTGTGCTTGTGGTTCCCGTGGCAGGCCTGATCCTGTATCTTCTCTGGAACGGAGACCGACAGAGCAAGCAACTGAATTTGAAACGGATCCCGCTACCAACGGAGACCGGGACACGCCAGGAGCAGAGCCGCAGCAACGTGGAAAAGCTGCGCCGCTCACACACCCAGTGGGGACGTATGGCCTCCTATCTGCACCGGGAGGGCTTCCCGCTGTATCAGCACACCCAGGTGGAATATCTCTCTACCGGCGAAGGATATCTGGACGACATGCTGGAGGAAATGGAGTACGCCGAGCATTTCATCTTCATGGAGTACTTCATCATGGCCACCGGCAAGGTATGGGATCGGGTAGTGGATGTCATCTCCCGAAAAGCGGCTCAAGGCGTGGAGATCAAGCTGCTGTTTGATGATTTTGGCAGCATGATGCGAATCCGCGGCGAGGATGTGGAGCAACTGCGTCAGATGGGCGTGGAGGTAAAGATTTTCAATCCTGTCCATCACTATGTCAATCGCCTTTACTTCAACTACCGCGACCACCGGAAGATCACCTGTGTGGACGGCAATGTTTCCTATACCGGCGGCGTGAACGTGGGCGATGAGTATGCCAACATCACCCATAAGTTCGGCTATTGGAAGGACTGCGGCCTCCGGTTGGAGGGTGAGGGTGCCTGGGGACTGACCCGGGACTTTATCCACATGTGGGAGGATCTGGGCGGCCATATGGAGCGGGAGCACGACTATTACCGCCCCCACGGACGGTATGAGGCCTCCGGTTTCTGCCAGAGCGTGTCCGACGGCCCCAACAACAACCCCAAGAGCACTGTAGAGGATATCTACCTGCAGATGATCAGCGGCGCCAACCGCATGGTGTATGTGACCACGCCGTATCTGACCATTGACGACCCCATGACCAAGGCCCTTTGCCTGGCCGGCGACAGCGGGGTGGACGTGCGTTTGATACTCCCGGGTACGCCGGACAAGAAGTACGCCTATCTGGTGGCGGAATGCTACTATGGCGAGCTGTTGAGCCACGGCGTGCGGATCTTTACTTATTCCCCCGGATTTTTACACAGCAAGGTGATCCTGGCGGATCGGGAGACGGCCTTTGTGGGCTCCGTGAATATGGACTTCCGCAGCTTCCGGCTCCATTTTGAGTGCGGCACGGTAGTCTACGATGATCCGGTCATCGAGGATATTCTGGAGGATCTGTACCAGACACTTGATCTGAGCGCCGAGGTGACCATGGAGAGCTGGAAGAAGCGGCCCTGGTACCGCAAGCTCCTGGGCGTTGTTTTGCGCCCGTTCGCTATATGGATGTAAGCAATGATTTGAGAGAAAGCCTTTCCCGAATGGGAGAGGCTTTCTGTTTGCCCTGTCATTGCGAGGGGCGAAGCGACGTGGCAATCCGTATCAATCAGCCTTCCCGCCTTGACAGCGCACCGCTTCGGTGCTACAATATGGATACAATCCAAGGGGCGCTGGCGCAAGCCGGCTGAGACGCAGCGTAGAGCCGTTGCGACCCTCGAACCTGATCCGGGTAATGCCGGCGTAGGAATGCGATGAAGATACCGTATACCGCATCTCCACGCCCCACGGCCCGCCGTGAGGTTATTTTTTTGTGGAAGGGAATGTAGACAAATGAAAGACAACAAGATCCTGATGCTGGCGGAGGCCGGCGTGTGCATCGCACTGTCCATCGCACTGAGCTATGTAAAGATCCCCATCGGCCTGACCTTTGGCGGCTTCGGCGGTTCCATCGATCTGGTGATGATCCCGCTGATCATCTTTGCCGTCCGCTGGGGCTGCGGCTGGGGTGTGCTGGCCGGCCTGGCCTTCGGTACGCTGAAATACTTTGTGGGCAGCCACAGCTCCATCAGTTGGGTGTCCATCATCTTCGACTATTCTGTGGCTTACGCCGCAGTCGGATTTGCCGGCGTGCTGTATCGGAAGTATAAGCTGCTGCCTCTGGCTGCCCTGATCGGCTGCCTGGCCCGCTTTGTGATTCACTTCATCAGCGGCGTCACGGTGTATGCCCAGTATATGCCGGAGGAGTTCATGGGTATCGGCCACATGACTCCGTCGCTTTATTCTCTGCTTTATAACGGCACCTATATGGTTCCCAACACGATCCTGGCTGTGGTGATCTGCGCACTGCTGATCGTTCCGGCAGAGAAGATCTTTGCCCGGAAAAAATAAGATTACGCCAAAAAATTCTGCCCGGCCATACGGCTGGGCAGAGTTTTTTGCGTTTGATGAAAAAAACTGTTGACAAATGCCGCGGAATCTGTATAATGATTTTTGTTCGTCAGGAACATAGCGGGATTGTGTAAAGGTAGCACAGCGGACTCTGACTCCGTATGTGAGGGTTCGAATCCTTCTCCCGCTGCCATATAAGAAACCTCTTTTGTCTACCAGGACAAAAGAGGTTTTTTTGTTTCTTGACACAACGGCAGGGTGATTTTATAATCATTCCGACAAATAAGAGTTCGCGGAGGCGATCATGCTGCTGAGAATAATGAAGTATTGTGATCTGGATGAAAGAAAGCTGATGGACGTGTATTCCGAAAGCAATTATGAGAACACGAATTACTTTTTTCCTGACGAAGCAGAAAAAAATGCAGCCGTACGGAAGGTTGAAGCAGGGTTCCTGGATTTCCTGAAGAATGACTTTTTCAATTTGACAGATGCAGCATACTGGATCCTTGAGATAGACGGTATCTGGGTCAGTGCATTGAGAACGTGCAGAGTTCAAAAAGGCCTGTACTACCTTGAAGCGCTTGAGACGCGTCCGGATCACAGAAGAAAGGGATACGGTGCCATACTTCTTTCGAGTGTTGCGGATTCATTGAAGAAAGACGGTCCGTTCCGGCTTTGCAGCTGCGTCAGCAAGAGGAATATAGCGTCTTTAAAGACGCATGAAAAATGCGGATTTCTGATCGTATCAGAAAAAGGGTATGACTACCTGAACGAGGAAGCAGACGATCATGATTTCGGTTTGGAATATTGTTATTCCGGGGCGTGACCCATTCTGGCTCGGCAAGACTGCGAAGGCCGTTACGTCTGTATGTTTACCCTTGATTTCGGTGCGTTTGTACGCTCTTCTGCAATGCAAAAATCCTTCTCCCATCACCAAATAAAAGCGGCCTGCCGATGGGCAGGCCGTTTTTATCATACAGAGCTTTCTCCCCGTGGAGAAGACGGCGGCAAGATCGCCGGATGTGCCATGCTGTCAGTCAGCGATCTGTTCCTGCCCGGCATCCGGGGCGGCGTAGTCCAGCCCGGATGCGGGCATGGCAAAGGTGAATTTGCTGTTTTCGTCGTTGGGCGTCGTCTTGAAACCCCACAGCAGGCTGCGCACCTCCAGAGAGCCGGTCTCCTTGTCACGCTTGATGCGGTACGGTACCGCAGAGAGGATCAGCGCGCCGACTGCGATGCGGCCAAAGATTTTTCCATTTTTCATGTGACAGCCTCCTATTATTGTTTTTGCAGTATCTCTGACTGTTCCGCTTCGGCTTTCCTGCGGGCAATGTCGTTGGTGTCGATGCTGTCCCGGAAGACCACAAAACGGTCGAAGAGAAACTCGGTGACAAAATTGATGATCATGTTTATGGCGGTGACCACATATTCGTTCCAGCCCGCAGTTCTCACCAGATAGTGCTCCAGCAGGGTGGAGAGGGGGGTGAACACACAGTAGTAGGCGAACACCTTGGCCATGGCCACCGGCACATTGTTGGCGGACTGAAACGTGAACTTACGGTTAAAGGTAAAGTTCCAGAGCACCGACAAAACCAGGCCGATGAGATAACACAGCCATTCGGGAAGGGGGGTGAATTCGTTGAGCAGGGTGAATGTAACGATCTCGATAACGCCGGCGGAGATGGAAAAGCCGACAAATTTCAACGTGCGGATCCATTCTTTCTTATTCATATGGTGCTCCTCGTACAGGTATATTTGTTTGCCGGAGCGTATTGTACCGCTTTTGCTCTGAAATTGCAACGTTTTTCACATGGATGAAACAGAAGGAAGTTTTTTTGTTTTTTTCAAAGTTTGGGGTTGACAATCTGATCCGCATCTGCTATATTAATCAAGCTGAAAGCAGCAAAACAGAATATTCGGGGGTATAGCTCAGCTGGGAGAGCGCTTGAATGGCATTCAAGAGGTCAGCGGTTCGATCCCGCTTATCTCCACCACTAAAAAAGGCCCGATTCTTAGAGAATCGGGCCTTTTTTGCAACTTTTTTAGTGCTTTTGGATAAGTCGCTTTTATGCGTGGGCGGAATTTGGGCGGAATATGATGTAGAAATATACTCCTTAAAACGAAAAAAATACAAACGACGAATTTACGGAATAACGAGTATAACTGCTATTACCATTTCCTTTTTGTCCAGTAAATGAGGTATTTGCTATTATTACTGGCAAGTATGTGCTAATCCGTACCAAAAAGTGATGAGCGGGGTGTTAGAACACCCTGCTCATTTTTTCGTAACCAGAGTGACAGAAAAAACCGTTGACAAAAATGGTTTATACTTGTAGACTAAAGAAGAGAAGAATGAAAATAAAAACATCGAGAGGAGGCGTACCATGGGAATCAAACGACTGACGGAGGGCGAGGCACGGTTCATGGACATTATCTGGGACAGCGAGCCGGTTCCCTCGGGTAAGCTGGTGGACCTGTGCAAAGAGAAATTGGGCTGGCAAAAGTCCACCACCTATACCTTGATCAGGCGGATGAGCAACAAGGGCCTGCTGAAGAACGAGAACTCCACGGTGACTGCGCTGGTCAGCCGGAAGGAAGTTCAGATCGCGGAGTGTAACTATATGGTGGACCAGACCTTTGCCGGCTCTCTGCCCAGCTTTCTGGTGGCCTTCCTGGGCGACAGAACTCTATCCAGGGAAGAAGCTGATGAGCTGAAGAAGATGATCGACCGACACAGCAAGTGACCGGGCATCCGGAGAGAGGAGAAGAGGACGGTGGAACAGATCTTCCTGACTGTTCTGAATATGAGCGTCGCCGCCAGCGTGGTTATCGCGGTGGTGCTTTTGGCACGGCTCCTGCTGCACAGGGCTCCGAAGAAGTGGTCATACCTGCTGTGGAGCGTTGTGGCATTTCGCCTGTGCTGCCCTGTGTCACTGCATTCGGGCTTCAGCATATTCCGGCTGAAACCGCTGCAAGGCACCGTTACTCCTGCTGCGGAGACCGCAGTGACTCGGGCTAACGCCATCACCTATTTCCCTGACATTGTTTCTCCCGCAGTGATACCGGAGATGCCGGCGATACCCACTACCCCGGTGACGCCGGTCATCCCCGTGACGCCGACCCCCACTGCGGAGGTCGTCGCCCAGTCCGCTCCGTCTGCCGTGACGACTCTGATGTGGCTGGCCATCTGCCTGTGGGTGGCGGGTATGGCGGTTCTGATCGGCTATGGTGTCTACAGCTATGTGAGGATGCGCCGTCTGGTGAGTGACGCCGTTATCGTCCGGGACAGGGTTTTTGAGACGAACTGCATCCGTAGCCCCTTTATACTGGGCATGTTGAGACCGCGGATCTATATACCCATGGGGCTTGGCGGCGAGCAGCTGGATTACGTGCTTGCCCATGAGAGTTTCCACCTGCGCCGACGCGCTCATGTGGCCAAGAGCTTTGCCTACCTGCTTCTGGCGGTACACTGGTTTAACCCGCTGGTGTGGCTGGCCTTCCGTCTTATGAGCAGGGACATGGAAATGAGCTGCGATGAGAAGGTATTAGGCCTTCGCGACGACGCCAATATCGCATACAGCAGCACGCTGCTGTCCTTCGCCGCGCCTGTCCGTTTTCCGACGGCGACACCCCTGTGCTTTGGCGAGAGCAGTGTCAAGAGCCGCATCAAAAATGCCCTCAACTGGCGCAAACCCAAAATCTGGGCGTCTCTACTGGCCGCTGTACTGTGCGTGGCGGCTCTAGCTGCATGTGCCACCAATCCCGACGCATCCAAGATTATCGCATCTATTTCCAATGATGGCAAGCCTGCATCGGACCCGGAGCCGGTGGTTGTCCCATTGGTGTATGACGACACCCTTGTGCGATATTGGGTCATTGACAGATTAGGGCCGAATATCAGGGGGAGCGGCGGCCCGGAGAGCTTTGACAAGGCAACCTCTCAAGCTGTCCGCAAAACACTGGAGAGCCGGACGTTTGTTGACGACCCGGACTTCCGGGCGAAAGATGGGGCGGATACGGCCTCTTACGGACCGGGCGACGTCCAGCTCTTGGTGGACGGGACCTTTTACTTTCTTTCTACCTACACGGGGGAAGTCCTTCGGGGTGAGGAGCGGTATCGCGGCACGGAACCGCTGACAGCAGATGAGTTGTCCGTAATCAAAGAGGCGATAGAGCACATCAGACAGAGATCTCAACTGGAGGTTACGCCAAAAGACGATGGCGTGTTCCGTATTTCGTGCGCAGGCTATACGCCAGAGCTGGATTTGACGGTGACGCTGCCCGAGAACTGGAAGGGCAGATATTCCTGTGAGAGCAGCAGCGAGGGGGCTATCTTCTACTGCAGATCCGCCCGAAGGGACGCAGTGGAAGGCGACCGGTATTGGGGCATGCTCTTCACCATCCGCCTCCTGTCCGGCCTGTATCCGATGAACTACCACTGGGGCTACAACGTCCGGGTCTTGGCTGCCACTGCCGACTATACAGTGGTGATGGAGTTCCCCGACGAGCTGCTGGACCCGAATCTGCTCCGCAACCCGACAGACGCCGTGAGAGAGTATATGGACATGCGGGAAGAAACGGAGCTGGTCACGGTGACGTTGTCCGATGAGATGACCGCCATGAGCTACAACGACGCCAACTGGGCGCCCGGTACGGTGACCGTGTACCGCAGCAGCCAGCTCAGTGGCTGGCTCGGTTCTCCCGTCGTGTGCGATGAGGACGCCTCCGCCGCGCTGACGTCGATGTTGGACGGGAGAGCCTACAAAACCGACGGCGTGCCTCCGCAAAAGCTCGACGGGCTTGCCGCGTACACTGTTGTGACCGACAAGGCTACCTATGCTATCTTGGCCTCCGACGGTACGGTGATCAAGGACGGTTGTGCTATGGCCGGGGCGCTGACAGATGAGGAGCAGGCGCTTCTCGAAACCATCCTGGACGGCAGCGGCCGGCTTTAATACGTGATGATACCCATATTGCAAACACCTGCGTATCGACTGATGGATACGCAGGTGATCTTTTTTTACCTTGGCTATTGACAAATGCAGTCTACAAATGTAAACTACAGATATAGAGGTTTACAAATGTAAACTAATTGCAGCGTTTACGAAGCTGTTTCGAACGGAGAAGGAGGGCATCCCATGACAAGAAGAATGGTATTTGCAATGCTTGCCCTGATGCTGATCCTCTTGCTGGTGTCCTGTGGGGGCAAGACAACTGCCCCAACGGAAATACCGGATGATCCGCAGCATCAGACGCCCATTGATCCCGCAACGCCGGACAATTCTGTCCAGCATGGAGGCCCCCCAGCCACCGTTCCCGGCGGTGAGCCGGAGGGTGATCCCTATACGTTGCCCGTTCTTCCGGAGTCCAATCGCAACATCCCTGAGGGAAGCAACGTGGTGAAGGTGGGGGACAAGTGGATCGTAGCCGCCAATTTTGACGCAGACTACTACCGGGACTCCTGCTACCGTCAGTTGGATTTCTATGTCTTGTCCCGGGAGCCCATGGATCCGGATACGATCACACTTCGGTTTGACAGTGATCTTCCAAATACCGGCTTTGGCGTGACAGACGGGGAAATCGCAGAGTACGAATTTCCGTATTGGCTGTACTGTGGTTATATGCAGGCGGACTGGAAGCTGTTTTACCAATGGGAATACAAAACCGGCAGCCTCACGCAAGAGGAAGCCGACAAGATGAGCAAGTGGGAAACTGTTGGAACGTGGTTTAAAAAGAACGGCGTATCCGGAGAATACTGCTATCGGATCGGGGCTTGGCTGGGCGATATAGAAGAGGAGATGACCATCCACAGCGTCACCGTCTCCTGGCCGGGTGTCAGCCAAACCATTGACATCGGGGAGATACGCTGTCACCCGACGGAGCTCTATGACGGGTACATATGGGAGTCAGAAATCGGCATCGAGCTGCTGGGCCTCCACGGCGATGCAGGGATATTTGGCCCGGGCCTCATCTGCACAGGCTGCGACGTCACAGCGGAGAGCGAGCTGACAATTCGCTCCGTATCCTGTCTCAACGCAGACTATGAGGTGGTAGGTGTCGCAGTGGCAGGAACGAGCCCGGGAGTCAAGGATCTGCTCCACGTGAAAGCGGACAAGCCGGTGATCGTCTCTCCGGGAGCCGAGGCCGAACTGCGTGTCTATGTGACCGGCCCGCATCTGACGGAGCTGGCCGGCTGCGGCCAGGAGCTGGATTTCGTCATCGATTGCGAGGTGGACGGCCGCGGGTATCAGCTCCTGTGGCAGGGAAGCTCTTTCTGCGGCTGCGATCCCTATGTCATGTTCGCTGCGGTCATGGACAATGTGGATGTACAGGGCTATTATGAGTCCTTCGCTTTTGATCCTCAAAACGTGGGATATCCGTGGGATGCCGAGGTTTTCCGGCAAATCGGCTGGACGGAAAAATGGGAGGCGATGATGGCGGCGGAATGAGTCTTCCGGAAACCTCATGATAATCGAAAGGACTTGCTTATGATGAAAAAAACGATTTGTTTTCTGCTGGCCATATTGATGGTAGCGTCCATAGCTGCCTGCGGAGGAAGGACGCCGCAGCAGACGCTGGACGATCCGCAGTCGGGCGAGACAGAGCCGCAGACGTCCACGGAGTCCATCGAGCCAGCGAAGCCGATCAAGCCGGTAAAGCCGATCAGCCCAGGGGAGGATCTGCAGCCGCCCTGTGCCTTATCCACCCTGCCGGAGAAAAACCGCAATATTCCCGAGGGCAGTAACGTGGTGCAGGTAGGGGACAAGTACATCGTAGCTGCCAATATGGATGCGGACTACTACCGGGATTGTAGCTTCCGAACACTCCACCTGTTTGTGCTGTCACGGGATCCTATGGATCCAGAGAAGTTTGGCGTGCAGCTTGACCGGGACGATGTGGAATTCGATAGGATATATGTTGATGACTACTCGGGAAGCGAGCACATCTCTGACGCATTCCCATATTATGATTTCTATGGCTATTCGAATATCGATTGGAGGGATTACTATCGCTGGACTACAGCCGAATATGATGATCAGGAAAAAATCGGCGCAGGCGAACCCGCATCCTCGTCCATAGATAGCGAGTGGAGGTCACTGCAGGAGATGCAGACAAACGCCATGTGGTTTGGGCAGAATGGGAATCCCAACGCATATGTCTATGATCTGAAATTCACATTGTTGAGGTGGAGCGAGGAGTGTGAGATCCACAACATTACGGTCTCTTGGCCAGGCGTGGAGCAGGTGATAGACATTGGGGAGATTCGACTACACATGGAGTACCTTGGCTTACTGTATGACTTGCCGGAGAATATCGGTCTGAGCGGCCTCACTGCCAGCAGCGGCAGTCTTAGCTACATGTTTGGCCCGGAAATCGCATGCAGTATTACCTCTGAAATAACATGCGACACGGAGATCACCTTCATAGGCGTGACCAGTTTGAATGAGAATTATCCAGTGGCAGAGGTGGTTGTACACGGCACGGCACCGGGCGTGGAAGATCAACAGATTTTGACAGCAGAGAACCAGGTTGTGGTTTCACCAGGTGCAAAAACGACGATATGGATTTACTTCACGGGGCCACATCTGTCGGAATTGAGTGTGATGGGCCAGGGTTTTTTCGTCATCAAATGTGAGATAGATGGGCAGGTCTATCACTTGATTTGGGAAGGAGGACAACAGCGCGGATTCATTCCGCAGGAGCTCTATGCCATCGTTATGGACAACGTGGATATGCAGGGCTATTACGAGTATGTGCAGTATGACCCTTTCCATGTCAACAACCTTCTCGGAACCAAGGAGCTGTACGACCAACTGGGCTGGACGGAGCAGTGGGAGGCCATGATGGCGGCGGATTGACCCCGCAGCAAGGAAGATACATAAAAGTTAGGGGCGGAGGAATAGCATGAGACAAAAAAGCATCTACTCCCACACGTTGACTATGGTATGGCGGGAGCGGCGGAGCTACGCGCTGCTGTCGGTGACGGTTGTGCTGTCGCTGGCGCTGCTGCTGGGGTACATGATCTTCACGGACTCCCGCCTGTACAACCGCTATCGATTCGTCATGAGCCAGGACCCCACTCTGGTGGAGGTGGAGTTCCTGGGGCAGCAGAGCCGCGAGCAGATGGATTTGTTCGTGGAGAACGCGTCCGGGCTTGGTAATATCAAGGATCAGCGGTGGTTTTACACCTGTCTGGGCATGGGCTTGAACCTGCAGGGCCAGGACGAGCTGGGGGAGTTCACCGTGGGCGTGCCCATCGACTTCGTGGCGGTGGACGACCAATTTGTCATGCCCGTCTGGGCACAGGAGATCTGCCGCTATACCGTGGAATGGCTGGACGGACAGGAGCATGACTTCCTCGAGATTCAGCCCGGGGAGATCCTGCTGGAGGAGGATCTGTTCTACAGCCTGGGCCTGGACAGGCAGGCCGACCCGCGCTTTGCCTACGAATTGGAATACATGGGCAGCGAGGAACACTTTTTCCAGCGGCTGAATCTGAAGGTGGTGGGTGTATTACATCCCCAAAATGCTATCCGCCGTGCGGATTCCCTATCCCGCTTTTTGCAGGAGCAGCGGGAGACAGGCCAAGGCAGCTACAGCACCTACGCCTTTGTGAACAAGGCGGACCTGTCCCCGGTGAGCGTGCCGCAGGGCATGTGGCAGACCCATCTGGACCTCTATACTGACCACCCCTCGGAGACGGCTCAGCTGGCGGAGAAGATGTTCTCCGCCGTGGGCGTCATGTGTGCTGCCAAGGAGCAGGCCCAGGCGCTGCAGGTGATCCAGACGCAGAAGCACACCAAGGGCCTCATCGCGGCGGCGCTGCTGTTGCTGCTGGGCATCAACCTGTACTCCTGCTTTGAAAACGCTCTGTCCCGCCGTCGGTTTGAGATCGGCATCAAGCGAGCCCTGGGCGCGTCCAAGTGGCATATCATTCGCCAGTTTCTGTGTGAGAGTGTGCTGGTGATGGCCGGGTGTACGCTGCTCGCCGTCTGGCTGGCCGTCACGGCGCTGCTGGGGTACAAGTTGGTGCAGCAGATTCCCGGGGAGATCCCGTCAGTGGATCCCACCTGGACCGTGTATCTGAGCCCGTATTCCTTCGGTATCTTTGCTGTCTGCGCCGTGACGCTGACGGTGGTGTTCAGCCTGATCTTCGCCTATCGCTCGACGCAGGTGGAGGTCGTACAGTATCTGAAAGCGGAGTAAGGAGGTTATCATATGCATAAGTCGATCATTCCGAAGGTCCTTTTTGCCCTGTTGGTGGTGGCTCTTTTGTTGCTGCCCTTGGGGCTGATCTCCCGGATTTCGCAGCGGGAGATGGAGGCCTACGCCGCGCCGGAACTGCCGGAGCTGCGGGAGATGGCATACGGCGACATCGTGGAGACCTCGCGCATGGACGTGGCGGAGACTATTGCCGTCAGCGGCACCTTCGTCTCCCGTACCTACGCCTATCAGGAGCTGGGCAGTGTGGACAGCGCCAGCTTCCGCTGGGAGGTCTCCGGCGGCGATGAGGTGCACCAGGGTGACAAGCTGGGCACCTACAAGGGCCGCGACGTCACCGCCGAATTCGACGGCATCATTGATGAGATCAATCCCTATGCCTCCAGCCCCTATATCCGCTATAAGCTATTCACTCCGGTGGAGCTGGAGTGCACCGTGGACGAGTCTACTGCTTCCGTGCTGCGCCGCTCCACGCTGGAGCTGACGCTGGAGGACGGGACGCCTGTGGAGCTGCTGTTCCTGTCCCGGATCCAGAACGTCGACGGTACCGCCGTGGCGCGTTTCCATATCGACAGCGACCGCTATCACCTTGGCGCGTCCGTCAGCAATCTGTCCCTGCGCACCGGCCGGGTGTTCAGCCAGGCGCTGGTGGTGGACGCAGGCGCCATCTATCAGCGTGACGCCGATGGCGAGGACGACGTGTGGTATGCCCGCCAGGTGGACGCATCCGGCGCGTTCATTCAAGAGGTGTCGCTGAGGGCAAGCTACCGTTCCGGAAGTCTGATCTGCATCAGCGGCGACGGCCTGGAGGAGGGCATGCTGTTCGACAAGGGGTATAAGACCCTGATCGGCGGGTGAGCGCCATGAATGAGCTGCATCTGACGCTGGAGCACGTGGCCAAATCCTATGCCCGCCCCGTGCTGCGGGACATGAATTTGACCGTTACCAACGACAGCTACGTGACCATCTTGGGAAAGTCCGGCTCCGGCAAGTCCACCATGCTGAATATCCTGGGCCTGCTGGAGGACTACGATGCCGGGGAGTACCATCTCAACGGCACGCTGATCCGCAACGGGCGGGACTATGCCCGCCTCCGGGCGGAGAACATTGGCTTCATCTTCCAATCCTACAACCTGATCCCCACCATGACCTGCCGGGAGAACATCCTGCTGCCCACGATGTACGGGAAGGCACAGGATACCCGGGGACTGGAGGAGCTGGCGGAGCGGCTGGGCATCACGCCGCTGCTGGAGCAGCGGGTCAACACCCTCTCCGGCGGCGAGAAGCAACGTGTGGCCGTGGCCAGGGCGCTGATCCTGGACCCGTGCCTCATCCTGGCGGACGAGCCTACCGGCAACCTGGACGTGCAGAACCGGGACATCATCATGGACTTGCTGCGGGAGGAGCACAAGAGGGGCCGCGGCGTGATCCTCATCACCCACGACATGCAAACCGCCTCCTGTGCCGACACCGTGTACCGGCTGGAGGACGGCGTGTTGGTAGAAGAAATTAAAGCAAAAGGGCGCGTTGCAAAATAACGCGTAAAAAAGAGCACCAGTCAAGCAGAAAAAG